>NZ_JBQLIX010000036.1:0-59006 GCF_052156495.1 Pseudomonas sp. NCHU5216 | reverse complement strand
CGTGTTGTAAATGAGCATTTTGAGGCTGTTTTTAACGCAGCAATGGCAACGCAGGTAGTTTTTCAACAGCCTGCTAGCCGCGACCAGTAGGGTTACGCCAGCAACCGGCTCAGCGCGCCACGCCCAGCAAACTGCGGGCGTACTCCTCCAGCGGTGGGCCGATGAGATCCTGCGGCTGGGCATCGTAGAACGTCAGGAAGCCGCCACGGCTGCGGATGCGTGCGGTGTCCACCAGAAAGCGTGTGTTGGTCTCGATCAACATCAACTGGATCACGGCGCGGTCGGTACCCAGGCGATCCAGAGCTTCCTGATCCGCCCATTCATCCTCGTTGCCGATGCGGTCGTCGCTGTAGGCGAAGCGGCTGTAGAGCAGGTAATGGGCGCCCGCATCGCGAGCCTCGGCCATCGCCTGTTCCAGGCCCAACGGCTGCTTGGCGCGGCGCACCAGCGGGAAATACTGGACGAAGCCCTTGAAGGCCTCCTCGGCCACCACGTTGGGCCGCGGGTAGCCATGTCCAGGCGGCACGAAATGGCCCTGGGCGATATAGATGAAGGAATCCTGCTGCAAGCGCCGCGAGGCCATGCGCTCGGTGCGACCATGGTCGAGGAACCCGGCGTCACGCAGGTGATACTCGGCACCACTGGCCAGGTCGCTGACCTTCATGCAGCCGGCCAGCCCCAGCAGCGCCAGCAGGAGAAACAGGTTACGCATGCATCGATCCTCCACGAGCCGGTGACGGAAAACCGGCGGATAAGGCAGGGATGCAGATTCTGCGCCAGCCATCCACAAATGCCTGGCCTTCGGAGTCGAACGGAGCCCCGCGACCTTGACGATTTTTTCATGCTTTCTTGACGGCGCCTCGACATGCGCCTGCCTAGGCTGCCAACACCTGCCGAACCCCTTGGCACTGCACGAGACGCCACCATGAACAAACTCCCCCAGATAACCCTGGCCTTCTGGGTCATGAAGATCTGCGCCACCACCCTCGGCGAAACCGCGGGTGACCTGCTGTCGATGACCCTGAACATCGGCTACGCGCTCAGCTCGCTGCTACTGATCAGCCTGTTCGTCGTCTCGCTGCTTGGCCAGTTGCGCGCACGCAGCTACCAACCGGCGCTGTACTGGACGGTGATCCTCACCACCAGCACCGCCGGCACGACCCTATCGGACTTCATGGATCGTTCGCTGGGCCTGGGCTATGCCGCCGGGGCAGTGGTGCTGGTCAGCCTGCTGGCGAGCGTACTGATCGCCTGGCGCCTGAGCGAGAAATCCTTGTCGGTGGATCACATCAGCAGCCGTCGCGGCGAGCTGTTTTACTGGGGTGCGATCCTGGTCTCCAATACCCTGGGCACTGCTCTGGGCGACTATCTGGCCGACGACTCGGGCCTGGGCTTCGCCGGTGGCGCGCTGTTGATCGGCAGCCTGCTGGCTGTGGTAGCGCTGGCCTACTACCGCACACAGCTATCGCGCGTGGCCTTGTTCTGGATTGCCTTCGTGCTCACTCGCCCCTTCGGCGCCACCCTCGGCGACGTGTTGACCAAGAGCACGGAAAAAGGCGGCCTGGATCTGGGCACAATCGGCTCCTCGGCCGTGCTGGCGGGAATCCTGCTGGTCATGGTGTGCCTGGCCATCTGGGCGCAACGGATGGTGCCAATAGCCAGCCGCAGCGAATGACGCCAACTCGGGCATCGCCTCATTGCTCCACCTGAGCAGGAGAGCGTTCACAACACCGCGCGTACTGCCGAGGAGACAAGCCCATCACACGCTTGAATGCCGTACTGAATGCACTTTCTGACTCGTAGCCAAGCGACGCGGCAATGCTCGAGACAGGCTCAGTGGAACTCTCCAGCCTATCGCCGGCTAGAAGCATGCGCCATTGCGTCACGTACTCCATCGGCGCACTGCCAACGGCCGTACGAAACTTCAGAGCGAACGCAGAACGCGACATACAGGCACGCTCGGCCAAAGCGGGCAGCGTCCAACGGTAGGCCGGGTCGGCATGGATGGCTCCGATTGCCGGCCCCAACTGCTTGTCCGCCACGGCAAACAGCCAGCCGTTAGGAGTCGGGGCGCCTTCCTGCACATGCAGCCGCAGCGCTTGCACCAGCATCATATGTGCAAGGTGCTGGGCGATGAGAGCGCCGCCAGGCGCTGGATCATGCAGCTCCTGCATCATCCGCTCCACGGCCCAGCGCAATGCGGCCTGCTCCACCGCACTGCAGATATGTACGACCGGAGGCAGCATCTTCATCAGGGTTTCGCTATGCCCACCGCTGACACCGAATCGGCTGCCTACCAGAAAGAAATCGCCCCCACCATTGATCGTCACCACCGCGCCGGGCCGAGGGGGTGGGAAATAGTCACTGGAGGGTGCCGCCGGCAATGTCAGATCACTGGCCAGACGAAAAGGCCAGCCGCGAGGCAGGACGAAGCAATCGCCCGTGCTCATGTGTACAGCCTCGGGCATGCCCTCCACCTTCAACCAACACTCGCCGGAGACCACGGCATAGCATTTGATGAGCCGGCTCTGCTCCGGGAACTGCACTGACCATGCGCCACCCGCCTCCACACCTGCTGAAACATAGCTGCGGGGTTTCAACAGCGAGAGGATGTCTGACAGCGGATCCATGAGCATTTCCTGGCGTTCGGATGAGGACGGCATAGAGAATCTCGCGCAGACCAAGCCGTCAGCGCAAGGCGAAAAAGACTGTCCATGAAAACCTCCCCGCCTCTGCGCGACCGATCCTTCGACTCTGGACTGACACCAAGATAAACAGGACTTCCACGCATATCAGCCAAGGGCTGTCAGGCCTAATCTCGATCACAACTTCGACATGCGATTTGTCCGAACACGCGAGAAAATGGCCATGACTGACAAAGAAGAAGCTTTTCCCACCTCCGACCTGCAGGATCTAGAACGGCGCCGTTTCCTTGGCGCAATGACAACGACCACCAGTGAGGGGGCACTGACGAGTCCTGGCGTTTCGGCGACCTCGGCGGAGCGCAGGAACAGAATCCTGATCACCACACCTACGGGAAACATAGGCAGCCAAGTTCTGGAAAACATCCTGGCCAGTGGCGCCCCCATCCGCGTGATCGAACGCAACCCCTCCCGCATTCCCGAGTCCGTGAGAGGCCATATCGACATCGTTCAGGGCTCGCACGGTGATCCCGCCGTCGTCGATGCCGCCTTCAGCGATACCGATACCCTGTTCTGGCTGTGCCCGCCCGACGTTCAGGCAACGAGTGCCATGGACGCCTACCTGAACTTCACTCGCCCAGCCTGCCAGGCAATCCTCCGCCATGGCGTGCGTCGCGTCGTCAGCGTATCGGCCCTGGGGAGGAATACCCCCTTGGCGGCTCAAGCCGGATACGTCACCGCCTCGCTCGCCATGGACGACTTGATTGCCAGCACCGGTGTGAGTTTCTGCGCCCTGACCATGCCTTCATTCATGGACAACGTCGCGCGCCAGGCCGCGTCGATTCGTGACCACGGAGTGTTCTTTCTCCCCATCGACGCAGACCGCAGATTACCCACGGTAGCGACCCGCGACATAGCCTCCGCTGCCGCTCGGCTGCTACTGGATCAGAGCTGGAGCGATCAGCGCGAAGTAGCGCTACTCGGATCGGAGGATCTATCGCTCAACGAGATGGCGGACATCATGACAGCCGTGCTGAGTAAAACCGTGCGTTACCAGCAAATCAGCTTCGATGACCTCCAGGCTGGCTTCGTCCAGCGAGGATTCTCCAGCGCCATGGCCAGTGCCATGATCGACATGTACAAAGCCAAGAATCAAGGCCTGGACAACAGTGTGCAACGCACCCCCGAGAACACCACGCCGACCACCTTCAAGCAGTGGTGCGAAGACATCCTGGCTCCCATGATCCTCGCGTGACGAAAGCTTTACCTGGCGCGATGCCCGGCCACAAAGGCTGCGCAAGGATGCACAGGCCGTCAGCCGCCGATGATCTTCATCACCGTGGCACCGCCGGAAAAGGCCAGGTCCTGCTTGTCTCCCAACGCCTTGATCAGCAAGCGTTGCAGCGCTGGCAGAGCCTGGTGGCGCGGTTTGTCCAACAGGTCGCCGACATAGTGACGGTTGCTCGACGACAGGCAGCCATGCAGCCAGCCGGTGGACGACAGGCGCAGGCGTGAGCAGGTGCGGCAGAACGGCACGCTCTCGTTGGCGATCACGCCGAAATGGCCGACGCCCGGAATGGCGTAGCGCATCGCCGTGGCATCCACCGGGGCGCTGGCCTGCACATACTGATGGCGGCTGCCGATCAGCTCGAGCAACTCCGGCAGAGCAACGAACTGCTGATTGAAGGCGTTGCCATCACGGGCCAGATGGCCCATGCGCATCAGCTCGATGAAGCGCAACTCGAAGCCGCGTTCCAGGCAGTAATCCAGCAGAGGCAATACCTGGTCGAGGTTCTGCCCACGCAGCGGCACCATATTGACCTTGATCTTGATTCCCGCCTCACGCGCCGCCTCCATGCCCGCCAGCACGGTGGCCAGATCGCCACCACGGGCGATGCTGCGGAAAGCAGCGGCATCGAGGGTGTCGAGGGACACATTTAAACGACGGATGCCGCAGTCAATCAGCAGTGGCAGCTTGCGCTCGAGCAACTGACCATTGGTGGTCAGGCTGATGTCATCCAGGCCCATCTGGCTGACCTGGCGCAGAAAGGGCTCCAGCCGCGTGCTGACCAGCGGTTCGCCACCGGTGATGCGCAGCCGCTCGATGCCTGCTGCCTCGATCAGATAGGCCACGCCACGCGCCAGGGCATCGGCGGACAGTTCGTCCTGAGCGGCGACCAGGCGCTTGCCGTCCGGCACGCAATAGGTACAGGCATAGTTGCAGGCGGCAGTGAGGCTGACACGCAGGTTGCGAAAACGTCTGCCCTGGCGGTCGACGATCATGAAAGGCTCCGATGGCTCGATGCCCGGAGTATATCGCGAGGCCGGCCGCCTCATAGGTGCAGGCCGGCCTCGGAAGCGGCGAGGTCGCGATCGCAGTGTCGCGAGGTCGTACTCAGTCGCGTTTGCGCTTGTTGCCCATGCGCACGCCGATATCCATGAGGAACTGGAAGAAGCCTTCCTGATCCTCCAGCACGTTGCTCCAGAACGGCGAGTGGTACAGCGCCACGGCGCCATGCACCAGTGCCCAGGCGGCGCAGTAGTGGAAGTACGGCGGCACGTCTTCCAGCTTGCCTTCGGCGATGCGGCCCTTGATCAACTGGGTCAGACGCTCGAAGTTGGAGGCGCGGATCTTGTGCAGTTGCTCCACCATCTCCGGTACCTGATTGCCCTTGACCACCTTCTCTTCCAGGCGGTCGAACAGGCGATAGCGCTGCGGATCGCGCATGCGGAACTCGAAGTAGGCGCGCGACAGCGCCTCCTTGTCGCGATCCACGTCGGAGGAATGCAGCAGCTCGTTCAGGTCGCGCTCGTAGTCGAGCATCAGGCGCAGGTAGATCTCCGCCTTCGACTTGAAGTGCTTGTAGATGGTGCCTTTGCCGATACCCACCGCGTCGGCGATCATTTCGACGGTGACGCTGTCTTCCCCTTCATCGAGGAAGAGTTTCAGTGCCGTGTCGAGAATCTCTTGTTCGCGGCGGCGAAATTCGCGGACCTTACGGGGTTCTTTCTGCATAAAGGGACTGCGGAGTCAAAATTTGAAGGCGCACATTATGCCTAAATGTAGCCAAATTGCACGGATCATCCGACCATGTACGTGTTTCATGATGAGTTTCCCCAAGCGCCCGATCTGCGTTATCTGAACCATGCGGCGGTCGCCCCCTGGCCCAGACGCAGTGCTGAAGCGGTGCAGCGGTTCTCGGAAGCGAACGTGACCAGCGGTGCACGTGACTATTCCGACTGGCTGAAACTTGAGCGTAGCCTACGTGAACGCCTCGTGCGCCTGATGAACGCACCAAGCACCGGCGATATCGCACTGGTCAAGAATACCTCCGAGGCACTTTCCTTCGTCGCCTTCGGTCTGGACTGGCGCCCCGGTGATCAGGTGATCATCAGCGACGAGGAATTCCCCTCCAACCGCATCGTCTGGCTGGCCCTGGCGTCCAAGGGCGTGGAGGTGATCGAGGTGAACCTCCGTGGTGCCGACCCGGAGGCCGCCCTGCTGGCCGCCATCACCCCGCGCACGCGGCTGCTATCGATCAGCGCCGTGCAGTATGCCAGTGGCCTGCGTCTGGATCTGCCACGCCTCGGCCAGGGCTGCCGACAGCATGGCGTGTTGTTCTGCATCGATGCCATCCAACAGCTCGGCGCCCTGCCCTTCGACGTGCAGGCCTATGACTGCGATTTCGCCATGGCCGACGGCCACAAATGGATGCTCGGCCCGGAAGGGCTCGGCGTGTTCTATTGCCGCAACCCGGTGCGCGAGCAGCTCGCCCTGCAGGAGTATGGCTGGCACATGCTCGAGCATGCCGGCGACTACACGCGCCAGGACTGGCAGCCGGCACGCAGCGCGCGGCGCTTCGAGTGCGGCAGCCCGAACATGCTCGGCGCCTTCGCCCTGGAAGCGAGCCTGTCGCTGCTCGAAGAGGTCGGCATGGCACGAGTCGGCGAGTTGCTGGAACAGCGGGTGCAACGCCTGAGCGAGGGCATCGGCGCATTGCCGGGCGCGGTGATCCACAGCCCGCTCGAGGCGCAACGCCGTGCCGGCATCGTCAATTTCAGCCTGGCCGGCTGGGACAACACGGCCTTGCAACAACGCCTGCGCGAGGAGCAGATCATCTGCGTCCAGCGTGGCGCCGGCGTCCGCCTGTCGCCACATTTCTACACCCGCGAGCAGGTGATCGAGGACACCTTGGGCTTGCTGGCCCAGCTGGCAAAAGGCTGAGGACTCAACAGCGCCTGGGGTATTCCAAATCCGTTTAAGAAAGATTCCATTTGGCCTGGACGCTCGGCGAGGCTGACCAATACTGAAAACTGCTGGTGTGCGGCATATCCCCCCAAGTGTCCCACCAGTGTGGGCACGACTGTGCCTTGCTTTACTCCTAATGGTCTTAACCCGGATTCATCCCCCAGAATCCGGGTTTTTTTTGGGTGCTTGGTGGGGGTATGGTGCACGCTGGCCTTGATACTGAACTGGCAAGTTTGTTTTTTGGTGTTCTGGACGCCGCTGCGGTGTATTCAGATACTCCTTGTTTCGCCCCCTCGGGCGACTCACTTTTCTTTGAAATGCGCAAAGAAAAGTAAGCAAAAGAAACGCACCCCCGCCATCCGGGTCTCGCTGCGCTCGACTTCCCTCACTCCGGCATCGCTCCGGGGTCGGCGTACATGGGCCATCCCTGGCCCATTACGCCTCTCGTGGCATCCATGCCACTCGCCCCCTGCGCAATGCCTGCGTTCGGCCTCCTGAAGGGGGAATTCCGCGCGCCTGAAAGTATTGGTTTCACTCGACAGCCAGGTCGTTCGCTGTTGCTCTTGCCAGAGCACTCCTAGCTACACCTGAGTTACTGGAGGTTCAGGCGCGTGCAGAGCCCGCCCAGGAGGGCGAACGCAATCGTCGTGGAAGAGGTTGAGCGACATGGATGTCGCGAGAGCCGCGATGGGCCAGGGATGGCCCACCGCGGCGGGCCTCTGGAGCGGCGATGGAGTGAGCGAACCCTCGCGCAGCGAGGGCCGGATGATCGGGCGGAGGGTTTTGGTTACTTTTGCCCGTCAAAAGTGACTCGCCCGGGAGGGCGAAACCAAAAAACATCAGCAGAAACGCGGCAATTCGGAACAGACGCAAGAACACAAAAGTGTATTGCCAGTCCGGTACCAAGCAAACTGGCCAGCCCAGGAACCGTAGCCCGGATGCAATCCGGGTACATCCAATTCCCCGGATTGCATCCGAGCTACCTCATCACGCCACGCCAGCCAACGGAAACAGACGCTTGAAGTTATTGCCGGTCTGCTCGGCCAGGGTCTCGTAACTCACCCCACGCAGCACCGCCAGGTACTCGGCCACCTCGCGCACGTACTGCGGCAGGTTGGGCTTACCCCGGTGCGGCACGGGCGCCAGGTAGGGGGAGTCGGTTTCCACCAGCAGGCGGTCGGCCGGCACCTGGCGCGCCACTTCGCGCAGCGCCTCGGCATTGCGGAAGGTGACGATGCCCGACAGCGAAATGTAGAAGCCGATATCCAGGGCGGCCTTGGCCATCTCCCAGTCCTCGGTGAAGCAATGCAGCACACCGGCCTGGGGCAACGCCGCTTCACGCAGCAGCGCCAGGGTATCGGCGCGGGCTTCGCGGGTGTGCACGATCACCGGCTTGCCGGTGATGCGGGCCGCCTCCAGATGCAGGCGAAACGAGGCCTGCTGCAAGGCGGCGGATTCGGGTTCGTAGTGGTAGTCCAGGCCGGTTTCGCCAATGGCCACCACCTTGGGATGGGCCAGCTCACCGAGCAACCAGTCCAGCGCCGGTTCGGCGCCCGGTTCGAGATCCAGCGGGTGCACGCCCACCGAGCAATCGACATCGGCATAGCGCTCGGCCAGGTTCTTCACCGTGGCGGCGTTGTCGGCGCTGACGCCGATGCACAGGAAGTGCCCGACACCAGCGGCGCGCGCAGCATCGAGCGCCGCGTCGAGGGAGCCGCCATGGGCAGCGAGATCGAGACGGTCGAGGTGGCAATGGGAGTCGATAAGCATCTGGTAAAGCCTCGAGCGGCAAGCTTCAAGCTGCAAGTGAAAGCGAGCGCGAGCGCAGCGGCATTCTTGTCGCTTGTGGCTTGCAGCTTACCGCTGCTGTTACATGGTATGAGTCGGACGATCGGACTTCAGCGCGCCGGCCAGGTAGGTCTCGATCTTGTTGCGCGCCGTGGCGTCGCCTTCGTTGAATTGCACGCCGACACCGGCGGCACGGTTGCCCTGGGCACCCTTGGGAGTGATCCACACCACCTTGCCGGCCACCGGAATCTTTTCCGGCTCGTCCATCAGGTTGAGCAGCATGAACACTTCGTCACCGAGCTTGTAGCTCTTGTTGGTGGGGATGAACAAGCCGCCGTTCTTGATGAAGGGCATGTATGCCGCATAGAGCACGGACTTGTCCTTGATGGTCAGGGACAAGATTCCGTTACGAGGACCCAGATTGGGAGGCAGGCTCATTTGGCGTATTCCTGGCGGCTATTGCTTAGCTGCTCGATTCTAGGGCCTGCGCGGGTTCGGGTGCAAACCGCTGGCCAGCATAAGGATGGCAAATGTGACGCCCTGCCCCATCCACAGGGGCAGCGGCTCAAGCGCGCTCGCTGCTGGGCAAGGCTGCCCACCGCACCAGCAAGGCTTCGAGCAGCAACACCGGGTTGAGGTTGGCCTTGCCGATCACCTTCTGCCGCTGCTCCAGCAGCCAGCTCTGCACGGCCAGCACCTGGGCCTGGGGCGTCTTGTCCGCCAGGTATTGCACCACCTTGCGCATGTCGGCCAGGCCAAGGCCCTGTTCGTCCTGGGTCAACTGATAGCGCAGCATCAGTTGCGCCCAGTCGCAGAACCAATCGAACAAGAGCTTCATCGGCAAGGCTTTCCAGCTTTCTGCCAGTTGGCTCGGCGTCGCCTGCTGCTTGAGCAGTTTCTTCACCCCCTCGACCACCTGCGCCCGCTGCTCGCGCACGCCTTGCTCCTGCAGGCGCAGCGCCATCAGCGGCGAGCCGGCGGCCAGGGTCAGCAGCTCGTCACGTTCTTCCTCGCTGGCCTCGGGCAGTGCGCCGGCCAACCAGGCCAGGCTCTCGTCCTGCCCTGGCAAAGGGCAGGCCTGCTGCACGCAGCGGCTCTTGATGGTCGGCAGCAAGCGGCTGGGCTGGTGGCTGATGAGCAGCAGCACGGTATTGCCGGAAGGCTCTTCCAGGCTTTTCAGCAGGGCGTTGGCCGCATTGAGGTTCATCGCTTCGGCCGGCTCCAGCAGCACCACCTTGCGCCCGCCGAGCTGTGCGGTCTGCACCACGAACTCCACCAGCTCACGCACCTGGTCGACCTTGATCGGTTTGTCTGCCTCCTCGGGCTCGAGGACGAAATTATCCGGGTGGGTGCCGGCCGCCAGCAGGTGGCAGGATTTGCATTGACCACAGGCCTCCAGGCCATTTGGGCTCAGGCACAGCAAACGCGCCATCAGGCGCTCGGCCAGGGCACGCTTGCCGATGCCGGCCGGGCCGTGCAACAGGTAGGCATGGGCATGCTGGGCACGCCCGGCAAGCTGCTGCCAGAGGTTCGTCTGCCAGGGATAGCGCTCAGCCACGGCAGGCCTCCAGCAGGCTCGGCAGCAGGGCGTCGAGATCGGCCTGTACCTGAGCCAGGCTCTGCCCAGCGTCCAGCACCCGGTAGCGCTGTGGCGCCTGCGCCGCACGTTGCAGATAGGCCTGGCGCACCGCCTCGAAGAAGCCGCGCCCTTCCTGCTCGAAGCGATCCAGGCGGCCACGCGCGGCGGCACGGGCCAGGCCCACCTCCACTGGCAGGTCGAAGATCAGGGTCAGATCCGGGCGCAGCTCGCCCTGTACGAACGCCTCGAGCTGGGCGATGCGTTCGATGGACAGACCGCGCCCGCCGCCCTGGTAGGCATAGGTGGCATCGGTGAAACGGTCGCACAGCACCACGCTGCCCCTGGTCAGGGCCGGGTGAATGACCTGCTGCAGGTGCTGGGCACGGGCGGCGAACACCAGCAGCAGCTCGGTATCCACGGCCATGGGCTCGTCACTGGGTGCCAGCAGCAGTTCGCGGATGCGCTCGGCCAGGGGCGTGCCGCCCGGTTCACGGGTCAGCAGCACCTCCACGCCGCGTTCGCGCAGGCGCTCGGCGAGGTAGTCGCGGTTGGTGCTCTTGCCGGCGCCTTCCGGGCCTTCGAGGGTGATGAACAGACCGGTCACGATAAAACCTTATTGGCTGTCAGCCGCGCGCGGCGCAGGGCTGGAGCGATAGTCGGCTCGACGCTTGAGCTGGTACTCGCGCACCGCGCGGTTGTGCTCGTCGAGGGTGTTGGAGAATACGTGACTGCCGTCGCCCTTGGCGACGAAATACAGCGCCTTGCCTTCACGCGGGTGCAGCGCCGCGTGGATGGCTTCACGGCCGACCATGGCGATCGGCGTAGGCGGCATGCCATCGATGGTGTAGGTGTTGTAGGGCGTCGGTGTGCGCAGATCGGCGCGGGTGATGCGTCCCTTGTAATCCTCGCCCATGCCATAGATCACCGTCGGGTCGGTCTGCAGGCGCATGCCCAGACGCAGGCGCCGGATGAACACCCCGGCGATCTCGTCACGCTCCTCGGGTACGCCGGTTTCCTTCTCGATCATCGAGGCCATGATCAGCGCCTCGTAAGGGTCGCGATAGGGCAAACCCTCGGCGCGCTGCTGCCATTCCTCGGCGAGCACGCTTTCGAGCCGGGCATTGGCCTTCTTCAGCAGATCCTCGTCGCTCATGCCACGCACGTAGTGATAGGTGTCGGGGAAGAAGCGCCCCTCCGGGTGCTGCCCGGCCAGGCCAAGGCGTGTCATCACCTCGGCATCGTCGAGGTCGGCCAGCTTCTGCGTCAGTGCTTCCTGCCTGGCCAGTGCGGCGCGCAACTGGTGGAAGTTCCAGCCCTCCACCAGGGTCAGGCTGTACTGCACCACCTCGCCACGCTGCCACAGACCGAGCATGTCGCGCGCCGTCTGCTGGGGCAGCAGGCGGTATTCACCGCTGTGCAGGGACGGCCCCTTGAGGTTGAAGCGCCAGTAAAGGCGCAGCCAGAGCGCGCCATGGATCACCCCTTCGCTTTCTAGCTGATTGAGCAGCCCACTGGGGGTGGAACCAGGCGGCACCTGCAACAGGCGCTCCGCGTCCAGTTGCAGCGGTTGATCCAAGGCCTCGTGCTGCAACCAGGCGGCGCCGACGACCAGCAGCGCGGCCAACAACAGGCCGCATTGAAGCAGCAGTAATAGCTTGCGTAGCACGGATCAGGATTCCAAGAGACGGCGAACGATGGCCTGCAGTTTACGGGTGAGCGTACCGACCGGCCAGTGCTGCGCCTGCAACGCGCGCACCGGCCAGATGCCGTACAGGCTGTTGCAGAGAAAGACTTCGTCGGCCGCCAGCAGTTCGTCCATGGCAACATCGCGTAACTCGAAGGGCACCCCAAGCATCTGCGCCTGCTCGATGATCTCGGCGCGCATCACCCCCTCCACGCCACAGCGCGACAGCTCGGCGGTGACCAGGGTGCCGGCGCTGACCAGAAACAGATTGCTGTAGACGCCCTCGATGACCCGGCCACTGCCGTCACGCATCAGGCCTTCGGCGCACTCGGCATCCTGCCATTCGGCCCGCGCCAGCACCTGCTCCAGACGATTGAGGTGCTTGAGCCCAGCCAGCAGAGGCTGCTCGGCCAGGCGCGTGGCACAAGGAAATAGGCGCACGCCCTGCTCGGCATGGGCGGCGGGATACTGCGGCAAGGGGGCTGCCTGAAGGATGCGCAGCGGCTGGCAGGGCTGCGGCGGCGCATAACCACGCTGACCTTCGCCACGCGTGACGATCAGCTTGGCCACACCCTCGCCCAGTTGCCCGGCGAAGGCCTGCAATTCGGCCTCCAGCAGCGCCAGATCGAGCGGCATGGACAGACGCCGGCAGCCCTCGCCAAGACGCGCCAGATGCCGCGTCAGCAGCGGGATGCGGCCGCCACGCACGGCGATGGTCTCGAACAGACCATCGCCGTAAGCCAGGCCACGGTCGCGAACCGACAACTGCTCGCCGGGCGCGCCGTTGACCCAGCACAGCATCAGCCGTGATACCGACGGAACAGCAGCGAACCGTTGGTGCCACCGAAACCGAAGGAGTTCGACAGGGCGATCTCGATGGGCATGGCCTTGGCCTGGTGCGCCACGAAGTCCAGGTCGCAGCCTTCGTCCGGCTCGTCCAGGTTGATGGTCGGCGGTGCAACCTGATCGCGCAGCGCCAGCACGCTGAAGATCGCTTCCACCGCGCCCGCCGCACCCAGCAGGTGACCGGTCATGGACTTGGTCGAGCTGACCGCCAGCTTGTAGGCGTGATCGCCGAACACGCTCTTCACCGCCTGCGCCTCGGCCAGGTCTCCGGCCGAGGTGGAGGTGCCATGGGCGTTGATGTACTGCACCTGGTCGGCATTGATGCCGGCGTCACGCAGGGCGTTGGCCATGCAGCGGGCGGCACCGGCACCGTCTTCGGGCGGCGAGGTCATGTGGAAGGCGTCACCGCTCATGCCGAAACCGATCAGCTCGGCGTGGATGGTGGCACCACGCGCCTTGGCGTGCTCCAGCTCTTCCAGCACCAGGGCGCCGGCACCGTCGGAGAGCACGAAGCCGTCACGGCCCTTGTCCCACGGACGGCTGGCCTTGGTCGGCTCGTCATTGCGCGTCGACAGTGCGCGGGCCGCACCGAAGCCGCCCATGCCCAGGCCACAGGCCGCCATCTCGGCGCCGCCGGCAACCATCACGTCAGCCTCGCCATAGGCGATGTTGCGCGCAGCCATGCCGATGCAGTGGGTGCCGGTGGTGCAAGCGGTGGCGATGGCGTAGTTGGGCCCCTGCAGACCCAGGTGGATCGACAGGAAACCGGAGATCATGTTGATGATCGAGCCCGGCACGAAGAACGGCGAAATGCGCCGCGGCCCCTGCTCATGCAACACCTTGCAGTTGTTCTCGATATTGGTCAGGCCGCCGATGCCGGAGCCCATGACCACACCGATACGCTCACGATTGGCGTCGGTGATATCCAGCCCGGAATCACGCACGGCCTGGAAGGAGGCGGCGAGACCATACTGGATGAACAGGTCGAGCTTGCGGGCTTCCTTGGCGGAAAGATACGGCTCGACGTCGAAATTCTTGACCGACCCACCGAAACGGGTGGAATAGGCGGACAAATCCATGTGCTCGATCAGGCCAATGCCACTGCGCCCGGCCAAAATGCCCTGCCAGCTGCTCGGCACATCGTTACCCAGCGGCGATAACATGCCCATACCGGTAACCACGACGCGTCTACGCGACACAGCAATCTCCTCTTGTTCTACTACTCAGGCGCACAGGCGCCTTGCACGTAAAGAAAAGCCGCACGCCTGTTGAGGGCAGTGCGGCTTCTGCAGCTCGGGAAGCTGACGGTGACTTATTGCGCGTGGGCAGTCACGTAGTCGATGGCTTCCTGAACGGTGGTGATCTTCTCGGCTTGCTCGTCCGGGATCTCGGTCTCGAATTCTTCTTCGAGAGCCATCACCAGCTCAACGGTGTCAAGAGAGTCGGCACCCAGGTCTTCAACGAAGGAAGCACTGTTGGTCACTTCCTCTTCCTTGACGCCAAGTTGCTCGGCAACGATTTTCTTGACGCGTTCTTCGATGGTGCTCATACCTTGTTTTCACTCCTAATTGGACAAATCCAGGCAGCTGGTAGCGGCCAAGTGTATAGAAAGGGTTTTTAGCATTTCAAGCTGAATGCCGGGGAGCCCCCAGGAACACTTCAACGATCTGTCTATAAACCTGTTGCAGCTTTATAACGGATTTTAGACAGCGACTATGACAGTTTTCTGATGGCTCGCGTCACATTCGCGAGCCTCCGGACGTTCGGAGGCCCTTTTTTCAGCTCATGTACATACCGCCGTTGACCGGAATGGTAGCCCCGGTCACGTAACCTGCGCCCTCGGAAGCCAGGAAGCCGACCACCTTGGCGATCTCCTCGGCCTGGCCCAGACGGCCCAGCGGAATCTGCGTCAGCAACGCGTCGCGCTGTGCTTCCGGCAGCTCACGGGTCATGTCGGTATCGATGAAACCCGGGGCCACCGAGTTGACAGTAATACCACGCGAACCGACTTCACGCGCCAGCGCCCGTCCGAAACCTTCCAGACCGGCCTTGGCAGCAGCGTAGTTGGCCTGACCGGCGTTGCCCATGGCACCGACCACGGAACCGATGTTGATGATGCGACCAAAGCGCGCCTTGGTCATCCCCCGCAGCACGCCCTTGGACAGGCGATAGAGGCTGTTGAGGTTGGTTTCGATGACATCGAACCATTCGTCGTCTTTCATGCGCAGCATCAGGTTGTCGCGGGTGATGCCGGCATTGTTGACCAGAATGGCCGGCGCGCCGAACTGCTCGGCGATGGCGCCCAGCACGGCCTCTACGGACTCGGCGTTGGTCACGTTCAGCTCCATGCCGGTGCCGCTGATGCCGTGCTCCTTGAGGGTGGCGGCAATGCGCTCGGCACCTGCAGCGCTGGTGGCGGTGCCGATGACGACGGCGCCCTGACGGCCCAGCTCCAGGGCGATTGCCTGGCCGATACCACGGCTGGCGCCGGTGACCAGCGCGACCTTACCTTGCAGACTCATGTTCGTTCTCCTTTCCTAAACCGTTTCAAGCCAAGGCAGCGCGTGCGGCGGCAAAGGCGTCGGGGGTGTCCAGATTATGGGTGTTGATGCCCTTGACGCAGCGCTTGTTCAGGCCACTGAGCACCTTGCCTGGGCCGCACTCGACCAGATCGGTGACGCCCTGTTCGGACAGGCGCACCATGGACTCGACCCAACGTACCGGGCTGTAAAGCTGCGCCAGCAGGTCGGCCTTGAGGGTGGCCAGGTCGGACACCACGGCGGCGCTGACGTTCTGCACCAGGGGAATCTGCGGTGCCTGCCAGTTCAGCGCCTCCACCGACTCGGCGAAACGCTCGGCAGCCGGTTTCATCAGGGCGCAGTGCGACGGCACGCTGACCGGCAGCGCCATGGCGCGCTTGGCGCCACGGGCCTTGCATGCTTCGATGGCACGCTCGACGGCAGCGGCGCTACCGGCGATCACCACCTGGCCGGGGGCGTTGAAGTTGACCGCGCTGACCACCTCGCCTTGCGCCGCCTCGGCGCAGGCGGCCAGCACATCGGCATCTTCCAGACCGAGGATGGCGGCCATGCCGCCCTGCCCGGCCGGTACGGCCTGCTGCATCAGTTGGCCACGGCGCTCCACCAGCTTCACCGCATCGGCGAAGGCGATGCTGCCAGCGGCGACCAGCGCGGAGTATTCACCCAGGCTGTGGCCGGCAACGAAGGCCGGCTTGGCGCCGTCCTCGGCCTGCCACAGACGCCACAGGGCGATGGAGGCGGTGAGAATGGCCGGCTGGGTCTTGTCGGTCTGGTTCAACTGCGCTTCCGGGCCTTGCTGGGTCAGTGCCCAGAGGTCATAGCCGAGGGCTTCGGAGGCTTCGCCGAAGGTGTCGAGTACCAGCTTCTGCTGGGCACCGTGATCGGCGAGCATGGCCAGGGCTTGCGAACCCTGACCGGGGAAGACGAATGCGAGGGATGCAGACATGGATAGGTCCCTTGAGTCGAAAAACCAGCGCCAGGCGAGCCTGGCGCAGCAAACTGACAGTTGGATGACAGGCCACGTGCCGCAGTCACATTCCGCCGCAGCCCATGCCCCTGAAGGGCGCCTCTAAAAACGTAGGCGAGGCAGCCAGCGCAAGGCAAAAACAGGCGAAAAAGCGCAGTTTACGCGCTGTAAATGAGCATTTTGAGCCTGTTTTTAACGCCGCGATGGCAACGCAGGTAGTTTTTAGAGGCGCCCTGAAAACGTGACGAGTTTACAGCAACATGTCCTCGAGGCGACCATGCAGTCGTTGCGGCAGATTTTCCTGCACCTCGCGCAATGCGCAGCGAATGGCACTCTGAAAACCCTCTTCGCCAGCGGAGCCATGGCTCTTGACCACGATGCCCTGCAAACCGAGAAAGCTCGCGCCATTGTGCTGAGCCGGCGCCAGATCGTCCTTCAGGCGGCGCAGCAACGGCATCGCCAGGGCGCCAATGGCCTGGGCAAACAGGCCTTCGTTGAACAAGCGCTCGAGCCGCCCGGTGATCATCCGAGCCAGGCCTTCGCTGGACTTGAGCAGGATATTGCCGACGAAACCGTCGCACACCACCACATCGGCCTCACCGCGGTACAGGCCATCACCTTCTATGTAACCGATGAAATTCAACCCCGAGGCCTGACGCAACAAGCTGGCGGCCAGTTTGACCTGCTGGTTGCCCTTGATGTCCTCGGTGCCGACGTTGAGCAGCGCCACCCGTGGCTGCTCGATGCCCAGCGTCTCGGCCGCCACCGCGCCCATGATGGCGAACTGATAGAGATGCTCGGCACTGCAATCGACGTTGGCCCCCAGATCCAGCAGGTAGCAATGACCGGCGTCAGTGGGGATCGGGCTGACCATGGCCGGCCGATCGATGCCCGGCAGGGTCTTGAGCAGGTAACGCGACAAGGCCATCAGCGCGCCGGTATTGCCAGCACTGACACAGGCATGGGCGTGGCCCTGACGCACCAGCTCCAGCGCCACGCGCATCGAAGCATCGGGCTTGCCGCGCAGGGCCTGGGCCGGGCGCTCGTTCGCAGCGATCACTTCGCTGGCGTGATGAATCTGCAGGCGTGCGCGGTCGACATCGCCGGACTGGCGTTCGAGCTGTTCTTCGATGAGGGAGGCTTGACCGACGAGGGTCAGGTGCAACGAGGGGAATTCGGCCAACGCAGAAATGCAGGCCGGAACAATGCAGTGGGGACCGAAGTCCCCACCCATTGCATCAATCGCGATGATCGAGGCGGACAAGATTACTCGTCAGCGCCCTTGTCGATCACCTTGCGGCCACGGTACACGCCTTCCGGAGAAACGTGGTGGCGCAGGTGAACTTCACCGGTGCTCTTCTCTACGGACAGGGTGTTCGCGTCGAGCGCATCGTGGGAACGACGCATATCGCGGGCGGAACGGGATTTTTTGTTCTGCTGAACAGCCATAACTCATTAACTCCTAAACGTTTGGGTCACGCTTTAACTGCGCCAATACACTGAACGGGTTGGACCGCGATACCTCGTCCTCGCCTGGCTCGGGCTCATCGAGACCGGCCGGCTGCTGGCATTCACCTGGGGCATGAGCGGGAACGATCGGTAAGGCAAGGAGCAGTTCATCCTCGACCAGACCAAGCAGCTCCAGCGGCTCTTCACCCACTTCCAGCACGTCGTAGCCCTTCGGCAAGGACTGAGTGTTCGCTCCAACCCGAACCACGGCGTATTCACATTCGCTGCGGATGGGTAGCGCGACCAGCTCCAGACAACGCTGGCAGACCATTTTGACCTCGACCTCGAGCTCACTGCGAATCACCACAGTTTTCTGCTCATCACGTGCGAAATGAAATTTCGCCTGCACCGTACCTGCCGTATCGGCAAGCGGGTCGCAGAGACGCTCCAGGCTGGCCAGTTCGAGCTGCCCTTCGAGGGTAGCTTCGCGGTCGGCGAGCTTGCGCGGATCAACGTGAGGTGGAATCGGCCCATTCAACATAGGCGCAGCATTCTAGGGATGCACCCTGCCGCTGTCAAAGGAAATTCGGCCTGTTTTAAGGCTCCGGCGACCAGTAGAATTTCCCGCCCGCCTATATAAAGGAAGAGAACATGCCCGCGCTGCTGCTCGCCTCCAGCTCACCCTATCGCCGCGAGCTGCTCGGCCGCCTGCAACTGCCCTTCACCTGGCAGTCTCCGAGCATCGACGAAAGCAGGCGAGAAGGCGAAGCAGCCGTAGACCTGGTCAAACGCCTGGCCGAGGAAAAGGCCCGCGCCCTCGCCGCCAGCCATCCGGATCACCTGATCATCGGCTCGGATCAGGTCGCCGTGCTCGGCAACGGCGAGATTCTCGGCAAGCCCCACGACCTGCCGCGAGCCCAGGCGCAACTGCGCGCCGCCAGCGGCAGCAGTGTCACCTTCCTCACCGGCCTGGCCCTGCTCGACAGCACCAGCGGCAACTGCCAAGTGGACTGCGTGCCCTTTACCGTGCACTTTCGTGAGCTGAGCGACGAACGGATCCTGCGCTACCTGCAGCGCGAGCAACCTTTCGACTGCGCCGGCAGCTTCAAGTCCGAAGGCCTGGGCATCAGCCTGTTCCGCGGCACAGAAGGTGAAGACGCCACCAGCCTGATCGGCCTGCCGCTGATCCGCCTGGTGGACATGCTGCTGAAGGCCGGCATGGAGCTTCCCTGACAATAGCGGCAAGCTTCAAGCGACAAGCCTCAAGTCGAAGCAAAAGCAACTGCGCTTGAAGCTTGAAGCTTGAAGCTTGAAGCTTGAAGCTTGCCGCTGCCTTTATCGCAACGTCGGCCCCTGGAAGCCCATCCACAGGGCGACACGATCAGCGACACTGGCCCCCAGGCGCTTGGCGAAGCGGTCAAAAGGCGTGTCATGCTGAGTGAAGTCGACCATCTCCTTCTCGCCGATCACGTCACGCGCCACGTAGCTGGCACTGCCCAGAGCATCCACCAACCCTAGCTGCAACGCCTGCTCGCCCGACCAGACCAGGCCGGAGAACAGCTCCGGATGCCCCTCCACCTTGAGCCTGTCGCCACGCCCCTTCTTCACGCTGTCGATGAACTGCTGATGGGTGGTATCCAGCACGGTTTTCCAGAAGAGGGTTTCTTCTTCCTTCTCTGGCTGGAACGGATCGAGGAAGGCCTTGTGCTCACCCGAGGTGTAGACACGGCGCTCGACACCCAGCTTCTCCATGGTGCCAACGAAACCGAAACTGGCTGCCGTCACGCCAATGGAACCGACCAGACTGGCCTTGTCGGCGTAGATCTCATCGGCCGCGCTGGCGATGTAGTAGGCGCCGGAAGCCCCAAGATCACTGATCACCGCATACAGCTTGATCTGCGGATGCTCACCACGCAGGCGACGGATTTCGTCATAGATATAGCCGGACTGCACCGGGCTGCCGCCCGGACTGTTGATACGCAGGATCACGCCCTTGGTATTGGGATCCTCGAACGCCGCGCGCAAGCTGCCGATCACATTGTCGGCACTGGCTTCCTCGCGGTCGGCGATCATGCCGCGAATATCGATGACCGCGGTATGCGGCCCGGTCGTGGCCACCTTGCCCTGGTACAAGGTCGACAGGAACAACCCCAGCGCCACGAACAGATAGGTAAAGGTCAGCAGTTTGAAAAAGATCCCCCAGCGCCGCGAACGGCGCTGCTCCTGCACACTGGACAGCAACACCTTTTCCAGCAGCTTCCAGCTCTTGGCATCCTCACCATCCGACGACGATGACTTCCACTCATCCGACATCTTCATTCACCTCTACAGTAGGCCGCACATGCTGGCCCTGTAGCCAGGTGCGCAGCTCGTTGAACTCATTGATCGCCAAACGGGGTGCACATTCACGCAGCACCGACAACGGCTGCGCCCCGAAACCGACAGCAACCGCATCCATGCCGGCGTTGCGCGCCATCAGCAGGTCGAAGGTCGAATCCCCCACCATCAGCGCCTGTTCCGGCCGCACCCGGCAATGCGCAAGAATTTCATGCAGCATCAGCGGATCCGGCTTGCTCGCCGTCTCGTCAGCGCAGCGGGTAATGTCGAAATAATCCAGCCAGCCCTTGTCCGCCAGCACCCGATTCAGACCATTGCGCCCCTTGCCGGTCGCCACCGCCAGACGATAGCCCTGCTCACGGAAGTGGGCGAGCGACTCCTGCACACCAGCGAACAACGGCGAAGGCTCGGTTTCCAGCGCCAGGTACTGCTCGCTGTAGGCACGCCGGATGGTTTCGATACGCAACGGCTCGTCGAGTTCCGGATAGAGGGTCCGGATTGCCACCCCCAGCTCCAGCCCGATGATGCCACGCACTGCGACATCACTGCAGCGCGGCACGCCAGCCGTTTCGGCAGCGCGATGCATGGCCTCGACGATACGGCCGATGGAGTCCACCAGCGTACCGTCCCAGTCGAAGATCAGCAGCCGATAGTCAGGCACTCAGACGCTCCAGGGTCTTGGCCCACATTTCGTCCACGGGCGCTTCCAGCTTGAGCACCCCGCCCTCGGGCAACGGCACGTGCAGCTCGTAGGCATGCAGGAACAGACGCTTGCCACCCAGTTCGCGAATCTCCCGGGTGAATTCGTCATCGCCGTACTTGGAATCACCCGCGATGGAGTGCCCGGCATGCTTGGCGTGCACGCGAATCTGATGGGTACGCCCGGTCACCGGCTTGGCCTCGACCAGGGTGGCGAAATCGCCGAAGCGGCGCAGCACGCGAAACAACGTCAACGCCTCCTTGCCCTCGTCATCCACCTCGACCATGCGCTCACCAGAGCGCAGATTGCTCTTCTGCAATGGCGCACTGACCTGCTTCCTGGCCGTCGCCCAGTGGCCACGCACCAGGGCCATGTAGCGCTTGTCGACGCCATCGCCGCGCAGTTGCTCGTGCAGATGGCGCAGCATGCTGCGTTTCTTGGCGATCATCAGCAGACCGGAGGTATCACGATCCAGACGGTGCACCAGCTCCAGATCCTTGGCCTCGGGGCGCAACTGACGGAACGCCTCGATCACCCCATAATTGAGACCACTGCCACCATGCACGGCGATGCCAGCGGGCTTGTTGAGCACGATCAGCGCCTTGTCCTCGTAGACGATGGCCGCCTCCAAACGCTCGAGCAATCCTTGCGCCAACGGCTCGGGCTCGTCGCGCTCGGGCAGGCGCAGCGGCGGCACTCGCACCACGTCGCCGGCCTGCAGCTTGTATTCGGGCTTGATACGCCCCTTGTTCACACGCACCTCACCTTTGCGTAGGATGCGATAGATCAAGGTCTTGGGCACGCCCTTGAGCTGCGCCCGAAGGAAGTTGTCGATGCGTTGGCCGGCAAGTTCCGGTGCAACCTCGATCAGCTGGACGCCGGAGGTTGGAGAGGCAGGAGTAGTCATCGCGCAATCATAACAATTTTTTATGGAATTGAAGCACTTAATCATTACTGCTATAGTCGCGAACGCCGCCAAAAGCGGCCTGGCTTGCGGATGATCGCCAAACTTGCCATCCCCTGCCCGCGCAATCCTTTCGGGACGTGAGGCCGTCCGACGGATTCTTCGGTTTAGAACGGCCAAAAAGGCTGCGAAGAATTCGGAAATAAAGCCTTGAGTATGATGCGCGATTCGCCCGCCGGGCGGTCGTGATAATGACAACCGCTGCGGAATCCGCGCGGCACCCGATTTTCAGCGATACGTGTAGGGTGGAGATGTACAACAGCAGGCCTGCGTAGCCTCTGGCTTGATCAAAGACGCCTTATCTCGTCCGCGACCTGCAGTTGATTCCTCCTCCTGATTGAGTGCTTTCTGTCACCACAGCAAGCAGGAGACGTCCGTCGCGACCGCAGCCTCTGATGGCGCCGTCGCTCGACAGTGGAACGATTTACGACCGTTTCTGACGCGCCTGACACCGACCCTGAGAGTCGTGTGTGCCTAACGTGGCTTCCGCTAGCCCCGGAACCCATTGGTACCACATGAAAAGAATGCTCATTAACGCAACTCAGCCCGAAGAGTTGCGTGTTGCCCTGGTAGACGGCCAAAAACTCTACGATCTGGACATCGAGTCCGGCGCCCGCGAACAGAAGAAGGCCAACATCTACAAAGGCCGCATCACCCGCGTTGAACCCAGCCTCGAAGCCGCCTTCGTCGATTTCGGCTCCGAACGCCACGGCTTCCTCCCCCTCAAAGAAATCTCCCGCGAATACTTCTCCAAGGCCCCTGAAGGCGGCCGCGTCAACATCAAGGACGTGCTCAAGGAAGGCCAGGAAGTCATCGTCCAGGTCGAGAAGGAAGAGCGCGGCAACAAGGGCGCGGCCCTGACCACCTTCATCAGCCTGGCCGGTCGTTACCTGGTGCTGATGCCGAACAACCCGCGTGCCGGTGGCATCAGCCGCCGCATCGAAGGCGAAGAGCGCAACGAACTGCGCGAAGCACTCAATGGCCTCAACGCTCCGGCCGACATGGGCCTGATCGTGCGCACCGCCGGCCTGGGTCGCTCCAGTGAAGAAATGCAGTGGGACCTCGACTACCTGCTGCAACTGTGGAGCGCCATCAAGGAAGCTTCCACCAGCCGCCCGGCCCCCTTCCTGATCTATCAGGAATCCAACGTCATCATCCGCGCCATCCGCGACTACCTGCGCCAGGACATCGGCGAAGTGCTGGTCGACAGCGTCGAAGCCCAGGAAGAAGCCCTGTCCTTCATCCAGCAGGTGATGCCGCAGTACGCCAGCAAGATCAAGCTGTACGAAGACAGCGTGCCGCTGTTCAACCGCTTCCAGATCGAAAGCCAGATCGAAACCGCTTTCCAGCGTGAAGTGAAGCTGCCGTCGGGCGGCTCCATCGTCATCGACCCGACCGAAGCCCTGGTGTCCATCGACATCAACTCGGCGCGCGCCACCAAAGGCAGCGACATCGAAGAAACCGCCCTGCAGACCAACCTGGAGGCGGCCGAGGAAATCGCCCGCCAACTGCGCCTGCGCGACATCGGTGGCCTGATCGTCATCGACTTCATCGACATGACCCCGGCGAAGAACCAGCGCGCCGTCGAAGAGAAGGTGCGTGAAGCCCTGGAAGCCGACCGTGCCCGCGTGCAGGTCGGCCGCATCTCGCGCTTCGGCCTGCTGGAAATGTCCCGTCAGCGCCTGCGTCCGTCGCTGGGCGAGACCAGCGGCATCGTCTGCCCGCGCTGCAACGGCCAAGGCATCATCCGTGACGTGGAATCGCTGTCGCTGGCCATCCTGCGCCTGATCGAAGAAGAAGCGCTGAAGGATCGCACCGCCGAAGTCCGTGCCCAGGTGCCGATCCCGGTCGCCGCCTTCCTGCTCAACGAGAAGCGCAACTCGATCACCAAGATCGAACTGCGCACCCGTGCACGCATCGTCATCCTGCCCAACGATCACCTCGAAACCCCGCACTTCGAGGTTCAGCGTCTGCGTGACGACAACCCCGAAGCGCTGAGCGGCCAGACCAGCTACGAAATCGCCGCCACTACCGAAGCCGAAGACGCCGCAGCCCACCCGGCCACCGCGACTCGCACCCTGGTTCGCCAGGAGGCCGCGATCAAGGCCGCACCGCGCAGCAACGCGCCGGTGGCCGCCGAGCCACAACCGGCTCCACTGGCCCCGACCAAGGCGCCGGAACCGAGCCTGTTCAAGGGCCTGGTCAAGTCGCTGGTCAGCCTCTTCGCCGGCAAGGAAGAAGAAGAAGCCCAGCCAGCCGTGGTAGAGAAGAAGGCCAGCGAGCGCCCACCGCGCGAAGAGCGCCGCAACGGCCGTCAGCAGAGCCGTAACCGTGGCGGTCGTCGCGACGAAGAGCGCAAGCCCCGCGAAGAGCGTGGCGCGCGTGAGGAACGTGCTCCGCGCGAAGAGCGTCAACCTCGTGAGGAGCGCCAGCCGCGTGAAGAGCGTCAGCCGCGCGAAGGCCAGGAGAACCGTCGTGAGCGTCGCCCACGCGAGGATCGCGCACCGCGTGAAGAGCGCGTGCGCGAACTGCGCGAGCCACTGGACAACAACGCAGCCGAATCGCGCAAGGAAGAACAGCGCACCGAGCGTCAGCCACGCGCCGAACGCCAGGAGCGTCAGCGTCCGCCACGCGAAGAGCGCCAGCCACGCCCGGAACAGGCCGAGGCCCTGCAGGACGAAGCGCTGCCGAACGACGAGCAACAAGGCGATGACGAGCAGGAAGGGGGTAACGAGAACGAGCGCCCACGTCGCCGCTCCCGTGGCCAGCGTCGCCGCAGCAACCGTCGCGAACGTCAGCGTGATGCCGACGGCAACCTGATCGAAAGTGCCGAGAACAGCGAGGCAGCCGCTAACAACGAAGCACAGACGGTCATTCCGGCAGCCACTGCCGCGGCCGCTGCCGTGGTTGCCGAAAGCGTCGACAGCAGCGAAAACGTCGCCAGCGAGACGCCAGAGGTCGAAGCCCCGGCCGCTCAGGTTGAAGCCCCCGTCACCGCGCCGGTCGAGGCGCAAGCCGAAGCCACGCCTAGCGAGGCGGTCGAAGCACCGGCGAGCGAGGCACCAGCCGCCGAGGCCGAGCCCGCTGTCGTGAGCGAAGTACCTGCCGCAGTCGAAACGCCGGTCGCCGAGCCGATCGCTCCAGTAGCAGAGCCGGTTGCTGAAGCCACTCAAGAGCCCGAGCCAGCTCCGGCTCCGGCGCCGGTCGAAGAAGCCGCTCCGGCACCTGCGCCGGTTCCAGCCAATGCCACCGGCCGTGCCCCGAACGATCCGCGTGAAGTGCGCCGTCGCCAGCGCGAAGCCGAGCGCCTGGCTCGTGAGGCCGCCCAGGCCGAGCAAAACGCTGCGGCACAAGAGACTGCAGCCGAACCCGCTGCCAGCCAAGAGCCTGCCGAGCAGGCTGACGAGCAGCCCAGTGAAGCCGTGGTGAGCGACGAAGCGAAGCAGGAGGACATCAAGCACAACGCTTGATGACCGAGTTCGCAACGCAAAAGGGGATGCTTCGGCATCCCCTTTTTCATGGGCAAATCGCAGGCAAAAAAAGGGGCGGGAAAACCCGCCCACTTTTTGTCCCTAGTCCCTCTGTTTCCCAACTCATCGTCCTGATGAATCGCTTCGTGCGATGTTCCTGATCATCCTCCTGACGACCTGTGCTTCTCCCTAAGCACGGGCTCGATATTACTCACGCCCGTTTCGTGCTCAACCCCATGCAAATCACCGGCAGGTCGTTTCGGCAAACAGAGCGCTTGCAAAAAACTTAGTAGTATCAATGGCTTGAAAATTTCACACAGGCAAAGCGGAAAAAATCAGAACCCGCTTGCCCTGAAGTCTGACGCGTCATGTAAGCGATGACTGACAAGCAGCATCGAAGATCCGCTGCTCGACGCCCGAACCGATCAGCAAGAAGCCTCTTCGGGCCATCGGGCGAACGAGCGGTATTGCGGTGATGCTTGCCGACCAGCCCGGCGCAGGCACGCCAGGAGTGCGTGCAGTGCTCAGGAACGCAGGAAAAAAGGAATGGCGACCAACAGGGTACCAGCCGCCACTAGCCAGAGTGTGCTGCTCATCAGGTAGGGAGCGCCCATCAGGCACATCCCGCAGAGGAAAGGAATGGGCTTGCGCTGACGCCGCCCGTAGATGACGAAGCCCAGGCCGATGCTACCGAACAGCAGGCCCCAGAGCAGAGCCGCGCTGTCCATCAGGCGAAGCTCGAGAAATCTGGCTTTCTGCGCTGCATAAACGCCGACAACGCCTCGACGGCCTCCGGCGAGCGCAGGCGCTGACCGAACAGAGCGCCCTCCTCTTCGATCACCCGGCGCAGGGCCTCACGATCCGGCGCTCGCATCAGGCGCTTGCTGTCGGCGACTGCCGAGGGTGCCAGCTCGAGAAAGCGCAAGGCCATCTCACGGGCCTTGGCCAGCGTGGCAGAGCCATCGTCGAGTGCCTGGTTGGCGATGCCCCAGGCGGCGGCCTGCTCGCCGCTGAAGCTCTGGCCGAGCAACAGCAGCTCGGCGGCCCGCGCATGCCCCAGCAGGCGTGGCAGAATCAGACTGGAACCGTATTCGGGGCACAGCCCGAGGTTGACGAAGGGCATCTTCAATTGTGCGTCGCCGCTGACGTAGACCAGATCGCAGTGCAGCAGCAAGGTGGTGCCGATCCCTACCGCCGGCCCGGCAACGGCTGCCACCACCGGCTTGGGAAAGTCGAACAGAGCCCGCATGAACTGGAACACTTCGCTGTTCAGGCCAGAAGGCGGCGCCTGCAGGAAGTCGGCGACATCGTTGCCGCTGGTGAAGCAGTGCTCGTCTCCGCTCAACAGCACCACGCGCACTGCCGCGTCGCGGGCCGCCTCGTCCAGCACCTCGGCCATACCAGCGTACATGGCGCGGGTCAGCGCGTTCTTCTTGTCCGGACGCTGCATGCGCAGGGTCAACAGGCCAGCGTCGCGTTCGATATGCAGATGTTCGCTCATGCAATGCTCCGAAGCCGTAGCCACCTGGGTCTACGCGTGGGTGAGAAAGGCGTCGGCAAACATCTGGCCGCGCGGCAAACCGGCCATGTACAGGCGCCGCGCAAAACTCTCGAGTGCCTTGGGTTGGCCGCAGAGTAAGGCGAGGGTCTGCCGCGAAACAAGGCGCAGTTCGGCCAAAGCAGCCGACAACTGCGCCGCCGTGATCAGCTCCACCTGCAGGTTGGCATGCGCCTCGGCCAATGCTTCGAGCTCGCGGGCCAGATAATGCTCGGCCGGTTCGTGCGCCAGATGCAACAGGCGGATGGCGCCGCGATGCTCCTGGCGCAACGCCTCACGCAATACGCCATAAAGAGGCGCCAGGCCGGTGCCGGCGGCCAGCAGCCAGAGCGGCCGTGTCTGCCAGTCGGCGTCATACTGCAAGGCGCCGCCACGCAGCTCACCCAGACGCAGACCGTCGCCCACCTGCAGGCTGCGCGCGGCATCGCAGAAGGCCCCCGGCTGGCGACAATCGATATGGAACTCCAACCAGTCATCCTCACCGGGCAGGCTCGCCAGCGAGTAAGGGCGCGCCACATCGCCATGCCAGAGCAGCAGATGTTGCCCGGCGCGATAGCGTAGCGGCCTGGCCGGTTGCAAACGCAGGCGTAATACCTGCGGGCTGGGCCAGTCCACTGCCATGACCTTGGCCGCCAGACCATCGCGCTGCGGGTCGAAGGGCTCGACGCTCAGATCACCGACCACCTGACACTGACAGGCCAGGCGCCAACCTTCGGCACGCTTGTCTGTCGCCAAGGCCTCGGGCTGGCGATCATGCGCCTCACCCTCGATGCAGCGCACCAGGCAGGCGTGGCAACTACCGGCGCGACAGCTATGCGGCACAGCGATACCGTTGCCCAGCAAGGCATCAAGCAGATTGCTCTGTGCGGCCACCTGAAATCGCCGCTGGCCGACCCGCAACTCAGGCATCGGCCCGTTCCCAGGTGGCCTCGCAGCGGTTACGTCCGCTGCGCTTGGCGTGATACAAGGCCTGATCGGCGCGGTGCAAGGCTTCGTCGAGGTCATCCCCGGCATTGAGCAGGGTCATGCCCATGGACAGGCTGAGTTCACCCACCTTGACGCCTATCGGCTCGGCCTTGGAGAAGGCCTCACGCAAGCGCTCGCAGCAGGCCGAGAACTGGTCGGCGTCGGTATTGGGCAACAACAGCACGAACTCCTCACCGCCATAACGGGCGATCACGTCACCGTCACGCAGGCAGGAGCGCGCGACCGAAGCGAAAGTCTGCAACACGCGATCTCCAGCGGCATGACCGTATTTGTCATTGATGCGCTTGAAATGATCGAGATCGATCAAGGCCAGACCATGCTGCCGCTCCACCTGCATCTGTTGCAACTCGCGGCTTGCCATGCGCAGGAAATGACGGCGATTGAACAAGCCGGTCAATTCATCGGTAGCGACCAGATCCTCGAGCTGGCGCATCATCCCACGCAAGGTGTCCTGATGCGCCTGCAGGGCGAAACGACGCTGACGCATGCGTTGGCGCATGGCCTGCATGTAACCGGAAAACAGGCACAGCCAGACCAGCAATACGAACAGGATCGACACCTGCAGCCAACTCAGCCCCGGATCGCTCAGGCGCATGCGATAGGCCTCGACCAGTACCATCGCGGCAAACCCCAGGAAGGCGAATACGGCACAGCGCACGAACACGCGCGGCGTCAGCTGGAAGACACCGAACAGCAGGATCAGCACGTAGAAGACCAACAGACTGCCGCGTGCGCTGTCGAAGCAGGCCTGCACCAGCGGTTGCCAGGCCAGCGCCACCAGCACCTGCGCCTCGGTGAGGCTGGGATCCTCGAAACGCAGGTTCTGCCCCGAGAGGAACAGGGCCAGGAACACCAACTGACTGGCGAAAACCCCGAGCGTCAACCATGCCGCACTGCTGACGGAGCCCACGAACAGATCGTTGAGCACAGCGAGCCAGCAAACGAGCGCCATCATCACATAGGTCGTGAATGCCATGGCGAAGCGTTTGAGCAGAAGATTTTGCAGGCTGCTTTGCGTGGCTCGTCGTCTGGTTGAGCTCATGGGCTCCGTCCCATACTGGCATCATGCCTTACTCTACAGATGTGCCCGGCAAAAGCCTAGGGAAGCGATAAGCCGGCGTCACGATCCCCAGCGGCTGTGCCCGTTCCAGCGGGTGCGTTATACTGCCGCGCCTTTTTCGGCCCCACTTCGAGCACCAGGGCGACACGGCGCGACTGCAAGGTCGCCGCGCCCGGGTAATTGCTGAGGGTGCCCTTTTGCCGTTGCGCCGAGTCACGATTCGGCGCTTGCCTACCGATGTTCCCAGCCAGAGGAGCGCCCCATGACCGTGATCAAGCAGGACGACCTGATTCAGAGCGTCGCCGACGCCCTGCAGTTCATCTCCTATTACCACCCCGTCGACTTCATCCAGGCCATGCACGAGGCCTACCTGAAGGAAGAGTCCCCGGCCGCCAAGGACGCCATGGCGCAGATCCTGATCAACTCGCGCATGTGCGCCACCGGCCACCGCCCGATCTGCCAGGACACCGGTATCGTCACGGTATTCGTCAAGGTGGGCATGGACGTGCGCTGGGACGGCGCCACCATGAGCGTCGACGACATGATCAACGAGGGCGTGCGCCGCGCCTACAACCTGCCGGAGAACGTGCTGCGTGCGTCGATCCTGGCCGACCCGGCAGGCGCGCGCAAGAACACCAAGGACAACACCCCGGCGGTGATCCACTACTCCCTCGTTCCCGGTGACAAGGTGGAAGTGGACGTAGCAGCCAAGGGCGGCGGCTCCGAGAACAAGTCGAAGATGGCCATGCTCAACCCGTCCGACTCCATCGTCGACTGGGTACTCAAGACCGTGCCGACCATGGGCGCCGGCTGGTGCCCGCCGGGCATGCTCGGCATCGGCATCGGCGGCACTGCCGAGAAGGCGGCGGTGATGGCCAAGGAAGTGCTGATGGAGCACATCGACATCCACGAGCTGAAAGCCCGCGGCCCGCAGAACCGCATCGAGGAACTGCGTCTGGAGCTGTTCGACAAGGTCAACCAACTGGGCATCGGCGCCCAGGGGCTGGGCGGCCTGACCACCGTGCTCGACGTCAAGATCATGGACTACCCGACCCACGCTGCCTCCTTGCCGGTGTGCATGATCCCCAACTGCGCCGCCACCCGCCACGCTCACTTCGTGCTCGACGGCTCCGGCCCGGCCTCGCTGGAGGCACCGGATCTGGATGCCTACCCGGAAATCGTCTGGGAAGCCGGCCCGAGCGCGCGCCGCGTCAACCTCGACAGCATCACCCCGGAAGAAGTGCAGAGCTGGAAGCCAGGCGAGACCATCCTGCTCAACGGCAAGATGCTCACCGGCCGCGACGCCGCGCACAAGCGCATGGTCGACATGCTGAACAAGGGCGAAGCGCTGCCGGTGGATCTGAAAGGCCGCTTCATCTACTACGTCGGCCCGGTCGATCCGGTCGGTGACGAAGTAGTCGGCCCAGCCGGCCCGACCACCGCCACCCGTATGGACAAGTTCACCCGTCAGATCCTGGAAAGCACCGGCCTGCTGGGCATGATCGGCAAGTCCGAGCGCGGCCCCATCGCCATCGAGGCGATCAAGGACAACAAGGCCGTGTACCTGATGGCCGTCGGCGGCGCCGCCTATCTGGTCGCCCAGGCGATCAAGGCCTCGAAGACCGTCGCCTTCCCCGAGCTGGGCATGGAGGCAATCTACGAGTTCGAGGTCAAGGACATGCCGGTCACCGTCGCGGTCGACACCAACGGCGAGTCGGTGCACAACACCGGCCCGGCGATCTGGAGCAAGAAGATCGCCGACAGCCTGGCAGTCGAGATCAAGTAAGCATCACAGCGTTACCCACGAACCCGGCCCAGTGCCGGGTTCGTCGTTTTCTGGCAGCCGTGCCCACCCGTCATACCCGCCCCGCTCCCCGTGACAGCCTGCCACTAAAATGCCATTATCTGGGCCTAGAGTATCCATTACGTGCGATCTCGCTGCATGAGGTCATGGGTTTCAGCAGTCGAGATCATGAAAACAGTGCAGATCACCAGCCGATCGCAGGCCCAGCAAGCCTTTCGCTAGCGTCTCCTCAGACCATGGGGCGCAAAGATCGAGCGCCAATCTGCTTCCCTGGAGCGCGGCTTGCAAGATATCGAGCGCCCCTCTGAAAGCCTGCCCACACATCGTTCATCGAGATACCTGCAGGGCAATGGATAGGCGGTTGTCCTACCAGCCCTGATCAATCTCTTCGCCCCCAGCAGGCGTCCTGCGGGGGCTCGAGCGGAACCAAAGAGCATCAGCATGACCCTTGACTCGGCAGCATCCAATAGAGCCCACAGCCCCGCCCTGCATGCGCGCGGATGGACAGCGCACGAGGGCCTCGCCAGGCCCGATCGCTGCAGCTCGCACCTGAGCCGTCTGGCGGCATTCGCCGCGTTCGCGGCCGCGCTGCTGCTCTCGGGCTGCGCCACCAAGCCAGAGGCCGACACCCCAAACCAGGAGGCCAGGACTGGCCTTGCTCACAGCGAATATCAGGCACTGCTGGATCAACCCTATATCGACCCACTGGCGGACTATCTCGTGCGCTACCGCACTGACCCGAGCCGGGCCGAGTACCTCAAGCAGGTCAGCGCGGAACGGGAAAAGCGTTGCGCAGTGATCGCCAGGCGCTACCAGGACAGAGCGCCGACCCCGGCCAATCTGAGAAAGCTCAGGAGCGGCTACGGCGTCGCCTGCCCGGCCGTCGTCGCCGACTTTGCTGCACGCCTGGCTGCGCAGGGCGGCAAGGTCGAAACACCCAGTCCGAGCACGCCAGCGCCCGAGGCACCCAAAGCAGCGCCGGTCTCGTCGAAAGAACTGCAGAGCTGCTATTTGCTGTTCTCCATCGCCAACTACCGCGAAGCCGAGCGAGTCTGTCGCGACCCGGCCCAGGCAGGCGATGCCAGAGCCCAATACAACATGGCCGCCATCGCCCAGGTACTACAGCGCACCCCGGAGTCGCTCGAATGGACGCGCAAGGCCGTGGCTCAGGGTTTGCCAGAAGCCGAGCTGCACCTCGGCTTGTTGTATCTGGAAGGCAAGGGCCTGCCCAAGGATGCCGGCCAAGCATTGAAATGGTTTGAAACCGCAGGCGATCGCGGGCTGGCCGAAGCGAACTACCGCGCCGGCCTGATGCATTACCGAGGCGATGGAGTTCCGCAAGCCTCCGACAAGGCCAGGCAACGCTTCCTGGCAGCCGCACAGAAGGGTAATGCCAAGGCTCAGATGCTCCTCGCCGAGCTATACGAGAAGGGCCTAGGCGGTGCTGCCGACACCGACGCCGCGCGGCGCTGGTTGCGCAAGGCGGCGGAGAATGGCCTGGCGCAGGCGCAAAGCCGCCTGGGAACGCTCTACGCCAAAGGTGAAGGCGTGCAGCAAGACGACGCGGAAGCCTTCTATTGGCTAAGCCTCGCCACGGCTGGCGGAAACGCTGGCGCGAGGTCGCTACGTGACGATGTCGCCCAGGCCCTCACCCCCGAGCAACTCGAAGCCGCCCGTGAGCGCCTGAACCAGAGGCTGGAGCGCCGACCATGAACGCCAATCGCCTGGCCGGCATGATGCGCTGGATACGCGTGCCATCAGCAATTGGCGACCGGGGGGACATGAAGTCCCTGAAAAAGCTGATCATGGCCATCCTGTTGCTGTTGGTGACCCTGTTCATGTCCGGCATGGGCCTGATGTCCTGGTTGAACCTGAGCTACTCGCAAGAAGCCATGTCAGCCCTGAGGATGCGCCAGATCGAGGATACCTTTCACGCCAACCTCGACCGCATCGACAGCCAGCACAAACTGCTGGAGATGCATACCAGCGCACTGGCGCGCCTCGGTGAGCTTTTCTATCGCCAGCGGCACAAGGGCGCCAGCAACACGCAGACCTTCGAGCGCGCCCTGATCGAACGCGTGCGCAACTTTCCCGAAGCCTACGGCGGCGGCATCTGGTTCACTCCCTTCACCTATACGCCCAGGCAACGCGCGTTCGCCCTGTTCGCCCATTGGGACAAGAATGCCGTCGCCATCGACCCCAGGTACAACGACGAGTCCTCCCCCTACATGGAGCAGGACTGGTACAAGACCGCCCTGCCGACCGAACAGTGTGCGTCTTGCCCGCAGAGCTTTCACTGGACACCGGCCTACTACGACCCCATCGCCGAGAATGCCATGCTGTCGGTCACGGCCTGCATGTATGACGATCAAGGCAAGTTCATCGGCCTCGCCAGCACTACCTGGCGCAACGATGACATCATGCGCCTGGTGCGCTCGGTGGACGTGACGCAGAGCAGCTTTGCCTTTTTCATCGATGGCAACGATCGCAAACTGTCCAGCCTCACCATGGGCAAGAACGCCGATACCAGCCAGGCGATCATGGACTCGCTGTCCAACGATTACTTCTCCTCGCCAGCCGCCGCGCCGGAAATCTCCTCTTCCGGGCGTTTTCGCGTACCGGTGATGGTACACAGGCTATCGATAGAGGGGCGCGACTACAGGCTGTTCGTCTCCAAGACACGGGCCAACATGACCTTCGGTATCGGCGTGCCGCAAGACGAAATCGACTCCGTGCTAACCCCCATGCGGCAGAGCAACCTGCGCATCGCCATCGCCACGGGCATCGTGCTGCTCGTGCTGTCGATGGTCATTCTGTACATCGTCGCCACCATCATGCGCCTGCTCCAGGCCCTCTACACCGATGCCCTGACCCAGCTCGAGAACCGCGCGAAACTGTTGCACGACACGCACGTGCCGGGCCACGAGAGCCTCATTCTGGTCAACATCGACGCCTTCAAGGAAATCAACGACTTCTACGGTCACCAGTGTGGCGACAACCTGCTGCGCGAACTGGCCGAGGCCCTGAGCGCGTTCGTCGCCCGCGAGTCGGCCTGGTCGGACTGCGTGCTCTACAAGCTGCCTGCCGACGAGTTCGCGGTGCGCTTCCCCGTCCCTCTGGACCCGGACGACCTGGAGGCACGCATGGCGGCCCTGGCGGCCTTCGCCGGCACCCAGGTATTTCGGTGGGACGGCCAGGAGTTCGGCATTTCGGTGACCCAGGGCGCTGCCACCAGCGCCCGTGGCCCGCACACGGCCAATGGCGCGGAGCTGCTGTCCTGCGCCAATATCGCGCTCAAGCTCGCCAGGCGCCAGCACAGGCATTTCGGCGTCTACGATCCCGCGCTCAGGGTCAGGGAAGAATACGAGCACAACCTGCTCTGGGCCTCCCTGCTCAGAGCCGGGCTGCAGGAAGACCGGGTCGTGCCCTTCTTCCAGCCGATCCTCAACAACCACAGCGGCAAGGTGGAGAAGTTCGAGTGCCTGGTGCGCCTGATAAACGAACAGGGCCAACCGGTGAGCCCGGGCCTGTTCCTGGACATTGCCAAGAAACTGCGGATTTATGGCCAGATTACCCGGATCATGGTGGACAAGAGCTTCGCTCAGTTCCGCGACGAAACCTTCGACTTCTCCCTCAACCTGTCCTATGAAGACCTCACCGACCCTGCCACCATCAGTTTCATCAGGACGCGCCTGAAGGAGACCGGCATAGGCCCCCGAGTGATCTTCGAGATTCTCGAATCCGAAGGCATCAAGAACTATGACGAGGTCAAGGCCTTCATCGACGATGTGAAAACCTTCGGTGCCAGAGTGGCCATCGACGACTTCGGCGCGGGTTACTCCAACTTCGAGCATTTGCTCCGCCTGGGCGCCGACATCATCAAGATCGACGGCAGCCTGATCCACAATCTGGACAACGACGCCAACGCCCGCACCATCACCCGCGGCATCGTCCAGTTCGCCCGCAAGTTGCGCATGCAGATAGTCGCCGAGTTCGTGCATTCACGCTCGGTACAAGAACGCGTTGTGCACCTGGGCATCGACTACTCTCAGGGCGCCTGGCTCGGCATGCCTGCCGCACAGCTCTGTGACCGCGTGCCAGAAGATTCTTCCGCTGAGGCGTACAAGCCCGTAGCGCCATAGGACTGAGCACCCCGGCGCACGCCTCGGCGCTTCACGGGCCCGCCGCAGAGCCGGGCTCGCACCAGGGGCCGTCACGGCAATAGCAGGCCGTTGAAAAACGTAGGCGAGGCAGCCAGTGCAAGGCAAAAACAGCCGAAAAAGCGCAGTTTACGTGTTGTAAATGAGCATTTTGAGGCTGTTTTTAACGCAGCAATGGCAACGTAGGTAGTTTTTCAACGGCCTGATAGCTGTCGACCACGCGCCAGATAGCTGTCCATCTCCACCTGCGGCACCATGCTGCCGCCCGTGGCCCAGACCAGATGGGTCGCCCGCGCCAGACGCTGCGGGGTCAGGCCCATGCGCTGGCGATAGCCCTGCTGCTCGGCCAGAACATGCAAAACACCGGGCATACCGGCCAGGGCCGAAGGCTCCAGACGCTGACCCTCGGTCTGCTCCAGTAGCGCCAGGTAACGGAACATCTGTTCGTCGCTGACCGTGTAGTAGCCATCGATCAGCCGCTGCATGGCACGGCCGACGAAGCCGGATGGGCGACCGACCGCCAGACCGTCTGCGGCAGTACGGTTGTCGATGCCGAAGTCCTGCACCGCCAGCTCGTCGTGCCGGCCCGTATGCACGCCAAGCAGCATACAGGGCGAGTGCGTCGGCTCGGCGAACAGGCAATGCACTGCATCGCCGAACGCCAGCTTGAGACCGAACGCCACGCCACCCGGCCCGCCGCCGACGCCACAGGGCAGGTAGACGAACAGCGGATGCTCGGCATCGACCACCACACCAGCCGTCGCCAGTTGCTGCTTGAGGCGTTCACCGGCCACCGCGTAGCCGAGAAACAGGTGCCTGGAGTTCTCGTCATCGACGAAGTGGCAGCGCGGGTCGCCCTCGGCCTGGCGCCGCCCCTGCTCCACCGCGACGCTGTAGTCGCTGGCGTACTCGACCACCGTCACGCCATGCTCTCGCAGCTTGTCCTTCTTCCACTGGCGGGCATCGGCGGACATATGCACGGTGGCCTGAAAGCCCAGGCGCGCACTGATGATGCCGATGGACAGGCCGAGGTTGCCGGTGGAGCCGACCGCCACCTGATAACCGCCGAAGAAGGCGCGCATCGCGTCGCTGTCGAGGCAGGCATAATCGTCATCGAGGCTGAGCAGCCCGGCCGCCAGCGCCAGATCCTCGGCATGCTTGAGCACCTCGTAAATGCCGCCACGGGCCTTGATCGAACCGGAGATGGGTAGATGGCTGTCACGCTTGAGCCACAGCGCGCCGATCCCGCCTGCGGCCTGCGCCTCATCGCGCAGCAGCGCCTGCATCCCTGGCAACGGCAGGATGTCCGACTCGATGATGCCGCCGCTGCCGGCCGTCTGCGGGAATACCCGCGCCAGATAAGGCGCGAAACGTGCCAGGCGGGCGCTGGCCTCGGCCACATCGGCCGCACTCAGACCGACGTCGGCCAGCGCCTCGGCAGCAGGCACCACGGCAGGGTTGAACCAACTGGTTTCGCGCAGAGCGATCAGTTCGTCGAGCAGCGGGTATTGCGCACACCAGTCGGCGAGCGGTTTGCCAAGGATCATGGCGGTACTCCTGATTGCATGCACTGGACTGCGTGCATTAGACGCTGCCCAGGCTGATCAGGCAAAGCCAACCAAGCGGAACGATCCCCCTCCTGGTCAGGCCTAAACTGAAAATCGCCGAGGAGTCGCCATGACCTTTTCCCTTATCGCCCGCTGCCCGCATAGCGGACAATTCGGCGTTGCCGCTGCCACGGCCATGCCGGCGGTGGGCAAGTTGCTCAGCCATGCCGCTGCCGGCGTGGGCGCGGTGGCGACCCAGGCCCAGGTCAATCCCTATCTCGGCCTGGATGGCCTTGCGCTGCTGCGCCAGGGGCTTTCGGCCGCCGAGGCGCTGACGCGTCTGCACGCCACCGATCCCTGCATGGCCCTGCGCCAATGTGCGTTGATCGATGCGCGTGGCGACACCGTTTGCTGGACGGGTGAGCGCTGCATTCCCTGGGCCGGCTCACTGAGCGGCGAGCAGTTTTCCGTGCAGGGTAATCGCCTGGTCGGGCCACAGGTGCTGGACGCCGTGGCCGAGGCCTTTTGCCGCGCAGGGCAGCGCCCGCTGATCGACCGCCTGATCGAGGCGCTGGCCGCTGGCGATCGCTGCGGCGGTGATCGCCATGGCGAGTCCTCCGCGGTGATCTACATAGTGGATCAGGAGCAATACCCGCTCTGGGACATCCGCGTCGATCACCACCGCGACCCGGTGGCCGAACTGCGCCGCCTGCATGCCGTATTCGCCCGCGAAGTGCTGCCGGAGATACTCGCCATGCCCACCCGGCAGAACCCGGCGGGCAAGGCGGCGGAAGAGTCGGTCTAACGAGCCGCGGTGCCGAAGCGCCGACGATAATCACCTGGCGATAGCCCCACCAGGCGGGCGAACACCTTGCGGAAGGCGCCACTGTCGCGATAGCCCACCTGCCAGGCCACCTGATCGATGCTCTGGCGGGTGAATTCGAGCAACTCGCGGGCTTTGGTCACGCGCAACTGCTGGCAGTACTCGGTGGGTTTCAGCCCGGTGGCAGCACGAAAACGTCGCAGGAAGGTACGCTCGCCCAGGCCGGCACGCGCGGCCATGTCCGCCAGCCCCGCTTCGGCGCCGGCCTCGCCCTGCAGCCAGTGCTGCACCGCCAGCACTGCCGCATCGCCATGGTCGAAGCTGGGCACGAAATGGCTGAAGTGCCGCTGCGATTCACGGTTCAGATCCACCACCAGAAAACGCGCAGTTTCCGCGGCGACGGTCGGCCCCAGCAGGCGTGTCACCAGGGCCAGGCCCAGGTCGGTCCAGGCCATCAGCCCCCCCGCCGTGATCAGGTCGCCGTCATCGACCACCATGCGCTCCGGTAGCACCTGCACCTGGGGGAAACGCGCCGCCAGTTCCGCAGCCAGCGCCCAGTGCGTGGTCACCCTGCGCCCATCGAGCAGGCCGGCATGGGCCAGCGGGAAAGCACCAGCGCAGACCGAGGCCAGGGTCACCCCTACGCCATGCTGCTGGCGTAACCAGTCGCCATAGCAGGCGGCCAGCGGCTGCTCGGCATCACCGCCCAGGCAAGGCGGCAGGATCACCACCTGCGGCGCCCCGCCGGCCTGCGGCAGGCTGTCGAACACGCGCACCAACGCTCCCGCTGCATCCGCCTGCCAGTGACTGATACGCAGGCTCGGCAGGCCCTGCCGCTGCTGCTCGGCAACCATACGGTTGGCCACAGCGAACAGATCGCCCAGGCCATGCACCGCCGCCAGTTGCACACCGGGATACAGCAACAGCCCGATCTCCAGGCAACGCTCGCTCATTGTCAGTTTTTCCCCGCAGATTGTCGGCCTCGCCCATCCTCGCATCAGCGCCGCAGCGCTAGGCTCTGTACGAAAAGTCGTCGAGCGAAGGTCAGGCAAGGCGAAATCACTCGAAGAAGCGCAGTTTACGTGTTGTAAATGAGCATTCTGAGAGTGATTTCAACGCAGCATCACCGAGCGCAGGCACTTTTCGTACAAAGCCTAAGGTGTGCACACATCATCCCACGGAGAGCCCCATGAGCAAGCGTGCCCTGATCCTCATCGACATCCAGAACGATTATTTTGCAGGCGGCAAGTGGCCCCTGGCGGGCATGGACAGTGCCGCCAGCAACGCCGCCCGTGTGCTCGAGGCGGCTCGCGCGGCAGGCGATACGGTGATTCACGTTCGCCATGAGTTCGAGAGCGACGACGCCCCCTTCTTCGCCCCCGGCAGCGAGGGCGCGCGCCTGCATGCCAGCGTGCTGCCGCAGGTGGGCGAGGCCATGGTGCTCAAGCACCAGGTCAACGCCTTCCTTGGCACAGAGCTGAAAGCGCAACTGGATGCCGCCGCCATCGAACAAGTGATCCTGGTAGGCGCCATGAGCCACATGTGCATCGCCGCCGCCGCGCGCGCCAGCGCCGACTTCGGCTACGCCACCACGGTGATTCACGACGCCTGCGCCACCCACGACCAGACCTTCGAGGGCAGCACGATCCCCGCCGCCCAGGTGCATGCAGCCAATATGGCGGCGCTGGCGTTCGCCTACGCCACGGTGCTCTCCACCGAGCAGTATCTGGCCGGCTGATCGCTTGCCAAGACGACGGTTTGCGCCCACTGGCAAACCGTCGTTCGCGGCCTTGGCGCTGCCAAGTGCAGCAGCGAATCGCCAATATTCAGGCGCAGCAAAACGCCATCAAACCGTCAGTCGCCTGATCACTGCCCTCCATCCGCAAGCAGACCCAGCGCACATCAGCGCCGGCCCGCCGCTCCTATGCTGCAATCCCGAGTCACCCAGCTAGGGAGAACAGCCATGTTCCACTACCTGTACAAAGGGTTCGCCACCCTCCTGCTGGCCGCAGGCGTCGCCTTTGCCGCCCAGGCCGCCCCCTCCTATTCGATGAAGGCACCGCGCACGGTGGCCTGGGCCGATTTTCTCGGCCTCAACGTACAACTGCCCTGGTTTCCCGAAGCGGCCTACCGCCAGCAGATCGCCAAGCTCAAGGAGCTGGAGCTGCAGTGGATTCGCATGGGCCTGCACTGGGATCGTCTGGAGCCCGCCCCCGGGCAATGGCAATGGGCAGAGGTCGACCGGGTGATGCAGGTGGTCGAGCAAGAGCAACTCAAGCCGCTGATCTACCTGGTGGGCTCGGCGCCCTTCGCCACCTCCGCGCCCAGCGGCGTGAGCAATCGCGACCAGTACCCGCCGATCAACGCCCAGCTATTCGCCAGCAGCTTCGCTACCCTGGCCAGCCGCTATCCCTACGCCAAGGCCTGGCAGGTGTGGAACGAGCAGAACATTCCCTCCTTCTGGCAACCGGCGGAAAACCCGCTGCAGTACCAGCAGTTGCTGGAAAGCAGCCTGAACGCCCTGGCCAGCGCCCGCCCGGACGCGACCCAGGTGATCGGCGGCAATGCCTACTACAGCCAGATGCCGGTGCGTGGCGGCCTGATGCTCGAAGCGCTGCTGCGCCTCGGCAGCGTCAAGCGTGACCGCGTCACGGCCTACCACCCCTACAGCCAGGAACCGGAAGGCGACGTGCCCGGTGCAGGCGATTTCATCAGCAACGCCAACACCGTCAACCAGTACCTGCGCCAGTACGGCAGCGGGCCGATCTGGGCCACCGAGTTCGGCTGGTCGAGCTACCCCGGCCCAGCGGAACTGCAGCCGATCATCGGCGAACAGGGCCAGGCCGACTATATGTTGCGGCGCCTGGCCCTGATGAGCGCGATGGATTTCGACCGGGTGTTTCTCTTCACCCTGAGCGACCTGGATGCCCGCGCCACGCCGCGTGACCGCTTCTATGGTCTGCTGCGCCTGGATGGCAGCGAGAAGCCGGCCTACCAGGCCCTCAAACGCTTCCTGCAGATCAGCGGCCCCCGCCTGACGCCGCTGAACCCACCGAGCTTCGCCAACGCCCCGGCCGGCATGCTCAGCATTGCCTGGCAGCGTGCCGACGGCCGCTGGCTGTGGTGGTTCTGGGCACAGGAGGAAGGCAGCGTACGCCTGTCGCGCAACGGCAGTGGCACCCTGTACAACCCGCTGCAGGGCACCAGCCAGAGCGTGCAATCCAGCGGCGGTGGCATCACCGTCAAGGTCAGCCGCGAGCTGCAGATGCTCTTGCTATGAGCGGCCGAAGCGCTCCAACTGCATCTCGCGCAAACGGCTGAGCGTGCGGCGAAAGGCAAACTCCAGGTAGCCCTGGGTGTACAGCTCATCCAGCGCCACCTCGGCCTCGATATACAGCGGCACGCGGCGGTCGTAGCACTCGTCGACCAGGGCGATGAAACGCCGCACCGCATCGTCGTTGCGCGCCAGCGCCGGCAACTGCCGATCCCCGGCATCGACCCGCTCGGCAGCGTCCTCGGTGCCACGGGCAATGCGCCCCTCACACGGCTCGCCACCCAGGCACGGTACCCCGTCAAGCAGGATGGCCGGAAAGCGCCCGCACAACTCGATGAAATCCGGCGCGGCCAGCGGCTGTTCACACAGCTCACCGAAGCGGCACCACAGCGCTGCCGAACTGTTGCCCAGACAGGCGATATGCCGGTGGCTCAGTTCGACCGGCTCATAGCTGACCACCTGGCCCTGACTCAAGCGGGCGAACAACTCGGCCAGCGCCTGTGGCTGCTGCACCCAGTAGCGTTGCACCTCGGTGCCAGGGTGCAGACGATGATCCTGCTCGCCGTCCACAGCCACCACCTGCATATGCGCCTCGAGCGCGGCGATGGCCGGCAGGAAACGCTCGCGGTTGAAACCGTCGGCATAAAGCTGATCCGGCGGCTGGTTGGAAGTGGCCACCAGCACCACGCCCTGCTCCACCACCAGGCTAAGCAGGCGGCCCAGCAACATGGCATCGCCGATGTCAGTGACGAACAGTTCGTCGAAGCACAGAACACGCACCTCGCGCCCCAGCTCCTCAGCCAGCAGACGCAGTGGGTCGGCATTGCCGGTCAGCTCGAACTGGCGGCGATGCACCCACTGCATGAAGTGATGGAAATGCTGACGTCGCGCCGGCACATGCAGGCTGTTGTAGAAGCTGTCCATCAGCCAGGTTTTGCCGCGCCCCACCGGCCCCCAGAGGTACACGCCGGGCGGATATTCCCCGTGATGCAAGGCCTGGTGGCAACGCTGCAGCGCCTCGACCGCACGGCGCTGCGCGGCATCGGCGACGAAGCCACCCGCCAGTGCCTGCTCATAAGCAGCCAGCGGCGAGCCTGGCAATGCCTCTGGCGCGTTCAACGCAGCACCAGCCGGCCGTCGTCGAACTGTTTTGGCCAGTCGCGCCGGGTGAATACCTGGCCCGCCTCACGCACCCGGCGCACCTCGGCCAGATCCAGCTCGGCGATCAGCCAGTGACTGCGCGTGGGGCACAGCGCTTCGCTCTCGGCAATCACGCCACTAGCCGGCATGCCATAGTCCGACGGCACGTACAGCGCGGCGCGGCCGATATTCTCGTCCAACGCTGGCGACCAGGGTGCCAGGCCCACCGTGGGCGATTGCAGCACGGCAATCTGGTTTTCCAGCGCTCGTGCCTGGGCGCCGATGCGCACACGATAGAAGCCGGCCTCGGTATCGGTGCAACTGGGCGCCAGAATCAGATCGACTCCGGCCTCGGCCAGGGTGCGCGCCAGCAGCGGAAACTCGTTGTCATAGCAGATCAGGATGCCCAGCTTGCCAAGCGCCGTGTCGAACACCTTGAGCCCGCTGCCAGCGGCGATCTGCCATTGCTCCAGCTCGAAGCGGGTCATCATCAGCTTGTCCTGGCTGCCCAGGCAGCCGTCCGGGCCGAACAGCCAGGCGCGATTGCGGTAGACGCCGTCATCATCCAGCACGGCTACCGAGCCGGGTTGCAGATAGACCTGCAGCCGCCGCGCCAGGCTCTCGCACAATTCCAACCAGCGCGGCAGCAGCGCCTGGATGCCAGCGATGGAGCCGTGCAGGTCACTGCGTTCTGCTTCCGGCAACTGCCCGGTCAGCACCAGCCCGGCGTATTCCGGCAGCAGCAACAGCTCGGCGCCCTGCCCCGCCGCCTCTTCGCAAAGCCTGGTGAGGTGTTCGGCGTAGGCATCCCAGCTGGTCAGCAGATCGATGTGATATTGGCAGGCGGCAACCTTGATCATCAGTTGAGCTCCTTGAGCCAGAACGACATGGGCTTAGCCGATTCCTCGGCTTCGTCCAGGTCGCGCCAGTGGTACTGGGTATGCAGTTCGGGATGATGGCGATAGCCCCGGCGCGCCCAGAAGGCATCCAGTGGCTGATAATCGGCGGGCCGCCGCGGGTGGTCAGCCGGGCGCTGCACGGCGCAGAAGGCGCACCAGTCGAAGCGACCCAGCTTGCGCGCATGGGCCTCGCGCTCGGCGAAGAAGCGCACGCCCAGGCCATGGCCGCGCCAGGCCGGCAACACCACCGACTCAGCGCAATAGAAGATGCGCGCAGGGTCCCAGCCCGCCGAGAGGAAGGGCTGTTGGAATTCCAGGGTTTCGTCAGCCAGCGGCAGCGCCGTGGAGGCGCCGACCACTTGGCCCGCGTCCCGTACCAGCACGCACAGGCTTTCGGCACTGCGCACATAGGTGTCGAGGTATTCGGCCTCGTAGTCGAGGCTGCCGTCGTAGAGGTAGGGGAATTCGCGGAAGACCGTGATGCGCAAATGCGCCAGGTCTTCGATATGGGGCGCTATCTGCCGCCCCTGGAGCAATTCGATGTCCATCTGGAGTCGTTCGCCAGCAGCAGGGTGACGCCGGCGGCTATGCCGGCATGAAAGCGCGAACTTATCATGCGAGCCATTCCACCACTAACCACGCTACGAAAGGAACTTAGCCATGACCGCCACCGAACTGGTTCAGGCCTACTACGCCGCCTTCAATGCCGGCGACATGCCCACCTTCCTCGACCTGCTGGCCGAGGACGTGGTGCACGACATCAACCAGGGCGAGCGCCAGGTCGGCAAGGCCACCTTCGCCGCCTTCATGGACAAGATGAACCGCTGCTACCGCGAGCGCCTGGCCGACATCGTGGTGATGCAGAACGCCGCCGGCGACCGCGCCGCAGCCGAGTTCGTGGTGCACGGTGAGTACCTGGCCGACGACGAAGGCCTGCCACCGGCCAACGGCCAGACCTACGTCCTGCCAGCCGGCGCCTTCTTCGAGATCAAAAACGGCAAGGTGGCGCGCATCAGCAACTACTACAACCTCAATGACTGGGTTGCGCAGGTCGGCTGAGTATCGCAGGTAAGGGGCCGGGTCTGTCGCAGCTCGGCGCCCTGATGCACAAGCTCAGTGAACCCAGTACAGCCCACGTTGCTCGGCCAGCCTCGCTCGCTCGCGATCCAGCTCGGCCCGTAGCTCTTCTTCGCTGGGCAGCACCAGCTTGTATTTGCTGGCGAACAGTTGCTCGCTGCCTTGCAGCACCGAATAACGCACCACGGATGCATCCTTCTGCGCACAGAGGATGATGCCCACGGTCGGGCCGTCTTCCGGGCCACGTTTGGGCGCCTCTAAAAACGTAGGCGAGGCAGCCAGCACAAGGCAAAAACAAGCGAAAAAGCGGAGTTTACGAGTTGTAAATGAGCATTTTGAGCTTGTTTTTAACGCAGTGATGGCAACGCAGGTAGTTTTTAGAGATGCCCATTTGAGGTCATCGAACATGCGTACATACATGTCCATCTGGCCGATGTCCTGGTGAGTTAGCTCACCGCGCTTGAGATCGAAGATCACGAAACACTTGAGCAGGTAGTTGTAGAACACCAGGTCGATGTAGAAATCCTTGCTCTCGGTGCTGATGCGCTGCTGTCGGCCGACAAAGGCGAAACCCTTGCCCAGCTCCAGCAGAAAGCTCTGCAACTGGTCGATCAGCGCCTGCTCCAGCTCGCCTTCCAGCATAACGCCGGCATTGGGCAGACCGAGAAATTCCAGCAGCACCGGATCGCGCACGAACTCACGAGGGCTCTTGCCCAGAGCCTGCAGCTTGCTCGCCGCCTCCTGCTCCACAGCAGCGCGATCCTGGCTGGCCAGCAGGCGCTCGTAATACAGCGTGCCGATCTGCCGCTCCAGTGCGCGAGTGCTCCAGTTCTGTATGGCGGCTTCGTTCATATACCACTGGCGGGCACTGTCGCTGTCCAGCTTGAGCAGGGTGCGATAGTGCGTCCAGCTCAATTCGCGACGCAGTGCGTCGCGAATTGGAAAAGCCAGAAAGAACGCACGCATATGACGCAGATTGGTTGTATCAAAACCTTTGCCGAACTCGGCCGTCAGCCCCTTGGCCTGCGTCGCTAGCAGCTTCTTGCCGTAGGCGGCACGCGCCTGCCCAGCCTGCTCGAACTCGACGATATGCCGGCCCACTTCCCAGCAGGTCTGCACCTGAATCGTATCCACGGCCCGCACTGCCTGCTGCCGTGCCTGGCGGATCAGCTCGGCCAGTTCGGCGAGCAAAGGTTGCAGCCTGGGGTCAGCGTTGGCTGGCGTCATCTTTCCTCCCTGAATGCCCAATCTTGATCCTGTCAGCGATTGCCTGCTCAGTGCGAAACATATTCTCTGGAGCAAATTTCTTCGTGATAGTGCAGCGCCCGAAACATTCTGCAAAGCCTTAATACAGCGTTAAGCCAGCCCCTCGCACAATCGGCCCCAGGTTCATTACCGAGATCCCGACGATGGAACTCCCCTGGGCACAGCATGATCGTCCCGTGGCCCGTATCGGGCGCGGGGATACTTACGAACTCCACCTGGCCTCCGCCGACAGCGCGCGACGCGCGGCCTTGGAGCAGTTCATCCGCCAACGCTTCGAGCTGCAGCATGGCGCGCGCATTCGTCACTTCATGCCCTGTCTGTTCGGCCTGGAGAACCCAGCCGGGCAGTTGCTCGGCGCGGTGGGTGTGCGCAGCGCAGACAATGGCTCGCTGTTTCTCGAACGCTATCTGGACGAGCCGATCCACAAGGCCATTGGTGCACGCCTGGGCCACACCGAGCCTGGCCGTGGCGAGCTGGTGGAAGTGGGCAACCTGGCCGCCGACAACCCCGGCGCCGCGCGCCTGCTGATCGTCGCCCTCACCGATCTGCTGGTGGCGCTGGGTTTTCGCTGGGTCACCTTCACCGGTACACCCACCCTGCTCAATAGCTTCCAGCGCCTCGGGCTGACCCCCATCGCCCTCGGCGAGGCCGACCCAACACGCATGGGCGAGGAGCTGGCCGACTGGGGCCGCTATTACCACAGCCGCCCGCTGGTGATGGCTGGCGATATCCATGGCGGCCATCAGCGCCTGCTGCAACTGGGCGCTTACCCACGCCTCGGCCATCAACCGCTCTATGCTCTGGAGGAGATGCCCGATGTGGTCTGTAGCTGAGCCTTTCTTCACCCGTCTGGCCGAACATGGCGAGCATGTCGCGCTGATCGAGGGCGAACGCACGCTGAGCTACGCCCAACTGCTCGACGCCGTGGCGAGCCGCAGCAGGCACCTGCGTGACCTGGGCGCACAGCGCGTGGCGCTGGCCCTGGACAACGGCATCGACTGGGTGCTGTGGGATCTGGCTGCGCTGCATGCCGGCCTGGTCTGCGTGCCCGTGCCGGGGTTCTTCTCCGCCGATCAGCAGCGCCATGTGCTCGACAGCGCCGGCATCGATTGCCTGATCGGCAGCGCAGCCCCAGGCTTCGTCTGCCTGGAGGGCGACATCCATCGCCGCCACGTGGCGCAACCGGCCCCGCTGCATCCGAATACCTGCAAGATCACCTACACCTCCGGCACCACCGGCCAGCCCAAGGGCGTATGCCTGGATCTGGCCACGCAACTGGCGGTGGCTGGCAGCCTGGTCGAGGCCAGTGCCAGTCGCAGCGTCGAGCGCCACCTGTGCATCCTGCCGCTGGCCACATTGCTGGAGAACATCGCCGGCGTCTACGCGCCGCTGCTGGCCGGGGCACGGGTGGAGTTGATGCCGATGGCGCAAGTCGGTCTGACAGGCGCCAGCGGCTTCGACCTGATGCGTTTCCTGCAGGCACTGCAAGCGGCCCAGCCGCACAGCCTGATCCTGCTGCCACAACTGCTGCTGGCCCTGATCAGCGCCGCCGAGCGCGGCCTGCCGCTGCCAAATTCGTTGCGTTTCGTCGCGGTCGGTGGTGGGCGGGTCTCCGCGCAATTGCTGGAGCGGGCCGAAGCGTTGGCGCTGCCGATCTTCGAGGGCTACGGGCTATCCGAATGCGCCTCGGTGGTGTGCCTGAACACGCCCGAACAGCGCCGCCTCGGCAGCACCGGCAAGCCGCTCGGCCATCTGCAGGTGAAGTTGGCGGACGACGGTGAGGTGCAGGTCAAGGGCGCACGCATGCTCGGTTATCTCGGTGAGCCGGCACCGCAAGGCGAATGGCTGGGCACCGGCGACCTGGGCCATTTCGAGGACGGCTTCCTGGTGCTGCATGGGCGCAAGAAGCACCAGTTCATCACCGCCTACGGGCGCAACGTCAACCCGGAGTGGGTGGAATCCGAACTGGTGCAGCAGTTACCCATCGCCCAGGCCTGGCTGCATGGCGAGGCGCTGCCGGCCAACGTCGCGGTGCTGGTGCCACGCTTCCCCAATACTCCCGACGCGCAGCTACAGGCGGCAGTGGACGCGGTCAATCACGGCCTGCCGGATTACGCCCGCGTGCACCACTGGCTGCGCGCCGATTCTCCCTTCAATGCGAGCAACGACCTGGCCACCGCCAACGGTCGCCTGCGTCGCACAGCCCTGTTCACCCATTACCAAGCCGCCATCGATGAGTTGATGGCAGAAGGAGTACCTGCATGAGTTTCTACCAATCCCTACTGGAGCAGACCCAGGCCGAACGTGATTACCTGCTCGGCGCGCCGATCATCCAGCAGGCCATGACCGGCCAGGTGGCGCTGCACAGTTACATCGCCTTCCTCACCGAGGCCTATCACCACGTCAAGCACACCGTGCCGCTGCTGATGGCCTGCGGCGCACGCCTGCCGGAACGCCTGGAATGGCTGCGTGAAGCCATAGCCGAATACATCGAGGAGGAGTATGGCCACCAGGAGTGGGTGCTCAGCGACATCGCCGCCTGCGGTGCGGACAAGGAAGCCGTGCGCCATGGCACGCCGCGCCTGCCCACCGAGTTGATGGTGGCTTACGTCTACGACCGCATCGCCCGGCACAACCCGGTGAGCTTCTTCGGCATGGTCAACGTGCTCGAAGGCACCAGCATCGCCCTGGCCACGCAGGCCGCCGGCATCATTCAGGACAAGCTGCGCCTGCCGAGCCAGGCCTTCAGCTACCTCAACTCCCACGGCAGCCTGGACCTGGAACACATCGAGTTCTTCAAGAAGCTGATGAACCGCCTGGACAACGATGATGACAAAGCCGCAGTGGTACACACCGCCAAGGTGGTCTACCGCCTCTATGGCGACATGTTCCGCAGCCTGCCGCTGTCGGACGAGGAATAAGCTCATGCAGCCGACGGATTGCCGCGCCCTGCTCACGGGCGCCAGTGGCGGTATCGGCCTGGCCCTGGCCGGGCGCCTGGCCAGCGAAGGTGCCCACCTGCTGCTGGTGGGAAGGCGCCTGGAGCCCCTGCAGGAACTGCTCCAGCGCTACCCCAACCAGGTGCAACTGGTACAGGCCGATATCGGCAGCCGCACCGGGCGCGATGCGCTGGTAGCCGCTGCGCAGAACTTCGGCGGGCTGAACTGCCTGATCAACGCCGCCGGGGTCAACCGTTTCGCCCTGCTCGACCAGCAGGACGAACAGCAGATCGCCGAGCTGATCGGTCTCAACGTCACCGCCACGCTGCAGATCACTCAGCGCCTGCTGCCACTGCTGCGCGCACAGCGTCACGCCCTGGTGATCAACGTCGGCTCCACCTTCGGCGCCATCGGCTACCCGGGTTTCGCCGCCTACTGTGCCAGCAAGTTCGCCCTGCGTGGTTTTTCCGAGGCCCTGCGGCGCGAACTGGCCGATACCCATGTGCGCGTTCTCTACTTCGCCCCGCGTGCCACCCGCACGGCGATGAATGCCCCCAGCGTGGTGGCGATGAACGACGAGTTGGGCGTGGCCATGGATGACCCCGAACAGGTCGCCAATGAACTGCTCGACACCCTTCGCCGCGAGCAGGAAGAACGCCATCTCGGCTGGCCCGAGCGGCTGTTCGTGCGCCTCAACGGCCTGCTACCCAAGGTGGTCGATCAGGCCCTGCGCAAGCAGTTGCCGATCATCCAACGCTTCGCCCGCCATAAACCCTGAGGAAGAAACTCGTGAACGCATTGCGTACCCTGCTCATCGCCACGCTCGGCTTCACCACCCTGCCCGCCTTCGCCTTGAGCGCCAGCGGCGAAGCGCAGTTGCACCAGTTGCAGACGCGCTGGGCCGAGATCAACTACCAGACGCCGGAAAAGCAGCGTGAAGAAGCCTTCGCCAAGCTGGTCAGCCAGGCCGACGCAGCCCTGGCCAGCGAGCCCAAGGCCCCCGAGCTGCTGATCTGGCGCGGCATCATCCTCAGCACCGAGGCCGGCGCCAAGGGTGGCCTCGGCGCGCTGAGCCTGGTCAAGCAGGCCAAGGCCAGCCTGGAACAAGCCCTGGCCATCGACCCGCAGGCGCTGGGTGGATCGGCCTACACCAGCCTTGGCAGCCTCTACTACCAGGTGCCGGGCTGGCCGATCGGTTTCGGTGATGACGAGAAGGCCGAAAAGATGCTCAAGCAGGCGCTGGCGATCAACCCGGATGGCATCGACCCGAACTACTTCTACGGCGACTTCCTGCAGCGTCAGAAACGCTACGACGAAGCCCGCGCCGCGCTGGAAAAGGCCCTGGCCGCCCAGGATCGCCCTGGCCGCGAACTGGCCGATCAGGGGCGTCGCGCAGAAGCCCAAGCGCTTTTGCAGCAGGTCGAGAGTAAACTCCGCTAACTCGGCCCCTTACAGGATTTGCCATGCGCATTCTTCTCGTCGAAGACGACCCGGCATTGGGCGAAGGCATTCGCACCGCACTGAAACCCGAAGGCTACACCGTCGACTGGCTGCAGGATGGCGCCAGCGCGCTGCATGCCCTCAGCCACGAGAGCTTCGAGCTGGTCATACTCGACCTCGGCCTGCCGCGCATGGACGGCCTGCAGGTGCTCAAGCACCTGCGTGCCGCCGCCAACCCGGTGCCGGTGCTGGTGCTGACCGCGCGCGATGCCACCAGCGACCGCATCGCCGGCCTCGATGCTGGCGCCGATGACTACCTGATCAAGCCCTTCGATGTCGCCGAACTCAAGGCGCGCCTGCGCGCCCTGCTGCGGCGTAGCTTCCAGCGCCCGCAACCGGCACTGGAGTACCGTGGTATTCGCCTCGACCCGGCAAGCCAGGTGGTCGAATACCAGGGTCAGAGCCTCAACCTGCCGCGCAAGGAATTCCTCCTGCTGCACGAGTTGCTGATCCAGCCCGGCCGCGTGCTGACCCGCGACAAGCTGCAGCAGGCACTCTATGGCTGGGACGAGGAAGTGGAAAGCAACGCCCTGGAAGTACACGTGCACCACCTGCGCAAGAAATTCTTTCCAGAGCTGATCCGCACCGTGCGCGGCGTTGGCTATCTGGTGGACAAATGAGGCTGCTGAAAGTCTTCGGCTCCATCCGCACCCGCCTGCTGGTTCTGTTGCTGCTGATGCTGGCCGCCAGCTTCGGCCTGATCAGCCACAAGATCTACCACGACTCGGTGCATGAGGTGCGCGAGCTGTTCGACGCCCAACTGTCGCAGACCGCACGCCTGCTGATGGGGCTGGTGCGCCATGACCTGAACGCAAACGAGCGCCGCGAGATGCAGGCCGTACTCGACGAAGCCTTGCTGCTGCGCAACGTGCGCAATCCGGACAACCTGTTCGGCCATGAATATGAAGGCAAGCTGGCCTTCCAGATGCTCAACTACGATGGCGAAGTGCTGTTCCAGTCCGCCAGTGCGCCACCCGGGCTGCTCGACGACATGATCAAGCAGCTCGGTCTGACCCTGCCCGATGAAGGCCAGCCGATGCACGAACGCTTGACGCAACTGGCACGCTACCTGATCGGCTACCACACCGTGAGTATTGGCGAACACCGCTGGCGGGTGTTCGTTCTGCAGGATGTGCGTGACAACCACTGGGTACTGGCTGGCGAGCGAGAGGACGTGCGCGGCGAACTGATCGACAAGATCGCCCGGCGTAGCCTGCAGCCCTTGTTGTACGGCCTGCCCATCGTCGGCCTGCTGCTATGGCTGGCCGTGGGCTGGGGCCTGAGCCCGCTGCAACGCATGGCCCAGGCCATTCGCGGGCGCGCTCCGGACAACCTGGCGCCGCTGGTCTTTCCGCCACTGCCGGGCGAACTGGAACCGATGGCGGCGGCACTGAACCGGTTGCTGCTGCAGGTCAACCAGTTGCTCGATCAGGAGAAACGCTTCATCGCCGACGCCGCCCACGAGTTGCGTACGCCGCTGGCGGTGCTGCGCATCCACGCACAGAACGCCCTGGAGGCAGCGGATGCCAGCGACCGTGATGAGGCCCTGCGCCAGCTCGCCGGCGGCGTCGACCGTGCCACCCGCGTGGTGGCGCAACTGCTCACCCTGGCCCGCCTCGACCCCAACAGCGTGCGCCTGAGCATGAGCAATCTCGATCTGCTGGCCTTCCTCCGCGGCGAGCTGGCCGAACTGACCCCCCTGGCCCTGGAGCGCCAGCAGGATCTGGTGCTGGAAGCCAGCGACGGCGGTGACTACCAACTGATCGCCGACGCGCCGAGCCTGGGCATCCTGCTGCAGAACCTGGTGAGCAATGCGGTGCAGTACACCCCGCTCGGCGGCAGCATCCAGGTGCAATTGCTCAGCGATGCGCAGGCGCTGACCCTGCAGGTGCAGGACAGCGGCCCCGGCGTGCCGGTGGACATGCGCGAGCGCCTGTTCGAGCGTTTCTTCCGCCTCGGCGAAGGCCAGGGGGCGGGGCTTGGCTTGTCCATCGTGCGTCGAGTGGTGGAACTGCATCAGGGCAGCATCGCCCTGGAGGACTCACCGCTGGGGGGTCTGCAGGTCAGCGTGCGCCTGCCTCGACGCTGAAGGCTCAGAAATAGACAGGCATTATCGAGCGAACAGGAACAATCCGATTTCCCTATGACCACTTGAGACTGATCATGCCCGCCTGTTTCCCCTACCTACAGGGCGCCTCTAAAAACGTAGGCGAGGCAGCCAGTGCAAGGCAAAAACAGCCGAAAAAGCGCAGTTTACGTGTTGTAAATGAGCATTTTGAGGCTGTTTTTAACGCAGCAGTGGCAACGCAGGTAGTTTTTAGAGGTGCCCTACAGGAGCCCGACCATGAGCCTGATCAGACGTCTCTTCCAGTCAAACCGCCCCACCCAGCAAAGCGTTGCGCCGAGCGCGCAGGAACACCCGAACTTCTGGATGTATCAGTGATTCAGGTGCCAGCACCGACCAGGCGCAACGGCACCTGGCGGCCGGCCTTCTGCGCCAGGTAACGAGTGCAACTGACGCGCAGGAAGGAAGCGAAGTTGACCACCTCGCCGCGAAAATCCATCACCTCTTCATAGAGTTTGGCGATCAACTGGTTGGTGGTCATGCCATCGACCTCGGCGATCTCGCGCAGGATGTCCCAGAACTGGTTCTCCAGGCGCAAGGTGGTCACCACACCGCGGATGCGCAGCGAGCGTGAGCGCGATTCGTAGAGGATGGGGTCGGCCTTCACATAGAGTTCGCACATCTTGCTGCTCCCTGTCGTAGCCCGGATGCAATCCGGGAAATCCAGCCCATCATGCGCCCCCGGATTGCATCCGGGCTACGGGTTTACAGGCGAATTTCCGTGCCCAGCACCTTGAGAAACGCCGCCAGCCAGGCTGGATGCGCAGGCCAGGCCGGCGCACTGACCAGCTTGCCATGCACGTGAGCCTGATCCACCGGGATCTCCACATAGGTGCCACCCGCCAAGCCGACTTCCGGCGCGCAGGCCGGATAGGCGCTGCATTCACGCCCCTGCAGTACGCCGGCTGCCGCCAGTAGCTGGGCACCGTGACAGACAGCAGCGATGGGTTTGTCGGCGGCGGCGAAGGCCTTGACCAGGGCCAGCACCTCGGCATTCAGGCGCAGGTATTCCGGCGCGCGGCCACCGGGAATCAGCAGAGCGTCGTAATCCTCGGCGCGGACCTCGGCGAAGTCGAAGTTCAGCGCGAAGTTGTGCCCGGGCTTCTCACTGTAGGTCTGCTCGCCCTCGAAGTCGTGGATGGCGGTACGCACCGTCTGCCCGGCGCTCTTGCCCGGGCACACCGCGTGCACGCTGTGACCGACCATCTGCAGGGCCTGGAACGGCACCATGGTTTCGTAGTCTTCGGCGTAGTCGCCGACCAGCATGAGAATCTTCTTGGCTGCCATGATCGTCTCCTGTGGTGGGATGGAACGAGCTGATTATTCGCCCTCGCTCCCAGCAGCAGGTAACAGCCGGGTACTACGCCGTGCTCAAATGCCGATCTTGTCCAGCGCCTCACCGACCGATCGCCAGAAGCCACGCTGCGGACGCTCGGGCTCCTCCTGGCTGGCAGCGACCTGGGCCAGCGGCTGCACCTGCCGTGTTACCGGCAACTCGCGCTTGGCCAGCTCTGCCGAAACCAGTTGCAACGGCCCCTCGCCGCCGCCTTCCATGGCCGTGCCCATGGGCGGTGGGCCGTCCTCGTCGTAGCGGAGGTAATAGGTACCGCCCACGGCGGCATCCAGGGAGAAACTGGTGATCAGGGTGAAATCCAGCGGCCCGTCGGCCAGCAACGTCCAGAAGCTGCCAGCCAGTGGCCGGCGCATTTCCAGCTTGTAGTTGGCGGCCTCGAAATCCAGGGCCAGATAGCCATTGCTCGGCAGACTGCCGATCAACTGGTTGTCGATAAACAGCGCCGGCGCCTCCAGCTCCTGATCCGCCCAGTCGTTGCGCGGGCGGTAGAGATAGACCATGGCCCGGTTCTCATCGCTGAGCTGTTGGGGGGTGAAGGGTTCACCGTCGAGATCACCGAAGAAGGCCCCCGGCGTGGAGCAGCCGGCGAGCAGGACGAAGGGCAACGACAGCAGCAGACGGCGCATCGGGGGCTTCCCTGTTGTTGTAGGTATGCAACGAGCTTAGTCGCCCGGAGAAACGCGAGCACCCGACGAAAGTGGGGGTTGAGAGGGACGCGACGCACTCCCGGATGATCTGCGCAAATCGCCTCCCTCTCCGGATGTGCCACAAAAAAGGCCGGCATCGCTGCCGGCCTTCCTCTTCGGGGAATTGCCTGGATCAGATCGCGTATTTCTGCAGGTTGGCCATCATTTCCCGCAGCGCCTCGACGTTATCCGCCGGGTGGGCGGCACCGTCGAAGTCGCAGATACGCTGCCACTGCGCCGCAACGTCAGCGGGGCTGAAGCCGGCCTGGGGATCGAAGCCGACGCCAAGGCTGCGCTCCCAACGTACCTTGCCGATCCAGCCGCCACCGACCTCGAACAGGCCGCCGGTGTCCTGGCAGGCCGCGCTACCAAGGTACACCACCAGCGGGCTGACCAGCTCGGGTTTGAGTTGCTCGAATACCTGCGGCGGGATCAACCCTTCGGTCATGCGGGTGGCACCAGTCGGAGCGATGGCGTTGACCAGGATATTGTTCTTGCGCCCTTCGATGGCCAGGGTACGGGTCAGGCCATAGAGGCCGAGCTTGGCCATGCCGTAGTTGCTCTGGCCGAAGTTGCCGTAGATGCCGGAGGTGGACGAGGTGAAGATCACCCGGCCGAAGTTCTGCTCGCGCAGATGTGGCCAGGCGGCGTGGGTGGTCTTGTAGGCCCCCTCGACATGAACCTTGTAGACCAGATCCCAGTCGGCATCCTCCATCTTGTGAAAGCTCTTGTCGCGCAGGATGCCGGCATTGTTGACCAGCACATCGATACGGCCGAAATGATCGAGCGCGGTCTGCACGATCCGGTCGCCGTCGGTCACCGAGTCGTGATTGGCCACCGCCGTACCGCCGAAGGCACGGATCTCTTCCACCACCTTGTCGGCGGCCGAAGCGTTGGCACCTTCGCCGTGGGTGCTGCCACCGAGATCGTTGACCACCACCTTGGCGCCATGGCGGGCGAACAGCAGCGCATGAGCGCGGCCCAGGCCACCACCAGCTCCCGTGACTATTACCACTTGATCTTCAAAACGGACGGTATCGCTCATCGGGCTGGCTCCTCGGGCAGATTGCGAATGCCCCGAGTGTCAGGCAGCCCCGCAAGCGCCACAAGAACGCGCGGGGCACCTGAATGACGGCCGATAATGCGACCTTATGCGGCTCGACCGTCAGTTGCTGGATCCAGACCCCGAGCTGGAGCCCGACCCCGAGCCAGTGCCGGAACCAGAGTCGGCACCATCATCGCCCGATCCCATGCCATCGCCTCGTCCCGGGCCACCGTCGTTACCCGGGTTGCCATCGCGCGCGGGGCCACCGGCCTTGGGCACGGCCGGCGGAATCTGCGAGCCATCGTCATCGCCCTGCATCGTCGGATCTTCCTGGCCTGGTGTGGTCGGCAAGGTCTGCGCCGGGGCCGGCCGGATGTTGTCTTCATCACCAGCGGCCAGGGCCGGCAATGTCAGGGTGCTGAGCATCCCACCGAGCAGAAAAGCGGACAGTAACTTGTTCATGGATCACCTCGAATTTTTCTGTGATTGACAGAACTAGTGAGTGACGCGCGAGGCAGGTCGTTCGATAAATATCTTCATCGCTGACACCCCTGCGCTGCTGCCGCTGCGCTCGCCCTGGCCCGTTTTGCCGGCCAGCAAACCGCTATGCAGGCGAGCCCATGGCAGCGCGAAAGCGCAGGTAATGCTCGAGCACCTCGGCTGGCGCCTCGAGCTGCGGATAGTGACCGATGCCTTCGAGCAGGACGGTATCGGCATCGGCGATCAATGCCCGATAGCGCGCCACCATATGCGCCCCGGAGATGGGATCGACAGCGCCATCGATCACCCGCATCGGCACGTCGGTGGCCTGCATGGCGCTCACCCAACGCTCGCGCTGCTGACGACGCTCGGGCATGTAGCGGATCAGCCGATGCATCACCGCCGGACCGTTGTCATGGGCGATCAATTGCCACAGGGCATCCAGCTCGGCGTCGCTGGGCTGGGTCTGCGGGCCGAAGATACGGGCAAAGCTGCGCGCCAGCGAACGCCGCGAGAACAGACGACCGATCAAGGGCCCGAGCGGCCCCAGCAGCAGTTTCTGCACCCGTACCGGATGGTGCGTTTCGGGAAACAGGCCGCCATTGAGGAATACGCAACTGGCCAGGTGCAGGCGCTGCTCCTGATGCCGGGCGATCAGCTCCTGCGCCACGCTGTCGCCGTAATCGTGAGCCAGCACGTGCAAGGCCCGGCGCTCGCCCAGATGCCCCAGCAGCGCCTGCTGCAGGTCGGCCTGCTCCAGCAGGCTGTAGGCATGACCACGGGGCTTGGCGGAGTAACCGAAACCCAGCATGTCGCAGGCGATCACCCGGTAGCGCTCGGTCAATGGCGCCCACAGCCGGTGCCAGTCCCAGCTCGCGGTGGGGAAGCCGTGGATCAGCAGCAAGGGCTGGGCATCCCGCTCGCCGCCCAGCCAGTAACGAATGGCATGGCCACGAAAGGCAAAGGTATGACTCTGGGCACGCCAGGCGTCCAGCTCGATACCCGCCAGCGGGCTCATTGATCGTAGCCCGGCATCTGCTGGTCGAGCTTGCGCAGCAGCGCTGGCCAGGGCAGCGCACCGCCCATGCCCTGCGGCGTTTTCATGACGCCGGCGATCATCGCCTGGGCGCCGTCGAGTATTTGCTGCGGGATATGGATGAGTTCGGCGCCGCCGCTCTGCGCCATCACCTGGATCTCGCAGGCGCGTTGCAGGATGAACATGCCGAGGAAGGCATCGGCGATGCTGCCGAAGGCGGTGAGCAGGCCATGGTTGGGCAGGATCATGAAGTTCTTGTCGCCCAGATCGGCCTGCAGCCGTGCCTTCTCGTCATGGTTCAGGGCCACGCCTTCGTAACCGTGGTAGGCCAGGCTGGACAGCACGAACAGCGACTGCTGCGACAAGGGCAGCAAGCCCTGCTTCTGCGCCGACACGGCGATGCCGGCAGGCGTATGGATATGCAGCACGCAACCGACGTCCGGGCGTACCTCGTGTACCGCGCTGTGGATGGTGTAGCCCGCCGGGTTGATGTCGAACGGGCTGTCCATCAGCTTGCTGCCGGCCAGATCCACCTTGACCAGACTCGAGGCGGTGATCTCGTGGAACATCAGGCCGTAGGGGTTGATCAGGAAGTCTTCCGTGCCCGGTACCTTGGCCGAGATGTGGGTGAAGATCAGGTCATCCCAACCATGCAGGGCGATCAGCCGGTAGCAGGCGGCCAGGTCGACACGAGCGCGCCATTCGGCCTGGGACACCTGATTCTTCACGGCGGGAAATTGCAGCGGGGCATTCACGGCACTCACCTCGATGGATTTGTCGATCGGTGAAAGCAGTCTAGTCCCGTGCCATGCCCCTGACAGCGCCGGCAAGCGGGCGAAGCCGCCATGCCCGCGTTGCAGGCAGATGGCGCCTGGCCGATAAGGGGATATTCGCTGGATTGATGGCCCGCTTCAGCCCTTGAGCGCCGTGGCGAGGGCCTGCAACCAGGGCTCGGCGTCGCTCTCCGGAGTGACGCTCTCGCTGGCGTCCAGGCGCAGCATCGGCAGCACTTCACGCAGGCCCAACTCGGCATAGAGTTCGCGGATCAACTCGCCAGCGCCACAGAAGCTGTCGTAGCTGGAATCGCCCAACGCCAGCACGGCGGCCGGCTTGCCGCTCCAGGCCGGCAGGCGCTCGCGCAGTTCGCAGTAAAGCGGTAGCAGGTTGTCCGGCAGCTCGCCCATGCCGGTAGTGGCAGTCACGGTGAGCAGGGCATCGGGAGCGAAGGCCAGCAACTCGTCGAGATTCACCTGGCTCTTGTACCAGGCGTTCAGCCCGGCGGCCTCGAGCAGCCGTTGGGCGTGGCGGGCGACTTCCTCGGCGGTGCCGTAGACCGACCCCGAGACGATGGCGACTTTCATGACAACTCCAGAAACAGGAAAAACGCCGCGCATTATGCCGCAAGTGGACAGCGCGACTCGATGACTTAGAATGCAGCGCACATCCATCGAGGAATCACCCCCCATGATCAATGCCAAGCTGCTGCAACTGGTAGTCGACGCCTCCAACGATGGCATCGTGGTGGCCGAGCAAGAGGGGGAAGACAACATTCTCATCTACGCCAATGCCGCCTTCGAGCGCCTGACTGGCTATGTCAGCGACGACATCCTCTATCAGGACTGTCGTTTCCTGCAGCGCGACGACCGGGCCCAGATGGGTCTGCAGGCCATCCGTGAGGCGGTGCGCTCACACAAGCCATGTCGGCAGATCATTCGCAATTACCGCAAGGACGGCAGCGCCTTCTGGAACGAGCTGTCGATCACCCCGGTGTTCAACGAAGGCGATCAACTGACCTACTACATCGGCATTCAGAAGGACGTCACCGAGCAGGTCGAGGCGCAGCAGCGTGTACGCGAGCTGGAAGCCGAGGTGGCCGCACTGCGCGCCGAGCTGGCGAGCCTGAAAAGCTGACGAACGTACAAAACTAACGGCCTGAAACACGGTCTGCAGTAGGTGAATCACCATGCAGTGACCGTCATGAACCACGACCCGCTCCTGACTCAGGCCGAAATCGACTTCATCCAGCACCTAGCCACGCAGACATCGCGCGAACGCCGCGCGCCGTCGGATATCGGCGCCCAACTCGGTGAACTCCTCGAACAACTGGGTACAGACGAGTACCTGAGCCTGGATGCGCGCAGCCAGGACAAGCACCTCAGCTACCCGATCCGCCTGGTACGCAAGGGGCGCCAGGCACCACGCCTGGAAGTGGGGGCGCCGCTGATTCTCGAACCCGGGGAAGTCGAACGCCCCTGGCGCCTGACCCTGTTACAGCCTCTGGCCCTGCTGGACGGCAAGAACCGTCCCGGCGGTCTGGAAGTCATCGAACTCTCCAGCAACGGCATGCTGGTGCGTAGCGCCGGCAAGGGCAAACCGGCGCATACCCTGCACGCCAACCTGCAATTGCCGGACGAAGCCTGCATCCATCTGCAGGCACGCCTGGTACGTCGCGTCACCGGCACCTGCTACGCCTATCGCCTGCAATCCCTGCATGGCGAAGATGAACAGCACCTGCGCCAGTTCCTCTTCGACCACCATGCAGCCAGTCAGGCCAGCCAGGCCAGCGCCTGAAGGGCGCCTCTAACAGACTGTTGAAAACGTAGGCGAGGCAGGCAAGACAATACCGATGGCGGCCCCGCAAAAACAGCCGAAAAAAGGACTGGGCCCGCACTCGGGTTTACGTGCTGTAAATAAGCATTTTTGAGGTTCTTCGCGGAATCTCTGTAAAGTCAGGTCTGATACCGGACTGGCAAGTTTGTGTGTTGTTTTCGGTGTTCAGGCTGCTTATCGGTGTCCTGCTAAAAGCTCCCGTTTCGCCCCCCGGCGACCTTCTTTTGTCAAACGCCACAAAAGAAGGCAAAAAGGCTTGGCCCGTCATCCGGCCCCGGCTACGCCGGGGTTCGTTCGTTCCATCGTTGCTCCGAGGGCACGCTGCGAAGGGCCATCCCTGGCCAATCGCAGCTCTCGCGGCATCCATGCCGCTCAACCCTCTACGCAACGATTCCACTCACCCTCCTGAAGGGGCCATTCG
>NZ_JBQLIX010000035.1:0-59394 GCF_052156495.1 Pseudomonas sp. NCHU5216 | reverse complement strand
GACCCGGATGGCGGGGGTGCGTTTCTTTTGCTTACTTTTCTTTGCGCATTTCAAAGAAAAGTGAGTCGCCCGAGGGGCGAAACAAGGAGTTTCCGAACACACCGAAGCGGCGTCCAGAACACCAAATAACACATAAACTTGCCAGTCCGGTATCAAGGACTGACCTCCCCGAGCTTCCGTGAAAAGCCATAAAAAAGCCCCGCCAGGCCGAGCCGGGCGGGGCTTTCGAGGGCGCCGCACGAGGCGGCGCAAACTGGCTTAGACGCTGTAGTACAGGTCGTATTCCAGCGGGTGTACGAAGGTACGTACCTTGATCTCTTCTTCGCTCTTCAGCTCGATGTAGGCATCGATGAAGTCGTCGGAGAACACGCCGCCCTTGGTCAGGAACGCGCGGCCCTTGTCCAGCTCTTCCAGGGCTTCTTTCAGGCTGCCGCACACTTGCGGGATCAGCTTGCCTTCTTCCGGCGGCAGGTCGTACAGGTTCTTGTCCGCTGCATCGCCAGGGTGGATCTTGTTCTGGATACCGTCGATACCGGCCATCAGCAGAGCGGCGAAGGCCAGGTACGGGTTGGCAGCCGGATCCGGGAAGCGCGCTTCGATACGGCGAGCTTTCGGGCTGGCAACGTACGGGATACGGATCGAGGCGGAACGGTTGCGAGCCGAGTAGGCCAGCATGACCGGAGCCTCGAAGCCCGGAACCAGACGCTTGTAGGAGTTGGTCGACGGGTTGGTGAAGCCGTTCAGGGCCTTACCGTGCTTGATGATGCCGCCGATGAAGTACAGGGCGGTCTCGGACAGACCGGCATAGCCTTCACCTGCGAAGGTGTTCTTGCCGTCCTTGGAGATCGACATGTGCACGTGCATGCCCGAACCGTTGTCGCCGTAAAGCGGCTTGGGCATGAAGGTGGCGGTCTTGCCGTAGGCATCGGCCACGTTGTGTACGCAGTACTTCAGGGTTTGAACTTCGTCGGCCTTGTTCACCAGGGTGTTGAACTTGACGCCGATTTCGTTCTGGCCGGCAGTGGCCACCTCGTGGTGGTGCACTTCGACGACCAGGCCCATTTCTTCCATGGCGTTGCACATGGCGGTACGGATTTCGTGGTCGTGGTCGCACGGCGGAACCGGGAAGTAACCGCCTTTGACGGCCGGGCGGTGGCCCTTGTTGCCGCCTTCGACGTCGCCGTCGGTCATCCAGGAGCCTTGTTCGGAGTAGATCTTGAACATCGAGCCGGAGATGTCGGACTTGAACTTCACTTCGTCAAAGATGAAGAACTCGGGCTCCGGGCCGACGAATACGGTGTCACCGATGCCGGTGGACTTGAGGAATTCTTCGGCGCGCTTGGCGATGGAGCGCGGGTCACGGTCGTAGCCTTGCATGGTGCTCGGCTCGATGATGTCGCAGACCAGGATCAGGGTCGGCTCTTCGGTGAACGGATCCAGTACGGCGGTTTCGTCGACCGGCATCAGAATCATGTCGGAGGCTTCGATGCCTTTCCAGCCATGGATGGACGAGCCATCGAACATCTTGCCGTGCTCGAAGAAGTCTTCGTCCAGGGCGTCACGGGCCGGCATGGTCACGTGATGCTGCTTGCCCTTGGTATCGGTGAAGCGCAGGTCTACCCACTTCACGTCGTGTTCTTTGATCAGTTGAACAGCCTTAGACATGTTGTCCTCCAGATGGAAAAGGCTCGCTTCGTGGAGCCCCGATATGTGCGGTGAAGCCCGGCGGGATAGTCCGTCAGAGCGACCTGCCTCACAAGGGAGCAAATTGCATGCCAGTGCCCTTTATTGGGCAGAGGCCGCGGAACTCAGGCGCCGTGCCGCTTGCGCGGTATTTGCGTCAGCAGTTTTGCACCATTTAAGGGCTGCAAATTCCTTGAGTGTGCAATTTTGGTGCGCTGTCTTCGTGGTGCAGTATTTTTGGTCAAAGCTTGAACAATTTCCGCTATAATCCGCGCCCCTGTTTTTCCGCTGCCTGTTCGGGCGCTTATTTCATGAAGCTGATCGTCAAAGTTTTCCCAGAAATCACCATCAAGAGCCGCCCGGTGCGCAAGCAGTTCATCCGCCAGTTGGGGAAGAACATCCGCGCCGTGCTGCGCGATCTTGATCCCGCCCTGCGGGTGACGGGTGTATGGGACAACCTGGAGGTGGAAACCGACCTGGACGATCCCAAGCTGCTCGCCGAGATGACCGAGCGCCTGCGCAATACGCCGGGCATCGGCCTGTTCCTCGAGGTCAACGAATACCCGCTGGGCGACCTCGATGACATCACCGAACACTGCAAGCGCCACTACGCCGAGCAGTTGCCGGGCAAGATCTTCGCCGTGCGTTGCAAGCGCGGTGGCAAGCATGCCTTCAGCTCCATCGATGTCGAGCGACACGTGGGTTCGCGCTTGCGCCGCGAATGCGATGCGGCGGGCATCGACCTGAAGAAGCCGGAAGTCGAAGTGCGCATGGAGATTCGCGATCAGCGCCTCTTCGTGGTGCACAACCGTCACGAAGGCTTGGGCGGCTACCCATTGGGCTCGCTGGAGCAGACCCTGGTGCTGATGAGCGGCGGCTTCGACTCCACTGTGGCGGCCTATCAAATGATGCGTCGCGGCCTGGTCAGCCACTTCTGCTTCTTCAATCTAGGGGGCCGTGCCCACGAATTGGGCGTGATGGAAGTGGCGCACCATATTTGGCAGAAGTTCGGCCGCTCGCAGCGCGTGCTGTTCATCAGCGTGCCGTTCGAGGAAGTGGTCGGCGAGATTCTCGGCAAGGTCGACAACAGCCAGATGGGCGTGATCCTCAAGCGCATGATGCTGCGCGCCGCGACTCGCATCGCCGAGAAGCTGCAGATCGAAGCGCTGGTCACCGGCGAGGCAATCAGCCAGGTATCGAGCCAGACCCTGACCAACCTGGCGGTGATCGACTCGGCCACCGACATGCTGGTGATGCGCCCACTGATCGCCAGCCACAAGCAGGACATCATCGACACCGCCACGCAGATCGGCACCGCCGAGTTCGCCAAGAACATGCCTGAGTACTGCGGCGTGATCTCGGTCAACCCGACCACCAAGGCCCGTGGCTACCGCGTGGAGAAGGAGGAGGCGCAGTTCGACATGGCTATCCTCGACCGCGCCCTGGAGCGCGCCACCCAGCTACCCATCGACCGCGTGATCGACGAGCTGGGCAAGGACGTGCAGGTCGAGGAAGTGCGTGAGGCGTTGGCCGGGCAGATCGTCATCGACATTCGCCACCCCGATGCCGCCGAGGACGAGCCGCTGCAGGTGCCGGGCGTAGAAGTGCAGGCGCTGCCGTTCTACGCGCTGAACAACAAATTCAAGGAACTGGATGAGAACCGCCAGTACCTGCTGTATTGCGACAAGGGTGTGATGAGTCGTCTGCACGCCCATCACCTGCTGAGCGAGGGGCACGCCAATGTGCGCGTTTACCGGCCCTCCGGGCAGCTACAAGATTTAAGCCACAAGCCGCAAGAGGGGCGCGTGCAGTCATGATGAAGGGACATATCAGACGCAGCGCGCGGCGCCGCAGGCATCCTCCCGACTGCTGTACCTGAATCCGTCATGTTTTTAGGCTTTTCTTTGGCTTTTACCTTGCAGCTTGTCGCTTGCGGCTTGCGGCTCTCTTTCTAGGAAAAAATTGTGATCGAAAAACTGCGCAACATCGCCATCATCGCCCACGTCGACCATGGCAAGACCACCCTCGTCGACAAACTGCTGCGTCTGTCCGGCACCCTCGACCGTAAAGAAGCGGAAAACGAGCGCGTGATGGACTCCAACGACCAGGAGAAAGAGCGCGGCATTACCATTCTGGCCAAGAACACGGCGCTGAAGTGGGGCGACTACAACATCAACATCGTCGACACCCCCGGGCACGCCGACTTCGGCGGTGAAGTGGAGCGCGTGATGAGCATGGTCGACTCCGTGCTGCTGGTGGTCGACGCCCAGGACGGCCCGATGCCGCAGACCCGTTTCGTGACCCAGAAAGCGTTCAAGGCCGGCCTGCGTCCGATCGTCGTGGTCAACAAGATCGACCGTCCGGGCGCGCGTCCTGACTGGGTCATCGATCAGATCTTCGATCTGTTCGACAACCTCGGCGCCACCGACGAGCAACTGGACTTCCCCATCGTCTACGCCTCGGCCCTGAACGGCATCGCCGGCATGGATCATGAGAAGATGGACGACAACATGGATGCCCTGTTCCAGGCCATCGTCGACCACGTACCGGCGCCGGTCGTCGATGTCAACGGTCCGTTCCAGATGCAGATTTCCCAGCTGGACTACAACAGCTTCCTCGGCGTGATCGGCATCGGCCGCATCGCTCGCGGCACCATCAAGGCCAACAGCCCGGTGACCGCCATCGGCGCCGACGGCAAGAAGCGCACCGGCCGTATCCTCAAGATCATGGGCCACTCCGGCCTGCAGCGCGTCGAAGTGCAGGAAGCCACTGCCGGTGACATCGTCTGCGTATCGGGCATGGACGAGCTGTACATCTCCGACACCCTGTGCGACCAGAACAACGTCGAGGCCCTGCCGCCGCTGACCGTCGACCAGCCGACCGTGAGCATGACCTTCCAGGTCAACGACTCGCCGTTCGCTGGCAAGGAAGGCAAGTTCGTCACCAGCCGCAACATCAAGGACCGTCTGGAGAAGGAACTGCTGCACAACGTCGCCCTGCGCGTCGAGCCGGGTGACACCCCGGAGAAGTTCAAGGTCTCCGGCCGTGGCGAGCTGCACCTGTCGGTACTGATCGAAACCATGCGCCGTGAAGGCTTCGAGCTGGCCGTAGGCCGCCCGGAAGTGGTGATCATCGAGAACGAAGCCGGCGAGAAGCAAGAGCCGTACGAGAACGTCACCATCGATATCGAAGAACAGCACCAGGGTTCGGTGATGGAACAGATGGGGCTGCGCAAGGGCGATCTGACCAACATGGTGCCCGATGGCAAGGGTCGTATCCGCCTGGAATACACCATCCCGGCGCGCGGTCTGATCGGCTTCCGTAACAACTTCCTGACCCTGACTTCGGGTAGCGGCATCCTGACCTCGACCTTCAGCCATTACGGCGCGATCAAGGCCGGTGAAGTCAGCAACCGTCAGAACGGCGTACTGGTCTCCATGGCCACCGGCACCGCGCTGACCTACTCGCTGGAAACCCTGCAGGCACGCGGCAAGCTGTTCCTCGAGCCGGGCCAGGAGATCTACGAAGGCCAGCTGTGCGGCATCAACAGCCGTGACAACGACCTGGTGATCAACCCCACCAAGGGCAAGAAGCTCGACAACATGCGCGCTTCCGGCAAGGATGAAGTCATCGCCCTGGTACCGCCGATCAAGTTCACCCTCGAGCAGGCGCTGGAATTCATCGCCGACGACGAGCTGGTGGAAGTGACGCCGAAGTCGATCCGCCTGCGTAAGAAGTTCCTCAACGAGAACGACCGCAAGCGCTTCGAGCGCGCCAAGGTCTAAGAGCGGCTGCAAGCTTCAAGCTGCAAGCGACAAGTGAAGAGCAAGGCCCCGCCGGAGTGATCTGGCGGGGCCTTTGCTTTTCATATCCAGCCTTGGATTTGTGAAGTTGTCCGCAGGATCTTTATTCACGATCGAGGATGGCGAATTGGTATCATTGGGGCTGGCGTCGATTGCTTCGGTTCGGTGCCTGTATTACGGCGTCCAGGGAGATGTAAACCAATGAATGGTCTGGCAGTGCTGATTCTGGCTGCGGAGAGCGGTGTAAAACAGACGCGTTGGGCTGAGCCGACTGCTCCCAAGCAGTTGATCCAGGTGCGTGGTGAAACCCTTCTCGCACGCACGTTGCGCCTGCTCGCAGAGCGCGGCGTGAAGGCGCCCTGGTTGCTGACTGCCAGCGAGGCGTTGGCGAGTTATCCAGTGCCGAGCTGGTGCCCGCTGCGGCGAGAAACCAAGGCTCACAGCCTGCTCGCGGCTGAAGCCGTGGTGGGGGCTGGGGATTTGCTGGTGCTCTACAGCGACGTGTATTACTCCGAGGCGGCCATCGACACCATCCTTGCATGCTCGGAAACTCGCTTCTACGGGCGCGACGGGCGTAGCGCCTACACCTTCAAGGACTATGGCGAACTGTTCGCGGTGCGTATCGCCGAGGCTGATCGTGGCCGTGCGCGCGCTGCGCTGGAGCGTGCCATCAGGTTCTACCAGGACACGGGAAACCAGAGTTTCTGGTCGTTCTATCGCTTGATGGCGGGCTTGCCATTGGCTGATCGCAAGGCCATCGAGCGTCGGCTCTTCGTGGATATTCACGATGAAACGGATGATGTCGACTTCGCCGAGGAGGTTCCGTTGTTGCTGGCCGCTATCGACAAGCCCCTGATCTGGCGGGTAAGGCATCTGATGCGCAGGTTGAGCCTGGCCAACAAGAAGCGTCGCGAGCGGGCGAGCCGTGTTACGGGGCGAAGCTTGGAGGCTGTTTGAGGGCAGAGATTTTCGGGGTGATCCATGTGGAGCATGGGGGCCTGTGGATATCTTTCGCTAGCGCATAAAAAGGCTCATCGCGGAATCATGGGGAAGTCGGGCTTGATACTGGACTGGCAAGTTCGTGTGTTATTTGGTGTTCTGGACGCCGCTTCGGTGTGTTCGGAAACTCCTTGTTTCGCCCCCTCGGGCGACTCACTTTTCTTTGAACTGCGCAAAGAAAAGTAAGCAAAAGAAACGCACCCCCGCCATCCGGGTCTCGCTTCGCTCGACTTCCCTCACTCCGGCACCGCTCCGGGGTCGGCTTACAAGGGCCGTCCCTGGCCCTTTAAGCCTCTCGCGGCATCCATGCCGCTCGCCCCCTGCGCAGTGCCTACGTTCGGCCTCCTGAAGGGGGCATTTGCGCGCCTGAAAGTATTGGTTTCACTCGACAGCCACATCGTTCGCTGTGGCTCTTGCCAGAACACTCCATGCTAATTCTAGGTTACCGCAGGTTCAGGCGCGTACAGAGTCCGCCCAGGAGGGCGAACGGAATCGTCGTGGAAGAGGTCGAGCGACATGGATGTCGCGAGAGCCGCGATGGGCCAGGGATGGCCCACCGCGGCGGGCCTCTGGAACGGCGATGGAGTGAGCGAACCCTCGCGAAGCGAGGGCCGGATGATCGGGCGGAGGGTTTTGGTTACTTTTGTCGGGCCGGCCATCCGGGGCAAAAGTGACTCGCCCGGGAGGGCGAAACCAGAAACATCAGCAAAAACGAGGCAATCCGGAACAGGCGCCCGAACAAGCACTCACACGAACTTGCCAGTCCAGTGTCAATCAGGCATTCCCCTGAAAATGCGATGCCCATAAAAAAGCCCCGGTGTCCGTAAGAACACCGGGGCTTTTCTGCGTCAGCCTCGTTGCGGTCTACAGGCCAGCAGCCCGTAAGCCGTCAACCCGATCAACAGCAGCAGGCAGAGCATCTTACTCGCCTGCCACCTGACGCAGGTTCTGCGCCGGGGTGTCGTCGAGGTTGTTGAGCATGCGCTCGCTGTACCAGTCCAGGAAGTTGATCACGCCGAACTCGTAGGTCTTGGAGTACGGGCCGGGCTGGTAGGCGGTGGAGTTGATGCCGCGCTGGTTTTCTTCGCCCAGGCGACGATCCTGGTCGTTGGTGGCATCCCAGACTTCGCGCAGGCGAGCCACGTCGTAGTCGACACCTTCCACCGCGTCCTTGTGCACCAGCCACTTGGTGATCACGATCGACTCCTGGGCGCTGACCGGCCACACGGTGAAGTTGATCATGTGGTCGCCCATGCAGTGGTTCCACGAATGCGGCAGGTGCAGGATGCGCATGGAGCCCAGATCCGGGTCGGTGATGCGGCCCATCAGCTTCTTGCAGCCTTGCTTGCCGTCCAGGGTCATGGACACGGTGCCCTTGAGCAGCGGCATGCGCACGATGCGGTTACGCAGGCCGAAGCTGGCATGGGCGTAAGGGATGTTGTCCTTCTCCCAGCGGGTGGTGCACTCGGCGACCTGATCCTTGAACGCCTGGCTGGCGCGCGGGTCGGTGACGTCGTCCCATTCCAGCAGGGTGTTGAGCAGTTCCGGGTGCGAACCGTTGCAGTGGTAGCACTCGCGGTTGTTCTCGATCACCAGCTTCCAGTTGGCTTGCTCGCGCATGGTGCTCTGCACCGCGACCTTGGTGTTCTCCATGTCGTACGGCTCCATGTAGTGAGCCAGGGTCGCGAGGAATTCGTCGATGGCCGGCGGGTTGTCCGCCAGGCTGATGAAGATGAAGCCGCCAGCGGTCTTGCAGTGAACCGGCTTGAGGTTGTAGTCGGACAGCTTGAAGTCGGCGCCCATTTCGGTGCCGGCGAACAGCAGGCGACCATCCAGCTCGTAGGTCCACTGGTGGTAGGGGCAGACCAGCTTGGCGACCTTGCCCTTGTCCGACACGCACAGGCGCGAGCCGCGGTGGCGGCAGACGTTGTGGAAGGCATGGATCTGACCTTCGGCACCGCGGATGACCAGAATCGGGTTGTCGCCGATCTGCACGGTGAGGAAGTTGCCCTTGGCCGGAATCTCGCTGACCATGCCGGCGATCAACCATTCCTTGTGGAAGATCTCCTGCATGTCGACCTGGAACAGGCGCTCGTCGCAATAGAAGGGTTGCGGCAGCGAGAAGGTGTGATCGCGCTCGTGCAGCATCTCGGCGGTGGCCTTGCGGACGGGCTCTAGTGGGTCGCCCAGGCTCAGGTTTTGGGTGCAGTCCATGAATGGCTCCTCAATTGGTCGACGCGTCGCGCCGGCCGGTAAAAGTGGCTGTTACGGTAAATGCCGCAAGGTGTTCGTCAATCGCTGCTGCCTGCGATGGGCGTGCATGCTTGGTGAGGCGGAGTGTGGAGCCGGGCAAAGGGGAAACCTTGTCCATGGGCGACATGGCCGGATGCGTTTCCGACGCGCCAGGCCCCGTGTCATGGGGCAGGTCGCGATAAGTATGTGGATGTCGCTGGTAGATAAATGACGACTCTCGGCCTTTCGCACAATCCGCCGCATATAGGCCGATATCCGGCCACGTGGAGAGCTGTTCATGACCACTACCAACTCCTTCCTCAACCCGGTTACCACGCAGACCTGGACCAATGGCCGCCACCTGGTGCGCTGCGTCAAGGTCATTCAGGAAACCTGGGATGTCCGTACGTTCTGCTTCATGGCCGATCAACCGGTGCTGTTCTTCTTCAAGCCGGGGCAGTTCGTCACCCTGGAGCTGGAGATCGACGGCCAGCCGATCATGCGTTCGTACACCATTTCCAGCTCGCCCTCGGTGCCCTACAGCTTCTCCATCACCATCAAGCGCGTGCCGGGCGGCAAGGTCTCGAACTGGCTGCACGACAATCTCAAGGAAGGTGACGAGGTGCCGGTGCATGGCCCTGTTGGGCTGTTCAACGCCATCGACTTCCCATCCGACAAGGTGCTGTATCTGTCCGGTGGTGTCGGCATCACGCCGGTGATGTCCATGGCGCGCTGGTTCTACGACACCAATGCCAACGTCGACATGGTCTTCGTGCACAGCGCACGTTCGCCCAAGGACATCATTTACCAGCGTGAGCTGGAGCACATGGCGGCGCGAATCAACAACTTCAGCGTGCATGTGATCTGCGAGAAGCATGGCCTGGGTGAGGCCTGGGCCGGCTATCGTGGTTACCTGAACAAGCCGATGCTGGAGCTGATCGCGCCGGACTTCCTCGAGCGCGAGATCTTCTGCTGCGGCCCGACGCCCTACATGAGCGCGGTCAAGCGTCTGCTCGAGGCGTCTGGCTACGACATGAGCCGCTACCACGAGGAGGCCTTCGGCCCCACGCCGCCGGAGATCAGTGCCGAGGTCAAGGAGCTGGCCGCCGAAGCTGCCGATGCCCCGGAAGTGCCGGTGGGCGAGCTCAATCAGGTGGAATTCATCAGCACCGGCAAGAGCATCCGCGTCGCCCCCGGCGAGACCGTCCACGCTGCCGCTGCCAAGCTCGGTCTGCACATTCCCAAGGCCTGCGGCATGGGCATTTGCGGCACCTGCAAGGTGATGAAAACCTCCGGCGAGGTGGACATGGAGCACAACGGCGGTATCACCGACGAGGACGTGGCCGAAGGTTACATCCTGTCTTGCTGCAGCGTGCCAAAAGGCGACGTGGCGATCGATTACTGATCGACAGGTTGGTTCTGGGGAGGCTGGTGCGCGCAGCGCACCCTACGGGCTGTAGCCCGGATGAAATCCGGGACGATCGATCCGTTTCCCCGGATTGCATCCGCGCCACCCAGCGACATGATCAGAGGCTCCGCTTGCGGGGCCTCTGGCGTTTTCAGGCGCTCATCACTTCACGGATGTCGGCAGCGAGCTGGCGCACGCGGGCTTCGTCGCTATCCCAGCTACACATGAAGCGCGCGCCACCGGCACCGATGAAAGTGTAGAAACGCCAGCCGCGGGCGGTGAGGGCGGCGATGGCCGGCTCCGAGAGCTGCAGGAACACGCCGTTGGCTTCCACCGGGAACATCAGGCTGACGCCGGGGATGTCTGCGACCAGCGAGGCCAGCAACTGAGCGCAGTGGTTGGCGTGCTGGGCGTAACGCAGCCAGGCACCGTCCTGCAGGATGCCCACCCAGGGCGCCGACAGATAGCGCATTTTCGAGGCAAGCTGGCCGGCCTGCTTGCAGCGGTAGTCGAAGTCCTCGGCCAGCGCCTTGTCGAAGAAGACGATGGCCTCGCCCACCGCCATACCGTTCTTGGTGCCGCCGAAGCAGAGCACGTCGACCCCGGCTTTCCAGGTCAGCTCGGCCGGGCTGCAGCCGAGGAAGGCGCAGGCGTTGGAGAAGCGCGCGCCGTCCATGTGCAGGTGTAGGCCCAGTTCCTTGCAGGTCTGGCTGATGGCGCGGACTTCCTCCGGGCGGTACACGGTACCGACTTCGGTGGCCTGGGTGAGGGTGACCACGCGCGGTTTCGGGTAGTGGATATCCTGGCGTTTGAGGGCGATCTCGCGGATCGCCTGGGGCGTCAGCTTGCCGTTCTCGGTGCTGGCCAGCAGCAGCTTGGAGCCGTTGGAGAAGAACTCCGGCGCACCGCACTCGTCGGTTTCGACGTGGGCGGTCTCCGCGCAGATCACGCTGTGGTAGCTCTGGCACAGCGAGGCCAGGGCCAGGGAGTTGGCGGCGGTGCCGTTGAAGGCGAAGAACACCTCGCAGTCGGTATCGAGCAGGCTGCGGAAGTGGTCGGCGGCGCGCGCCGTCCATTCGTCGTCACCGTAGGCGCGTTGGTGGCCCTGGTTGGCCTCGGCCATGGCGGCCCAGGCTTCGGGACAGATGCCGGAATAGTTGTCACTGGCAAATTGCTGGGCATTGTCGGGCATTGGCGCGTTCCTTCTGAAAAGCAGCCGGCAAGGGTGCCGGCAAATGCTCACTATACTGCCCGCGCCTCGCAGGCGGCGTCCGTTGCGGCGACGAGTTGTTGCGCTGATGCGCAGTGCGTGTGGTAGGCGATGATGACCGTTCGGCCAGGATCGGGAACTCGACAATGGCTGTTGGGTTCACAACTACCAGAAAGCGGCATTCGCTCCGCTTTCCTCCCATCCAGAGAAGGAGTTTCCCATGACTTATCGTCACCTGCTTGCCGCCGCTCTGCCCCTGGTTCTGGCGCTGCCCGTCAGTGCTGCCGAATGGTCGGACAAGGCCAAGAACGACTTCGTGCAGCAGTGCATCAACGGCGCCCCGGCGGGCTACGAGGAGCCGCAACTGCGGGCCTATTGCGACTGTGCAGCGACCAAGGTCAGCCAGGAGTTCAGCGAAGAGGAACTTGAGGCCATGAGCCGCCAATCGCCACCCGATCAGGCCATGCAGCAGCGCCTGGTGAATGCCTCCAGCAGTTGCAGTGGTGAACTCAAGCCCTGACCGCCCGCTGAGCAAATAACGGGCGCTTGCGCCGGAGCCCCATGGGCTCTGGCCTGGCGTCGGGTATCCACAGGCGATGCACAGACAAGTCCAGGGTATTTGTGCACAACCGATCTCTATCTCATTGATCTTGTTCGATTTTTGATCGAGCGTCGGCAGGCCTTGGTTTGCCTGGCCTGAGGCACTCCTCGAACAAGCTGCGCACAGATTCATCCACAGCTTCTGTGCATATCCCCAGGCGTCGTTCCTTGCTGGCATCCGCAACAGGTGGATAAGCCGGCGCGCTGCGGTGGGTGTATGGATCGCGAGCAGCGGCATAAACCTCAGCTTTCACGGGGCCTGCGGCGATCTGTATACAGCTTTTCCACAGGATGATCCACGCTTTCTGTGCATCAATGACCGTTGCTAACTGCTTGATATCGATCAGGAAACGAACGATTGGCCGGAGCCGGCGTGAAGCCTGGCGGTGCGCGCTGTGTGCACGGCTTATCCACAGCTTGATCCACCTGAGTCGTGGATAAGGCCGGGCGGCGCTTAGCACCTTGGCGTCGATTCTGAGCAACAGGTCAACTTGGCTGGCCGTGACAATCGCAGCATTACGTCCTGCAGCGCGTCGCCGCCAAGGAGCCCTGTCGTGGTCATCTGCGTTTTCCACCCGAGCAAATTCGCAGTCTCACCCTCGCCTCTGTGGCGAGCCGATGTGTCTGCCCTCGGCCTCGTGCAAGGCCTTGCGGCATGAGCGCAGCGCAGAAGGTGGCGGATGCCGCCGTGGAGTCCATCGGTTTCCTGCTGGACGAAGGCTTCAGTCTGATGGCGTTGGCTGCTGCGCTGGAACCGCTGCGCATGGCCAACCAGTTGGCTGGGTGCACGCTCTACCGCTGGCAGACGCTCAGTCTGGATGGGCGAGCCCGGCGTGCCAACAATGGCATGTGGGTCACGCCGGATCGCGCCCTGGGCGCAGTGGATAAGCTGCATGGCCTGATCCACTGTCGTGGCGATGACGAGGCGCAGGCGCACAGGCCCGAGCTGGAATGCCAGTTGTGCGACCTGGCACGAGCCGGCGTGTTTCTCGGCGCGCCCGGCCTGGAGCCGATGCTGCAAATGATCGGCGGCCGCCATGGCCGAATGCTGATCAGGGCGATCAGTGACGGGCTGGCATTCGAGCCGTTGCCGCCCCCCGGTCAGGTGCTGCACTGAGCGCCGCCACAGAGGCGCAGGGGCGAATTCATGGTGGCGCCATGTGCGCCACGATCGCGAATGAATGGGCTGGCAGTGGCAAAGCAGATCCGGCCAACTTCGGGTCGCAGGCGTACAAAAAAGTCTGGGGTGCTTCTGCTGCAATCCATTGCAACGGCTCATCAGTCCGATGGGCCGCGTCACCAGCAAGGGGATCGATGCCATGCAGATGCCGCAAACGCTTCGGATTGAAAACGGTGAAAAGGTCAGATCGACCTTCTCTGCCAAGGAGTACGCCAATCGTCACGCCAGGCTGCGCGCGCACCTGGCGAGCGAGAACATCGATGCGGCGATCTTTACCTCGTATCACAACATCAATTACTACAGTGACTTCCTCTACTGCGCCTTTGGCCGTTGCTATGCGCTGGTGGTGACCCAGGACGCCATCGTCAGCATCAGCGCCAAGATCGACGGCGGCAGGCCGTGGCGGCGCGCCGTCGCTACCGACAATATCGTCTACAGCGACTGGCAGCGTGACAACGACCTCGTCGCTATCGAGCAGGCGCTGCCGAAGGCCGGCCGCATCGGCGTCGAGTTCGATCACCTGACCCTGCAGCACCGTGAACGGCTGGCAGCACGCTATCCGAATGCCGAACTGGTGGATGTCGCCGCTCCCTGCATGCGCCTGCGCATGATCAAGTCCGCGGAGGAACATGCGCTGATCCGCCAGGGTGCTCGTATTGCCGATATCGGCGGTGCGGCGGCGCTGGAAGCGCTGCGCGATCAGGTGCCGGAGTACGAAGTGGCCCTGCATGCCACCCAGGCCATGGTGCGCGCCATCGCCACCACCTTCGAGGAGGTGGAGCTGATGGATACCTGGGCCTGGTTCCAGTCCGGCATCAACACCGACGGTGCGCACAACCCCTTGACCACGCGCGAGGTCAACGCAGGCGACATCCTCAGCCTCAACTGTTTCCCCATGATCGCCGGCTACTACACGGCTCTGGAGCGCACCCTGTTCCTCGATCACTGCAGCGACGCGCATCTGCGCCTCTGGCAGGCCAACGTCGAAGTGCACGAGGCCGGGCTTGCCCTGATCAGGCCAGGCGTGCGTTGTTGCGATATCGCCCATGCACTCAACGAGATCTACCTCAGTCATGATCTGCTGCAGTACCGCACCTTCGGCTACGGCCACTCGTTCGGTGTCCTCAATCATTACTACGGGCGTGAGACGGGGCTGGAGCTGCGCGAGGATGTCGAGACCCTGCTGGAGCCGGGCATGGTGCTGTCCATGGAGCCCATGATCATGCTGCCGGAGGGGCTGCCAGGCGCCGGCGGCTATCGCGAACACGACATCCTCATCGTCCACGAGAGCGGCGCCGAAAATATCACCCGCTTCCCCTATGGCCCGGAGCACAACATCATCGCTCGATAGCGAGCTGCCGTGCCGCTGCTATGGCAATGGCGCTAAGAGCGCGCCGGCACGGCCATGCCGCTGTGCTGGCGTTCGCGGCGTGGCGACAGGCCGAACTGGCGGCTGTAGCTCTTGGAAAAATGCGCCGCTGACGAGAAGCCGCAGGTCAGGGCGATCTCACCCACCGGGGCTTCACTGCTTAGCAACAGCTCGCGCGCCCGCTGCAGGCGCAGCTCCAGGTAGTACTGGCTGGGCGTGCGCGCCAGGTACTTGTGAAACAGCCGCTCCAGTTGGCGTACCGACACCTCGTTGAGGCGTGCCAGCTCTTCCAGCTCCAGGGGCTCTTCCAGGTTCGCTTCCATGATCGCCACGATCTGGCTCAGCTTGGGCTGGGTGTTGCCGATCTTCTGGCGCAAGGGGATGCGCTGTGGGTCGCGGGCGTTGCGTACCCGCTCGCACAGCAGCAGTTCGGCGGCGCGGCTGGCGATCTCGGCGCCATCGGGTTCGCGGCTGATCAGTTGCAAGGTCATGTCCAGCGCTGCGGTGCCGCCCGAACAGGTATAGCGATCGCGATCCAGTTCGTAGAGTTGGTGGGAGACGATGATGCGTGGAAACCGTTCCTTGATCTGTTCGATGTTCTCCCAGTGCAGGGTGCAGCGATAGCCTTCGAGCAGGCCGGCGCTGGCCAGCAGGTGGCTGCCGGTGCAGATGCCGCCCAGGGGCACGCCCTGTTCGGCCAGGCGACGCAGCCAGGCGAGCAGGGCACGGTCGTATTTCTCCGGGATCGGGTTGGCGCCGACGACGAACAGGGCGTCCAGAGCTGGCGCCTGTTCGGGGCTGCTGTCGGTCATCACGCGCACGCCGTTGCTGGCCGCTACCGGCTGGTTGTCGCTGGAGATCAGTACGCTGCGATACAGCGGCCTTCCAGCGGCCAGGCCAGCGATGCGCAGAGGCTCGATGGCCGAGGCGAAGCCGATGGTGGTGAAGTTGGGGATGAGCAGGAAACCGAAGGTCTTCAACCTGTCGCAATCAGGTAATTGCAGGTATTGAGGCTCGGCATGCTTCATGGGCGGCTCCTGTCCGTTAGTTGCCAGTGCGGGCGTCGGGATGGCGCTACGCGCCAGCCAGGCGGGGCAGGCTCGATCTTACCCTCATTCGCTGGCTGTCCGGCGCCGTGACGGGTGTCGCAACCTGTCTCTATACGACATACCAGGCGAAGCGCCGCCAGCCAGCGCCATTACCGCTCATCGCGTGATTCGGGGCAGGTCAGTTTGAGCATTTTGAAGTCGTAATTAGGCAAATGACCCCCCAGGCTATTTCGCACAATCGCCTCCAACAGACGCCTTGTCGGTGGCTCCGTGAGCCGCTGCGACGGGAGCCTCACCAACACAGATGCGACCCTGACGGGTTGCCGGGAGACCGAGATGTTCAGCAAACAGGACAAGATCCAGGGTTACGACGATGAATTGCTCGCCGCCATCGACCAGGAAGAGCGTCGCCAGGAAGAGCACATCGAGCTGATCGCCTCGGAAAACTATTGCAGCCAGCGCGTGATGGAAGCGCAAGGCAGCGGCCTGACCAACAAGTACGCCGAAGGCTACCCGGGCAAGCGCTACTACGGTGGCTGCGAATACGTCGACAAGGTCGAGCAACTGGCCATCGATCGTGCCAAGGCCTTGTTCGGTGCTGATTACGCCAACGTCCAGCCGCACTCCGGCTCCTCGGCCAACAGCGCCGTCTACCTGGCGCTGCTCAATGCCGGTGACACCATCCTCGGCATGAGCCTGGCCCATGGCGGCCACCTGACCCACGGCTCCAAGGTTTCCTCCTCGGGCAAGCTTTACAACGCTGTTCAGTACGGCCTGAATCCGGCCACCGGCCTGATCGACTACGACGAAGTCGAGCGCCTGGCTGTCGAGCACAAGCCGAAGATCATCGTCGCCGGCTTCTCCGCCTACTCCAAGACTCTGGACTTCCCGCGCTTCCGCGCCATCGCCGACAAGGTCGGTGCCCTGTTGTTCGTCGACATGGCCCACGTTGCTGGCTTGGTTGCTGCCGGTCTGTACCCGAACCCGATTCCGTTCGCCGATGTGGTCACCACCACCACCCACAAGACCCTGCGTGGTCCGCGTGGCGGCCTGATCCTGGCCAAGGCCAACGAAGAGATCGAGAAGAAGCTCAACTCCGCCGTGTTCCCGGGTGCCCAGGGCGGCCCGCTGATGCACGTGATCGCCGCCAAGGCGGTGTGCTTCAAGGAAGCCATGGAGCCTGAGTTCAAGGCTTACCAGCAGCAGGTCATCGATAACGCCCAGGCCATGGCCAAGGTGTTCGTCGAGCGCGGCTACGAAGTGGTGTCCGGCGGTACCGACAACCACCTGTTCCTGCTCAGCCTGATCAAGCAGGGCCTGACCGGCAAAGACGCCGACGCCGCCCTGGGCCGTGCCGGCATCACCGTGAACAAGAACGCTGTGCCGAACGACCCGCAGTCGCCGTTCGTCACCTCGGGTATCCGCATCGGTACCCCGGCGGTCACCACCCGTGGCTTCAAGGTCGCCCAGTGCCAGAGCCTGGCCGGCTGGATCTGCGACATCCTCGACCACCTCGGTGATGCCGATGTCGAGGCGCAGGTGGCCAAGCTGGTCGCCGGGCTGTGCGCGGATTACCCGGTCTATCGCTAAGCCAACCTTCTCTCTCAGCCCCTCTCGCGCAGTCGCGAGAGGGCAGTAGAACCCTGGAGCATGCCCATGCAACGTTATTCCGGCTTCGGCCTGTTCAAGCACTCGTTCAGCCATCATGAGAACTGGCAGCGCATGTGGCGTAATCCAACGCCCAAGCCGGTTTATGACGTGGTCATCGTCGGTGGTGGCGGTCACGGCCTGGCCACGGCTTACTACCTGGCCAAGGAATTCGGCGTGAAAAACGTCGCCGTGGTGGAGAAGGGCTGGCTTGGCGGTGGCAACACCGCGCGTAACACCACCATCGTCCGTTCCAACTACCTGTGGGACGAGTCCGCGCACCTGTACGAGCACGCGATGAAGCTGTGGGAAGGTCTGTCGCAAGACCTCAACTACAACGTCATGTTCTCCCAGCGTGGCGTGTTCAACCTCGGTCACACCCTGCAGGACATGCGCGACATCGAGCGCCGCGTCAGCGCCAACCGTCTCAACGGTATCGACGGTGAGGTGGTGGACGCCAAGCAGGTGGCGGAGATGATCCCCTACCTGGATTGCTCGAAGAACACCCGTTACCCGATTCTCGGTGCCTCGCTGCAGCGCCGTGGTGGCGTGGCCCGTCACGACGCCGTGGCCTGGGGCTTCGCCCGTGCCGCCGACGCCCTGGGTGTCGACCTGATCCAGCAGACCGAAGTGATCGGTTTCCGCAAGGAAAACGGCGCGGTGATCGGCGTGGAAACCACCAAGGGCTTCATTGGCGCCAAGCGCGTCGGCCTGGTCGCTGCCGGTAACTCCGGGCACCTGGCCAAGCTGGCTGGCTTTCGCCTGCCGCTGGAATCGCACCCGCTGCAAGCCCTGGTATCCGAGCCGATCAAGCCGATCATCGACACAGTGATCATGTCCAACGCCGTACACGGCTACATCAGCCAGTCGGACAAGGGCGACCTGGTCATCGGCGCCGGTATCGACGGCTACAACGGCTACGGCCAACGTGGTTCCTACCCGACCATCGAACACACCCTGCAGGCCATCGTCGAGATGTTCCCGGTGCTCTCGCGCGTGCGCATGAACCGTCAGTGGGGCGGCATCGTCGACACCACGCCGGACGCCTGCCCGATCATCGCCAAGACGCCGGTGAAGAACCTCTTCATCAACTGCGGCTGGGGTACCGGCGGCTTCAAGGCCACTCCGGGCTCGGGCAACGTGTTCGCTGCCAGCCTGGCCAAGGGCGAGATGCATCCACTGGCCAAGGCCTTCTCCATCGAGCGCTTCCACAACGGTGCGCTGATCGACGAGCACGGCGCAGCCGGTGTGGCGCACTGATTATGGCGCCCTCTCTCGCTGAGAGAGGGACGATGGTTTTCTGGAGGTACCGAGCATGTTGCATATCTTCTGCCCTCACTGTGGCGAACTGCGTTCCGAAGAAGAATTCCACGCTGGCGGCCAGGCGCACATCGCCCGCCCGCTGGATCCCAACGCCTGCACCGACGAGGAGTGGGGCGAGTACCTGTTCTTCCGCGACAACCCGCGCGGTATCCACCACGAGCTGTGGATCCATGCGGCGGGCTGCCGTCAGTACTTCAACGTCACTCGCCACACGGTGAGCTACGAGATTCTCGAAACCTACAAGATCGGTGAGAGCCCCAGCGTGACTGAAGCCACTGTCGCTGCGAAAAAGGCCGCTGACCAAGGAGTAACGGCATGAGCCAGGTCAATCGTCTTTCCCAGGGTGGCCGTATCGACCGCAGCCAGCCCCTGACCTTCAGTTTCAACGGCCAGACCTACCAGGGTTATGCCGGCGACACCCTGGCCGCTGCACTGCTGGCCAACGGCGTCGACGTGATCGGCCGCAGCTTCAAGTACTCGCGTCCGCGCGGCATCGTCGCCGCCGGTGCCGAAGAGCCCAATGCCGTGCTGCAGATCGGCTCCACCGAAGCGGCGCAGATCCCCAACGTGCGTGCCACCCAGCAGGCGCTGTACCAGGGCCTGACGGCTGCCAGCACCAACGGCTGGCCGAGCGTCAACACCGACCTGATGGGCATTCTCGGCAAGGTCGGCGGTGGCATGATGCCGCCCGGTTTCTACTACAAGACCTTCATGTACCCGCAGAACCTGTGGCTGACCTACGAGAAGTACATTCGTAAGGCCGCCGGTCTCGGTCGCTCGCCGAAGGAAAACGACCCGGACATCTACGATTACATGAACCAGCACTGCGACGTGCTGGTGGTCGGTGCCGGCCCTGCCGGTCTGGCCGCGGCCCTGGCTGCCGGTCGTAGCGGCGCGCGGGTGATCCTCGCCGACGAGCAGGAAGAATTCGGTGGCAGCCTGCTGTCCACCCGCGAGATGCTCGACGACAAGCCGGCCGCCGACTGGGCCGCCAATGCCATCGCCGAGCTGCAAAAGATGCCGGAAGTGACCCTGCTGCCGCGTGCCACGGTCAACGGCTATCACGACCACAACTTCCTCACCATCCACCAGCGCCTCACCGATCACCTCGGCGAAGTCGCGCCGATGGGCCAGCCGCGTCAGCGCCTGCACCGCGTGCGTGCCGGTCGCGTGGTACTGGCCACCGGTGCTCACGAGCGTCCGCTGGTGTACGCCAACAACGACGTGCCCGGCAACATGCTGGCCGATGCCGTGTCGACCTACGTGCGCCGTTACGGCGTAGCGCCCGGTCAGAAGCTGGTGCTGTCGACCAACAACGATTACGCCTACCGCGTGGTGCTCGACTGGCTCGACGCCGGTCGCCAGGTGGTGGCCGTGGCCGACGCGCGCAGCAACCCGCGCGGTAGCTGGGTCGAAGAAGCGCGTCGGCGTGGCGTGCGCGTACTCACCGGCAGTGCCGTGGTCGAAGCGCGTGGCAGCAAGCGCGTGACCGGTGCGCGCATCTGCGCCATCGATCTGGCCAAGCACAAGGTCACCAGCCCGGGTGAAGTGGTCGACTGCGATCTGATCGTCAGCTCCGGCGGCTACAGCCCGGTGGTGCACCTGGCTTCGCACCTCGGTGGTCGCCCGGTCTGGCGCGAAGACATCCTGGCCTTCGTGCCGGGTGAAGGCTTCCAGAAGCGTCATTGCGCCGGTGCGGTCAACGGCGTGTTCGGTCTGGGCGACGCTCTGGCCGATGGTTTCGAGGCCGGCGCCAAGGCGGCTGCCGAAGTGGGCTTCAACGCCGTGACCGGCACCCTGCCGAAGGCTGAGAAGCGCATCGAGGAAGCCACCGTTGCGCTGTTCCAGGTGCCGCACGACAAGGGCACCTCGCGTGCGCCCAAGCAGTTCGTCGACCAGCAGAACGACGTCACCGCTGCCGGTATCGAACTGGCCACCCGCGAAGGCTTCGAGTCGGTCGAGCACGTCAAGCGCTACACCGCGCTGGGCTTCGGTACCGATCAGGGCAAGCTGGGCAACATCAACGGTCTGGCCATCGCCGCCCGTTCCATCGGCATCAGCATCGCCGAGATGGGCACCACCATGTTCCGCCCGAACTACACCCCGGTGACCTTCGGCGCCATCGCCGGCCGTCATTGCGGTGAGCTGTTCGAGCCCAAGCGCTACACCGCCATGCAGAAATGGCACCTGGAGAACGGCGCCGAGTTCGAGGACGTTGGCCAGTGGAAGCGTCCCTGGTACTTCCCGAAAAACGGTGAAGACCTGCATGCCGCCGTGGCGCGCGAGTGCCTGGCCGTGCGCAACGCCGTGGGTATCCTCGACGCCTCCACCCTGGGCAAGATCGACATTCAGGGCCCGGATGCGCGCGAGTTCCTCAACCGTGTGTACACCAACGCCTGGACCAAGCTGGACGTGGGCAAGGCCCGCTACGGCCTGATGTGCAAGGAAGACGGCATGGTCTTCGACGACGGTGTGACCGCCTGCCTGGCTGACAACCACTTCGTCATGACCACCACCACCGGCGGCGCCGCACGGGTGATGGAATGGCTGGAAATCTACCACCAGACCGAATGGCCGGAGCTGAAGGTGTATTTCACCTCGGTCACCGACCACTGGGCGACCATGACCCTGTCCGGCCCCAACAGCCGCAAGCTGCTGGCCGAAGTCACCGACATCGACCTGGACAAGGACGCCTTCCCCTTCATGAGCTGGAAGGAAGGCAACGTAGGCGGCGTACCGGCGCGGGTGTTCCGTATCTCCTTCACCGGTGAGCTGAGCTACGAAGTCAACGTGCAGGCCAACTATGCCCTGGGCGTTTGGGAGAAGATCATCGCCGCAGGCGAGAAGTATGGTCTGACGCCTTATGGCACCGAGACCATGCACGTGCTGCGCGCCGAGAAGGGTTTCATCATCGTCGGTCAGGACACCGATGGTTCGGTCACCCCGGACGACCTCGGCATGGGCTGGTGCGTTGGCCGTACCAAGCCGTTCTCCTGGATCGGCTGGCGCGGCATGAACCGCGAGGACTGCCTCAAGGAGAACCGCAAGCAACTGGTCGGCCTCAAACCGCTGGATCCGAACAAGGTGCTGCCGGAAGGTGCGCAACTGGTGTTCGATCCCAAGCAGTCGATTCCGATGACCATGGTTGGCCACGTCACCTCCAGCTACATGAGTGCCGCGATGGGCCATTCCTTCGCCATGGCTCTGGTGCGCGGTGGTCTCAAGCGCATCGGCGAGCGCGTCTTCGCGCCGCTGGTCGATGGCAGCGTGATCGAAGCCGAAATCGTCAGCCCCGTGTTCTATGACCCGAAAGGGGATCGCCAGAATGTCTAACGCCAATGTTTTTCAGCAACGCCCCGACAACATCGAAGGGCAATCCTCCCTGCACCATGCTGGCCTGCACGAGCTGGCCGGCAAGGGCCGCAAGGGGGCCGGAGTCACGCTGCGCGAGAAGAAGCTGCTGGGTCATCTGATCCTGCGTGGCGACGCCGACGACACCAACTTCGCCGGTGGCGTGCACAAGGCCCTGGGCCTGGAGCTGCCGGGGGCGCTGACCCTGGTGGCCAACGGCGACACCTCGCTGCAGTGGCTGGGCCCGGACGAGTGGCTGCTGATCGTGCCCGGTGGCAGCGAGTTCGAGGTGGAAGGCAAGCTGCGTGAGGCCCTGGCCGGTCAGCATATTTCGGTGGTCAACGTCAGCGGCGGTCAGACCCTGCTGGAGCTGTCCGGGCCGAAGGTGCGCGAACTGCTGATGAAGTCCAGCAGCTATGACGTACATCCGAAGAACTTCCCGGTGGGCAAGGCGGTCGGCACGGTGTTCGCCAAGTCGCAACTGGTGATTCGTCACACCGGCGAAGACACCTGGGAACTGCTGATCCGCCGTAGCTTCTCCGACTACTTCTGGCTGTGGCTGCAGGATGCCAGCGCCGAGTACGGGTTGGCGGTCGAGGCCTGAGGCTGGCACGAACGGCTCCCTCTCCCCTATGGGGAGAGGGTTGGGGAGAGGTAGCGGGCGGATCGCGTTGTACCGTCGGCCCTCTCCCCCGGCCCCTCTCCCGCAAGCGGGAGAGGGGTGAAAATCATCGGAGTCTATTATGAGCCGCACCCCCGACACCTGGATCCTCACCGCCCACTGCCCGAGCGTGCTCGGCACCGTGGATGCGGTGACGCGCTTTCTGTTCGAGCAGCGCTGCTACGTCACCGAGCACCGCAGCTTCGATGATCGGCTGTCGTCGCGCTTCTTCATCCGCGTCGAGTTCCGCCAGCCGGATGGTTTCGACGAGGCAGCGTTCCGCGCCGGTCTGGACGAGCGCCTGGCGCCTTTCGGCATGCAGGTGGAGCTGACGCCGCCGGGGTATCGCGCCAAGGTGGTGCTGATGGTGTCCAAGGCCGATCACTGCTTGAACGACCTGCTCTATCGCCAGCGCATCGGCCAGTTGTCCATGGACGTGGTCGCGGTGGTGTCCAACCACCCGGATCTGGAGCCGCTGGCGCGCTGGCATGGCATTCCCTATCACCATTTCCCGCTCGACCCGACCGACAAGCCGGCGCAGGAGCGCCGTGTATTGCGGGTGATCGAGGACTGCGGCGCGGAACTTGTGGTGCTCGCCCGTTACATGCAGGTGCTGTCGCCCGAGCTGTGCCGCAAGCTGGATGGCTGGGCGATCAACATTCACCACTCGCTGTTGCCCGGTTTCAAGGGCGCCAAGCCCTATCACCAGGCTTATCAGAAGGGCGTCAAGCTGGTCGGTGCCACGGCTCACTACGTCAACGACCACCTCGACGAAGGGCCGATCATCGCCCAGGGCGTGGAAGCGGTGGATCACGCGCACTACCCTGAAGATCTGATCGCCAAGGGCCGTGACATCGAATGCCTGACCCTGGCGCGGGCGGTGGGTTACCACATCGACCGCCGCGTGTTCCTCAACGCCAACCGCACGGTGGTGCTCAACGCCTGAGGGCAATCGGTAGGGTGCGCTGCGCGCACCGGGAGGCAACGCAAGAACATCGGTGCGCATAGCGCACCCTACGGAAATCCGCCCTGCCAGGTTTCAACGGCGGTTTCCGGCAACAGACGAAAGCAGCTCCAGTGCAAGGCCGCGCGGCTGTCAGCCGCGTCTTGTGTCCACAAAAAGAAAGGAGAGTTAGATATGTCTGGTAATCGTGGTGTGGTTTACCTCGGCGCGGGCAAGGTCGAAGTGCAGAAGATCGACTACCCGAAAATGCAGGATCCGCGCGGCAAGAAGATCGAGCACGGTGTCGTTCTGAAAGTCGTTTCCACCAACATCTGCGGCTCCGACCAGCACATGGTGCGCGGTCGTACCACCGCTCAGGTCGGCCTGGTGCTGGGCCATGAGATCACCGGCGAGGTGGTCGAGAAGGGTCGTGACGTCGAGCGTCTGCAGATCGGTGATCTGGTTTCCGTTCCCTTCAACGTCGCCTGCGGCCGTTGCCGCTCCTGCAAGGAACAGCACACTGGCGTGTGCCTGACCGTCAACCCGGCGCGTGCCGGCGGTGCCTACGGCTACGTCGACATGGGCGACTGGACCGGTGGCCAGGCCGAATACGTGCTGGTGCCTTACGCCGACTTCAACCTGCTCAAGCTGCCGGATCGCGACAAGGCCATGGAGAAAATCCGTGACCTGACCTGCCTGTCCGACATCCTGCCCACCGGCTACCACGGCGCCGTTACCGCTGGCGTTGGCCCGGGCAGCACCGTCTACGTCGCGGGTGCCGGCCCTGTCGGTCTGGCCGCTGCCGCCTCGGCCCGCCTGCTTGGCGCTGCCGTGGTCATCGTTGGTGACCTCAACCCGGCGCGTCTGGCCCACGCCAAGGCTCAGGGCTTCGAGATCGCCGATCTGTCGCTGGACACCCCGCTGCACGAGCAGGTTGCTGCGCTGCTGGGCGAGCCGGAAGTGGACTGCGCCATCGACTGCGTGGGCTTCGAGGCCCGTGGTCATGGTCACGAAGGCGCCAAGCACGAGGCTCCGGCCACCGTGCTCAACTCGCTGATGCAGATCACCCGCGTTGCCGGCAAGATCGGCATTCCCGGCCTGTACGTCACCGAAGACCCGGGCGCGGTGGATGCCGCCGCCAAGATCGGCAGCCTGAGCATCCGCTTCGGCCTCGGCTGGGCCAAGTCGCACAGCTTCCACACCGGTCAGACTCCAGTGATGAAGTACAACCGCCAACTGATGCAAGCCATCATGTGGGATCGCCTGAACATCGCTGACATCGTCGGCGTAGAGGTCATCAGCCTGGACGACGCACCGCGTGGTTACGGCGAGTTCGATGCCGGCGTGCCGAAGAAATTCGTCATCGACCCGCACAAGACCTTCAGCGCGGCCTGATGATGCCCCGGCTCGGATCCGCTCCGGGCCTGTTCAAGACTTGTTCACGGCCAGGCGCATTGGTCCGCGCCTTTCTTTGGGAGCCCTCGGGCTCCCTTTTCTTTGGTGCTTCGCGGAGTCTCGGGAAGGTTGATGCCGGACTGGCAATAAGGTGTTGGTTGTTCTTGTGTCTGTTCCAGATTGCCGCGTTTTTGCGGATGTTTCTGGTTTCGCCCCCCCGGGCGAGTCACTTTGCGGGCAAAGTAACCAAAACCCTCCGCCCGGTCCGGTATCAACCAAGCCCGCTATCGCTCGGACTCGGCGCGAATCTGCGCGATGCGCGCGTCCTTCTCCTGCCAGAGTTGAGTCACCCAGTCCTGCATGTACTGGCGGAATACCGGGTCATTCTGGTAATCGCCCTGCCACAGCTCAGGAGCCAGGTTGCGGGTCTGGATATCGACGATCACCTTGTCCACCTGGCCACTGAGCAATGCCCAGAAGCCCGGCGCCTTGCCCTCGGGGTAGACCAGGGTGACGTCGAGCACGGCGTCGATCTGCTCACCCAGGGTCGCGAGCACGAAGGCCACGCCGCCCGCCTTGGGCTTGAGCAGGTAGCGGTAGGGCGATTGCTGCTGGGCCTGCTTGGCCGGGGTGAAGCGGGTGCCCTCCAGGTAGTTGACCACGGTGACCGGCAGGCGCTTGAACTTCTCGCAGGCGGCTCGGGTGATCTCCAGATCCTTGCCCTGCATGTGCGGGTTCTTTTCCAGAAAGGCCTTGGAATAGCGCTTCATGAAGGGGTAGTCGAGCGCCCAGAAGGCCAGGCCGAGAAAGGGCACCCAGATCAGCTCCTGCTTGAGGAAGAACTTGAAGTAGGGCGTCTTGCGGTTGAAGGCCTGTACCAGCGCGGGAATGTCGACCCAGGACTGGTGGTTGCTGATCACCAGGTAGGAGCCGTCACGGCGCAGCTCGGCGTTGCCGCGAATGTCCCAGTGCGTCGGTGTGAGCAGGGCGAAGATGCGCTTGCAGTTCTCGGCCCAGAATTCGGCCACCCACATCACCCCGCGCGAGCAGGTGTCGCGGGCACTCTGTCCAGGCAGAACGAACTTGGCGAGGGCGATCAGCAGCAACGGGCCGATCAGAACGAGGGTGTTGACGAGCAGCAGCAGGATGGTGGCAATGCCAGTCAGCAGTGGGCGCATATCGACTCCTTGGCGGGCACGAGCGGACATCTAAGCACATGCGCAACGGCCCTCCAAATTACGGCTAATGGCCAATTGCGATGTTTCAGCGGCTTGCTTGATGCTGGTCACTGGAAAATGCCCTGGATTGTTCGACACTGGATGGAGTGTCTGCCAGGACAATCCTGTCAATCTGCTCTGGATGATCTTGATGTTGAAGCGCATTGCGGTGGCTGATCTACGCCTCGGTATGTATATCCAGGAGTTCTGCGGATCCTGGATGGATCACCCTTTCTGGAAATCCAAGTTCCTCCTCGACTCCGAGAAAGACCTTGCCCGTATTCGTGACAGCGCCATCAGCGAACTGTGGATCGACGTCGGCAAGGGCAGCGACGTTGCCCCTGGGGTGAAGGCTGCCAGCAGGGCCGAAGCCGAATGCGAAGCCCAGGCCCGGCTGCTGGCCGCCATCGAGCCGCCCAAGGTCAAACCCGTGTCGCTGGATCAGGAGCTGGAGCAGGCGGTGAAGCTGTGCGCGCGCTCCAAGCAGGCGGTGATGGACATGTTCAATGACGCACGCATGGGCCAGGCGCTGCAGTTCGAGCAGGCCGAAACCCTGGTGGAGGACATCTCCCAGTCGGTGATGCGCCACCCCAACGCATTCATCAGCCTGGCCAGGCTCAAGCACGTCAACGAATACACCTACATGCACTCGGTGGCGGTCTGCGCCTTGATGATCGCCCTGGGGCTGCAACTCGGCCTGCCGACGGCGGCGGTGCGTGAAGCTGGCCTGGCCGGATTGCTGCACGATATCGGCAAGATGGCCGTACCGCCTGAACTGCTGGACAAGCCTGGCAAGCTCAGTGACGAAGAATTCGCCATCGTCCGTCGTCATCCGGAGGAGGGCGGCAGCATCCTCATCAAATGCAAGCAGGTCAGTGCCCTGGTGCTGGACGTGTGCCTGCATCACCACGAGAAGGTCGACGGCAGCGGCTATCCCCACCGCCTGCAGAGCGAGCAGATCAGCCTGTTGGCGAAAATGGGCGCGGTGTGTGACGTGTACGATGCCATCACCTCCAATCGGCCCTACAAGCCCGGCTGGGATCCTGCCGAGTCGATCCGCAAGATGGCCGAATGGAAGGGGCACTTCGACGAGGTGGTCTTCCAGGCCTTCGTCAAGACCGTCGGCATCTACCCGGTTGGTGCTCTGGTGCGGCTGCAGAGTGGGCGGTTGGCCGTGGTCATGGAGCAGAATCCCAAGGCGCTGCTGGCGCCCAAGGTCAAGGTGTTCTTCTCGGCCAAGTCGCGCCTGCCGTTGGCGCAGACCGTGGTCGACCTGAGCAAGATCGGCGATCAGGATCGCATCGTCGGCCGTGAGTCGGCGGAGGAATGGGGCTTCGAGCGTCTCGACGAGCTATGGGCGGGGATGGAGCTGAATGGGCGCGGGCGTTAGCAGGCTGTTGAAAAACTACCTCGGCTTTGGCTTCCTGCGTCGCTCTACCTCCTGCATCCATGCAGTCGTGCGTTGCCATTGCTGCGTTAAAAACAGTCTCGTGCGCGAGTCCGATCAAAATGCTCATTTACAACTCGTAAACCCGAGTGCGGGCCCAGTGCTTTTTTCGCCTGTTTTTGCGGGGCCGCCATCGGTATTGCACTGGCTGCCTCGGCTCGGGCTTCCTGCTTCGCTCTACCTCCTGCATCCATGCAGTCGTCGCCTACGTTTTTCAACGGCCTGCTAGCAGCATGTTGTAACGCTTCGTACAGGAACATTGCTCAGGCTTGCTCGGTCGGAGTTTCGGTCAATCACCACGAGAGGGCCGAACCTTGAAATACCTTGCGCTTCTGCTGGCCAGCGCCATCAGCCTGCCGGCGCTGGCCGATGAACAACCGGATCTGTACGGTCGCTACGAATTGATCAAGCTGCCTGCCCTGGGCAAGACGCTGAAAGCCAAGATGGACACTGGCGCCATGACGGCATCGCTGTCGGCCAAGGACATCGAATCCTTCAAACGTGACGGCGAGGACTGGGTGCGCTTCCGTCTGGCCGTCGATGGCGCCGATGACACCCTCTACGAACATCCCCTGATCCGCGTTGCCGAGATCAAGAACCGCGCCGAAGAGGGCGACGATGACGCTCAAGAGGCCACCTATTCGCAACGCCCGGTGATCGAAATGCCGATCTGCCTGGGCGAGGAAAAGCGCACCATCGAGGTCAACCTCACCGACCGCAGCACCTTCAGCTATCCGCTGCTGATCGGTGCCAGCGCCATGCGCGACATGGGGGCGGCGGTCAATCCCGCCGAGCGTTACACCCGCGAGCGTCCGCAATGCTGAGTTAATTGTCGCATTCAGAAACAATGCTGATGCTCATTGGCCAGTACACTCGCCGCGAGTGCACCGCCACCATCCTGCTTCCGTAGTCGATGCGTCGCGGGCCTGCTTTTTGCTAAATGCAATCGTCTGCCAGGCCTTCCGGCCCATGATTACAGGGGTGCAAAGATGTCGGGATTGCTCGGGCCGGGTGTCTGGCTGCTGCAGCGTTTCAGTTTTGCTCAGAAATTCCAACTGCTCTTCCTGCTCTTCGTGTTACCGCTTGGTTACGCCCTGTGGGCCGTTACCGGGGGCTACATGGCCGGCATCGACTCGATCGACAAGGAGCTCGAAGGCGCGCGGGCGCTCGAGCGCATGGCCGGGTTGCAGCAGGAGCTGATCGCCCAGCGCACCTTGCTGGCACGTTGGAAGGGCAACGAGCAGGGCGCTGCCGAATCGCTGAAACAACGTGAAGCGCGACTCGACGAAGCCCTGCAAGGGGCGGGCGAGCCCCTGCAGAGTGCGCTGATCAGCGCTGAGGCGCGCCAGCATTTCCAGGCCTTGCAGGGGGAGCGCGAAGGCCTGCGTGCCGACGCTTTGGGCAGGATGGCACTACCCGATGCCCTGCAGCGTTATCAGAAGGCCCTGCAATATCTGATCGCCCTGCGCGAGCAGGTGGCCACCGACAGCACCCTGATCCTCGATCCTTACCTCGACACCTACCTGATGATGGAGCAGATCACCTACGTGATGCCGCGCCTGCTCGATCAGCTCGGCACCTTTGCCGCACAGGGGCATGGGGCGGTGGTGGCGCAGCATTTCACCCTGCAGAGCCGGGTGTTGATGCGCGATCTGCGGCGCGGCCTGGAGGAACAGCGCGTGCAACTGATCAAGGCGCAGACCACCCTGGCCCGTGAGGCGCCACAAGCCATGCGGCAGTTGAGTGGGCCGTTCGAGGCGTCGCTCAAGGGCTTCGACGATTTCCTCGCGCAGATCGACCGCGATATGTTCGACAACAGCCCGATGACGCTCACGCCGGAGCAGTTCATCCAGCGCGTGGCGAGTCTGGAAAGTCTGTTGCAAGACCTGCAGCAGACGCTCTACCAACAGTTCGCTACCAGCCTTGGGGATTACCGCGACCGTGCACTGGGCGCGATGATCGAAGTGATCAGTGCCTTCAGCGTGCTCACCTTGCTCGCCCTCTACGTGCTGTTGTGCCTGAATGCCTCGATTCGCCAGGGTACCCGCAGCATCATCGAGGCGGCGCGCGGCTTGCGTGACGGCGACTTGCGCGTGAGCATGCAGGTCGCGGGGCGCGATGAGCTGGCCGCCATCGCCCAGGCGCTGAACACGGCGGTCGAGCAACTGCGTGAGTCCTTGCAGGGGGTCAACCGTGAGAGTCATCAGCTCGATGGCACCGTGCAGCGGCTCAGCGGCCAGGCCCATGAAGCGCTGGGCGCGGTGGAGCAGCAACAGACGCAGATGAGCCAGATCGCCACCGCCGCCACGCAGATGGCCGCCACCGCGCAGAGCGTGGCGCAGAGCTGCGAGCAGGCCGCCGTAGAGGCTCGGCAGACTCGCGAAGTGGCGCTCAGTGGCAACCAGCGCAGCGAGCGCACCAGCGCCAGCATGCGTCAGCTCAGCACGCGCCTGCGCAGCAGTGCCGAGGCCTTGCAGCAACTGCGCGAGCAGACCCAGCAGATCAACCGCGTGGTGGACGTGATCCAGGGGATCGCCGACCAGACCAATCTGCTGGCGCTCAATGCCGCCATCGAGGCCGCACGTGCCGGCGATGCGGGCCGAGGCTTCGCCGTGGTAGCCGACGAAGTACGCTCGCTGTCGCAACGCACTCAGGATTCGACCCAGGAAATCGTGCAGACCGTCGACGGCTTGCAACGCGTGGTCGCTCAGGCGGTGAGCCTGATGGAGGAGGCCAGCAGCCAGGCCGATGGCGACATCGGCAACGTGTTGGCCATGGGCGAGGAGCTGCAGCGCATCGTCGCCTCGGTGCAGGGCGTCAGCGACCGTCTGGCGCAGATCGCCACCGCCGCCGAACAGCAAGCTGCCACCGCCGATGAGGTCAGTGGCAATATCCAGCAAGTGGATCAAGCCTCCGGGCAATTGCTCGATGGCGCCCAGACCGTCAGCCAGGCTGCCGAGCAGTTGCGCCGTGGCAGCGACGAATTGACGCGCAACACCGGGCGCTTTCGCCTCGATTGATGCCGCAGCCAGCCTGGCTGTGGCGGGGCAACTCTGCTAAAAACACAGCACACAACAAGGAGCCCCAGCATGAAAACCGTCGCCGAAGTCCTCAGAACCAAGCCCACCGGCCTTCTTTACAGCATCGACGCCGACGACTCCCTGCTCGACGGCCTGCGCATCATGGCGGAAAAGAGCATTGGCGCCCTGGTGGTAATGTCCGCTGGCCGCCTGGTGGGCATCGTCAGCGAGCGTGACTACGTGCGCAAGGTGGCCCTTGCCGAACGCTCCATGCTGAACGCCAAGGTCAGCGAAATCATGACCCGCGACGTGATCAGCGTCGGCCCGCGCGACAGCCTGCAACACTGCATGGAGCTGATGACCGAACGCCGCCTGCGCCACCTGCCGGTGCTGGCCGAAGGCGAACTCATCGGCCTGCTGTCCATCGGTGACCTGGTGAAAGAAACCATCGCCGAACAGGCCGACCTGATCCGCCAGCTCGAACAGTACATCCGCGGCGAGCACTGAGTAGCTGCCCGGGCGCACGATCGGTAGGAGCGGATTTATCCGCGGTAGGGGCTGGCGCCGAGGCGTCGATCACGGCAAACCATCGACGTAGCCCGGATGCAATCCGGGGCCTATGCGCGGGCGCCCTCACGCCCGAACCTTGACGCCCGCAACCGCCCCCGGCAGGCTCCTGCCGTCACCCCCAGGTGCAGGACGCCCGATGCCGCAGATACTCATAGTCGAAGACGAAGCCGCGATTGCCGATACGCTGGTCTATGCCCTGCAGGCCGAAGGCTTCCTCACCCATTGGTCGAGCCTGGGCGGCGAAGCGCTGAGCCTGCTGGAAAACGGCGCCTTCGACCTGGCCATTCTCGACGTCGGTCTGCCGGATATCAGCGGCTTCGAGCTGTGCAAGCGTCTGCGCCGTTTCTCCGAAGTACCGGTGATCTTTCTCACTGCGCGCAGTGAAGAGATCGACCGTGTGGTGGGCCTGGAAATCGGCGCCGACGACTACGTGGTCAAACCCTTCAGCCCGCGCGAGGTGGCGGCACGGGTCAAGGTCATCCTCAAGCGCATCGCCCCGCGTGAGACGCCGCAAGCCACTGCGCCGAGCGCCTTCCAGATCGACGACGCGGCCTTTCGCATCCACTACCACGGCCAGGCGCTGAGCCTGACCCGCCACGAATTTCGCCTGCTGCGCACCTTGCTCGGCCAGCCGCGCCGGGTCTATTCCCGCGAGCAGTTGCTCGATGCCCTCGGCGTGGCCAGCGAAGCCGGCTACGAGCGCAATATCGACAGCCATATCAAGAGCCTGCGCGCCAAGCTGCGCGCCATCGCCCCGAGCGAAGAGCCGATCCAGACCCATCGCGGCCTGGGCTACAGCTACGAACCGGAGGCCTAGAGCCATGCCGCTGGGCGTACGCATCTTCCTCGTCTACTTCCTCTTCGTCGGCCTGGCCGGCTGGTTCGTGCTCAGCACGGTGATGGACGAGATCCGCCCCGGCGTGCGCCAGAGCACCGAGGAAACCCTGGTCGACACCGCCAACCTGTTGGCCGAGATTCTGCGTGACCAGGTCAAGGCCGGCACGCTGGGGCAGGGGCGCCTGAACGACGCGCTGGAAGCCTATGGCCGGCGCCAGCCGCAGGCGACCATCTGGGGCCTGACCAAGGCCGAGGTCAACCACCGCATCTATGTCACCGACGACAAGGGCATCGTTCTGCTCGACTCCACCGGCCAGGCGGTCGGCCAGGACTACTCGCGCTGGAATGACGTATTGCTGACCCTGCGCGGCCAATACGGCGCGCGCTCGACCCGCGAAGACCCGAACGACCCGGACTCCTCGGTGATGTACGTAGCGGCGCCAATCAAGGACGGCGAGCGCATCATCGGCGTGGTCTCGGTGGCCAAGCCCAACCGCACCCTGCTGCCCTATATCGAGCGCTCGCAGAACCGCCTGAGCTGGCTCGGCGCCGGGCTGATCGGCCTGGGCCTGCTGATTGGCGCGGCGCTGTCCTGGTGGCTCAGCGCCGCCCTGGGCAAGCTCACCCGCTACGCCCAGGCGGTCAGCGAAGGCCAGCGCGCCGAGGCGCCGAAGGTGCGCGGCGGCGAACTCGCGCAACTGGCCCAGGCGGTCGAGCGCATGCGCACCGAGCTGGAGGGCAAGGCCTACGTCGAGCGCTACGTGCACACCCTGACCCACGAACTGAAAAGCCCCCTGGCCGCCATCCGCGGCGCCGCCGAACTGCTCGACGGCGATATGCCGGCCGAGCAACGCCAGCGCTTCGTGGCCAATATCCAGCAGGAAAGCGCGCGCCTGCAGAACCTGATCGAACGCCTGCTGCACCTGGCCCAGGTAGAACAACGCCAGGGCCTGGAAGAGCGCGTGAGCGTGCCCCTGGCATCACTGCTGGACGAACTGCTGCAAGCGCAGCAGGCACGTATCACCGCCGCCAACCTGCAGATCGAACAGGCATTACCGCCCGGCCTCAGCCTGCGCGGCGAACGCTTCCTGCTGCGCCAGGCCCTGGCCAACCTGCTGGACAACGCCCTGGACTTCACCCCACACGGCGGGCGCATCCGTATTACCGCCGAACGCCAGGGCGAGCGCATTGAGCTGCGCCTGTTCAACCAGGGCGAAGCCATCCCCGACTACGCGCTGGGTCGCCTGACCGAACGCTTCTACTCCCTGCCACGCCCCAACGGCGGCCGCAAAAGCACCGGCCTGGGCCTGAACTTCGTACAGGAGGTGGCCGAGCTGCATGGTGGCGAGCTACATATCGGCAATGTCGACGGCGGCGCGGAAGTGCGGCTGACACTCCCCTCGTAGGGTGCGCTGCGCGCACCGGCGCTTTGTGTGGGGCCTCAGCCGCAAAGCGCATCGAGCTGCGTAGGATGGGTAGAGCAACGCGAAACCCATCATCTATCAGTTTCCGGGTTTCGCTGTGCTCTATCCAGGCATGGTGGACAAGCTTCGCATTGTCCACCCTACGCCATGATTCCCTCGTAGGGTGGATGACGCTTTTTCATCCACCGTTGGGAGTGATTACCCAGGCTGCTTGCTACCCACGTAGGGTGCGCTGCGCGCACCGGCTGCCTTTAGCCGCGACTCGCCGCTGAAGCGCCTCCCACAGCCTGAGTGGCAATCTTCATGTCGGCGCGGCCGTGCGGTACTTCGCTTCAGCCTGAGTGAACATTTTTCAGGTATTCCGTCCGCTCGATGGTCATTTGCAGTTTGCACTCCTCGATCTGGACGCCCTGCCAAGGCGAGGGTGTCGAGGACATCCCCGTGAATTGACACTCGGCATCCCTGAACTTCAGCCATGCCCGCTGTGCGGAGCGTAGCAAGCTGACCAGTTCCATATTCGGCCAGTACTTGCGCAATGCCGTTTGCTCGTCCTCCGTGCGCTGAATGGCTTTCTTGTACTCGGCGTTGAGTTGGTCGTCAGCGACCTTGTATTGCTGGGCAACGCAGGCATAGCCCGCCATAACGCCTCCGCCTTGAGCATTGCAGGGATCGGCGTTTTCCTCGGCGGCAAAGACTATGGTGGAGGTGAGGATCAGGGCGAGTGAGAGAGGGCGTCCATTCATGGTTGTGTCCGTACTGGCGCGGGCTTTCGCCTGAGTGAGGTGGTGTTTTATATCGTTTGAGGACGAAAAAGTCGCGTAGGATGGGTAGAGCGCAGCGAAACCCATCATCTGTGAATTCCCGGGTTTCGCTGCGCTCTACCCAGGCTACTTGCTCCTACGTCTAATGATTAAGCTAAGGGGCGGCGGCACGCCGTCCCCGTGAGCGAAGCGAGCGATTTGAGCCTATTGTTAGATGCGCTAGAGCTTGAGTTTTGATTTCTTTGCTCGCGTTATAGATATTTTCTCTTGCGGGTATTCGGTAGACGCGGCTGATGAAAGCAGTATTACTGCAGCTTCATCGTCTTCTGACTGTGAGGAGAATTTTGAAATCTCTAGAAGAATCTCACTGCCTACAGTAGTTAAATAGCGCTCGGCACCAATGGATACTTGATAACGCTTGCAGTTTTCACAGTCGAAATACTTCCTGTTTTCGTAGTCTACGAAATAAAACTTCGCGTCAGTGTGGCAGAGTGGGCAAGGCTGGTACTTTATGTCCTGCATAGTTTCGACCCTTTGTGCATCTGGTGTTTGGTTAAGGGGCGGGCCTTAGCCCGTCCCGAGTGAGCGAAGCGAACGGCGTGAACATTGTTAGAGCTTCGCGGGTTCTATGCCGTCTGCCATTCCTTGTAGCTTACCCACTAAAAATGAAAATGCTTTAATAACGTGCTTTTTATATGTTCTTTTTGTGTTTATGGTTTTTGGCGTTTGCCCGAGAACTGAGCACGACCATTCTTTTAAGTCTACGTCGTAATTTTCAGGAAATAGCTTGTGGGCAATGCTATTCCTTATTTGGTTGATTTTCTTTAGATGTTGGTATTCACTTTTAAGGTATTGGCCGTTTAACGCTGAAACTAACTCAAGTGTTTTTCCGTACATTAGCCTCATATTTTCAATGCGCTTGATGTCCAGGCCGTGAGCCATAAGTATTTGATTCAGCATCTGCTCAAGGATCAAGTGCCCTTTGAGCAAAATTATCTCCATATCGTCATAGTCTTTTAATGTGACCGTTACAGCATGTTCAATAACTGGGGCGGGGATCATTTGTGGGATGCTCTAACTATAAATACACACCAAATGGTGTATAACCTGCGGACTGTTTTGGTGAATAACCTTACTAGTCATTTTCGAAATCCTTCTCTATCTCGCGGCCTGCAGCGAAGCGGTGGGGTGTTTGGCAGGTTATACACCATGTCGGATCACCGCTGGTAAGTCTCATTCAGGCGAGTCTTACAGGTGCTCTTGATCCTCTCAGATATCGCTGCGCTCTACCCAGGCTACGGCTTTCAGGCCGCAATGATCGCGGATAAAACGGAGTGCCGCCCAGCCGATCCTACAGGTCAGGCTGCGGCTCGGGCGTGGGGGCTTTGTGCGGCAAGCGCAGCAGCTCCACCTGCCACCAGCTCGGCAACAGACGGCGCACTTCGGGGCGGGCGAAGCGGTCGTCGATCAGGTAGAGCACGCCTTGGTCTTCCGGTGTGCGGATCACCCGGCCAGCAGCCTGCACCACCTTCTGCAGGCCGGGGTAGAGGTAGGTGTAGTCGTAGCCATTGCCGAACAGGCTGTCCATGCGTTGGCGGATTTCTTCGTTGATCGGGTTGAGCTGGGCCAGGCCGAGGGTGGTGACGAAGGCGCCGATCAGGCGTTCGCCGGGCAGGTCGACTCCCTCACCGAATACGCCACCGAGCACGGCGAAGCCGATGCCGCGCCCGCCGATCTGGAAGCGTTCGATAAAGCCCTGGCGCGCCGCTTCGTCCATCTGCCGGGATTGCGTCCACACCGGAATCTGCGGATGCTCGCGGCGTAGCTCCTGCAGCACCTGTTCCAGATACTGATAGCTGCTGAAGAAGGCCAGGTAGTTGCCGGGGCGCTCGGCGTATTGGCGCGCCATCAACTGGCAGATCGGCGCCAGCGAGGCGTCGCGGTGCTGGTAGCGGGTCGACAGGTTGCGCACCACCTGTACGTGCAGTTGTTCGGCGCTGAACGGCGAGGCCACGTCCAGGCACTGGGTCTCTTCCGGCAGGCCGAGCAGGTCGAGGTAGTAGTGGCTGGGGCTGAGGGTGGCGGAGAACAGCGTGGCGCTGTGGGCGTCCTCGAAACGCGGGCCGAGGAAGGGCGCCGGGAGGATATTGCGGATGCACAGTGTGGAATAGCTGCGCCCGTTGCCGGCATCGAGGCGGTTGATGTCGAACAGCGAGTGCGGGCCGAAGCTTTCGGCCAGGCGGCAGAACAGCATGGCGTCGAGATAGAAGCTGAGCAGCTCGCCAGCGTTGCCTTCGGGTTGATCGGTGAGCAGATCGGTGATGGCGCTGACCGCCTTGCCCAGGGCGGCCAGCAGCAAGTCCGGCGCCAGCGGGTAGACCTGATAGGGCACCTCTTGCTCGCGGTGCAGTTGATCCCAGTGGCGGTCGATCCGTTCCAGCACGCTTTTCAGGCGCTTCGGCGCATCGCGGCACATGGCCTTGAAGCGCGCCTGGTCCAGTTCGGCGCTGTACATGCCGCGCCCGCGTTCCACCAGGTTGTGCGCCTCGTCTACCAGCAGGCAGACGCGCCACTGGTTGATCAGGGTGAGGCTGTGCAGCAGGGCGCCGAGGTCGAAGTAGTAGTTGTAGTCGCACACCACCACGTCGCTCCAGCGGCACAGCTCCTGGCTCAGGTAATAGGGGCAGACGCCATGGGCGATGGCGATATTGCGCACCGCCTGCTGATCCAACCAGCGTTCCTTCAGCGCCGCGCTGCGTGCTGCCGGCAGGCGGTCGTAGAATCCCTTGGCCAACGGGCAGGAGTCGCCATGGCAGGCCTTGCTCGGGTGTTCGCAGGCCTTGTCGCGGGCAACGTGTTCCAGCACGCGCAGCGGTGTGTCCGGTTCGCGCAGGCGTCGCAGGGCATCCAGCGCCAGGCGTCGGCCGGGCGTCTTGGCGCTGAGGAAGAACAGGCGGTCGAGCTGCTGGCCGGGCATGGCCTTGAGTTGCGGAAACAGGGTGCCGAGGGTCTTGCCGATGCCGGTGGTGGCCTGCGCCAGCAGGTAATGGCCGTCGCGCGCGGCGCGGTACACCGCCTCGGCCAACTGGCGTTGGCCATGGCGAAATTCGCCGTAGGGGAAGCTCAAGCTCTCCAGCGCCTGGTTGCGCGCCTGCTGGTGCGCCTGTTCCTGCCGCGCCCAGTCGATATAGCGGCGGCAGTGCAGGGCGAAGAACTCGCCCAGCGATTCGGCGCTGTGGCGCTCGCGGAACACCGTCTCCTGCTGGGTGATGACGTTGAAATAGACCACCGCCAGATCCAGTTCCTCGCAGCCCAGCTCCTGGCACAGCAGCCAGCCGTAGATCTTCACCTGCGCCCAGTGCAGCAGGCGGTGGTTGGCAGGGATGCGCGAGATGTCGCCGCGATGGGTCTTGATCTCTTCCAGCAGGCGGAACTCGGGGTCGAAACCATCGGCGCGGCCACTGACGGTCAGCCCCTCGAACTGGCCGATCAGCGGCAGTTCGGCTACGTAATCCGGGCCGCGCCGGGCCACCACCGTGGCGTGCCCGGCCATGCCCTCCTGGGCGGTGGGCGAGGGGGTAAAGCGCAGGTCGAGATCACCCTCCTTGGCGGTGAACTCGCACAGCTCGCGCACGGCGACGCGCAGGTTCAATCGCTCCACTCCACGTAACAGACGCTGACCGGCATGCCGTGCTCGGCGCAGAAGGCCAGCCAGCGTTTCTGGTTGTCCTGCAGGCGGTCGCCCGGGCCTTTCACCTCGATCATCCGGTAGCGCCCCTCGCTGGGCCAGAATTGGATCAGGTCGGGCATGCCGGCGCGGTTCTCGCGGATATCGGCCAGCAGGCGGCGGAACCAGGCACTCAGGTGCGCGGGCGGCAGGCAGATCAGGGCCTGTTCCAGGCGCTCGGTGTCTAGCAGCTCCCAGAACACGAATGGCGACTGGATGCCGAACTTCTCGGCATGGGTGCGGCGTATGGCCTCGATATAGCTGCCGTCGTCCAGACGGGCCAGACAGGCGGCGAACAGTGGAGCGCGGCGGGTATGGAAGTCGGCGCGGTGCAGATCCACCGGGCCGGTGTGGAAGGGGTGGAAGAAGGCACCGGGCAGCGGGGCGAAGATCGCCTCCCAGCAGAGCAGGCCGAACAGCCCGCAGATCAGCGTGTTCTCCACGTAGTGCACCGGTGCGTCCGGCTCGGCCAGATGCGCGGCCACAGCCAGCTCGACGCTGGCGGCGCGCGGCAGGCGCAGGTCGAGGCGATCTTCGATCAGCTTCGCCGCCTTGGCCGCAGGTGGCAGGCCGAGGCGTTTGCGCAAGCGGGTGCATGCGCGTTCGGCCAGTTGCGCCTCTTCGGCATTGTGCGGTGCCGCGATTACCTGTTCGGCCAGGGTCAGCGCTTCGGCATCCTGGCCCAGGCGCTCCAGCACGCGGATCTGCCGTTGCCGTGAGCCCACCGCGCGGGTGTCGCGGTACAGCGCCAGCGCCGAGTCCAGCTCGCCGGCGCGTTCCAGATGCTGCGCCAGTTTCAGCAGCAGGCGCTGGTGGCGTTCGCCGATATGGGCGCTGTCGCTGCTGAAATCGCCGAGCTGTTGCAGCACCTCGGTGACCGCCATGCCGGCCTCGAAGGCCTCGCGGCAGGTGCGCAGGTGCAGGTAGTCATCCACATCCTGGCGGTGGCGGAAACCGCGCGAGCCAGGGGTGATGGGCACCTGCTCGTAGCGGAATATCCCCAGGTCGGCGAGCACGAACTCCGACCAGTCCTGCGCCAGGTTGCCGAAGAACATCAGGCGCAGGCGGTCGCACAGCGGGCCGATGGCCAGGCTCAGCAGGCACTCGTCCAGTTGCGGGCACCAGTCGGCCAGGCTGCGCGGTTCGCTGTGCAGCTCGCGCAGGTGGTCGAGCAGTTCGCTCTTCTTCAGGTTGCCGCCTGGCAGCTCACTGGCGAAATGCGTGGCCAGCTCGTCCTTGAGCAACAGCGTGCCCAGCTCGTCGAAGCTCAGTGCAGCGCAGTCGATCAGCCAGCCCAGTTCCAGCAATGGCGCTGCCGCGGTCGGGATATCGCCGATCTCGGCGTAGCGCAGCTTGCTGACGCGAAAGTGCACGCCTTTGCGCATCACCAGGCGCACCAGCAGCGCCTGGGTGGGCAGGGGGAGCTGGGGGAAATCCGCGAGGAAGGCGCGCTCGGCGTCGTCCATCAGGTCGCGGTGATGGGCGTCGAGCCAGGCGAGGGCCTTGCGGAAGTTGGCCAGGTAATAGAGTTCGGGGGCGTCGAGGGCGAGCATGGGGCGGAATGTTACTGGTTTTTTATACAGATTCCAGCGCCGCTGGGCGGCTGCAATGCGCGCGGGGCGAAGGGCACGGGTGCGGCCAGAACCTCGCCGTCGGTAGTTATCTAGCTGAGCGGAAAGGGCTTTTCCAGTTATCGATGGCGTCGATTTTCACTATCCCGTTCTGTCCCTTTTGCCGTTTCGAGGCGTGCAGGAACATGAGCCCCGTAGCCAGTTACCCACCCCCTCTCAAGGAGAACCACCATGAAAAAGCAAATCCTCGCCAGCCTCTTCATTGCCAGCTTGTCCGCCAGTGCTTTCGCCCTGCCGCAGATCACCGTCGAGCAGTCCAGCGCTCCCGTCGTGGCCGAAGATGGTGCTGATCGCGTCGGCCCGAACCGCGTAGCCGCCGATGGCGCTGACCGCGTAGGTGTCAATCGTGTCGCCGAAGGCGGTGCCGAACGTACCCTGGAGCGCTTTCGTGTTGCCGAAGACGGTGCTGATCGCGTTGGCCCGAACCGCGTAGCTGCCGATGGCGCTGACCGTGTAGGTGTCAATCGTGTCGCCGAGGGCGGTGCCGAACGTACCCTGGAGCGCTTTCGCGTAGCTGAAGACGGTGCAGATCGCGTTGGCCCGAACCGTGTCGCTGCCGATGGCGCCGACCGTGTAGGCATCAACCGTGTCGCCGAAGATGGAGCCGATCGCGTCGGTGCGAACCGCGTAGCTGAAGATGGCGCAGACCGTGTGGGTGCTGGCCGCATTAGCTGATCCGGTTCTCCATCACGCGGGAGCAGTCTTATGCCGCACTGCAGTTAGAAAGGGCGCCCTGAACCGGCGCCCTTTCTCGTTCACGCACTCTCCACACAATCTCCACGCTCGTCCCATACGTCTCCCACCGTCGCTGCCCAGACTCTGCCGTACCTTAAATCGCTACGGAGAGCCGTGCCATGAGCCGTACCCTGGGTTTCAAACTGGGCGCCATCGCCCTGCTGATGCTGTTATTGCTGATCCCTTTGCTGATGATCGATGGCCTGGTGGACGAGCGCCAGGGCCTGCGCCATCAGGTGCTGCAGGACATCGCCCGCAGCTCCAGCTACCGCCAGCAGATCACCGGGCCGATCCTGGTGCTGCCTTACGTCAAGACCACCCATGTCTGGAAGACCCGCGAGCAGACCGGCGAGCGCTATACCGAGGAGCGCCAGCAGCAAGGCAAACTCTACTTCCTGCCGGAGCGCTTCGAGCTCGACGGCCAGGTCAGTACCGAGCTGCGCGCCCGTGGCATCTACGAGGCGCGCCTGTACCACAGTGATAGCCAGATCCGTGGTCAGTTCCGCCTGCCAGCGCGTTTCGGCCTGGGCGATGACCTGGGCTTCTACAGCTTCGGGACGCCTTTCCTGGCGGTGGGCATCAGCGATATCCGTGGCATCAACAATGACCTCAAACTGCGCCTCAATGGCCAGACCCTGAGCTTCGCCCCAGGCACCCATGACAGCCGCTTCGGCGATGGCGTGCACGTACCGCTGCCGGCGCTGGACAGCCAGGGCGGGCAAGTGCTGGACTTTGCCTTCGATCTCAAGCTGCAGGGCACCGAGCAGCTCGACGTGGTGCCGGCGGGGCGTGACAGTCGCGTCAGCCTGAAGTCGGATTGGCCGCACCCGAGCTTCGTCGGCGAGTACCTGCCGAGCCGCCGCGAGATCACCTCCGAGGGCTTTTCCGCCGAGTGGCAGACCAGCTTCTTCGCCACCAATCTGGAAGAGGCGTTGCGCAGTTGTGCTGGCGAGAACCAGTGCCAGGGCCTGTTCGGCCGCAGCTTCGGGGTGAGCTTTGTCGACCCGGTGGATCAGTACCTGAAGACCGATCGCGCGATCAAATACGCGCTGCTGTTCATCGCCCTGACCTTCGCCACCTTCTTTCTCTTCGAGGTGCTCAAGCGCCTGGCCGTACACCCGGTGCAATACGCCCTGGTCGGCCTGTCGCTGGCGCTGTTCTACCTGCTGCTGTTGTCGCTCTCCGAGCACCTGCCGTTCGCCCTGGCCTATGGCTTGTCGGCGGGGGCCTGCGTCGGGCTGATCGGTTTCTACGTCAGCTTCGTGCTGCATAGCTGGCAGCGCGGCCTCGGTTTCGCCGCACTGCTGGCAGCACTGTACGGGATGCTCTTCGGCCTGCTCAGCGCCGAGGACTACGCCCTGCTGATGGGCTCGCTGCTGGTGTTCGGTGTGCTCGGCAGCGTGATGGTGCTGACGCGCAGGCTGGACTGGTATGGCGTTGGCCGCAGCGCTTGATGAGCAAGGGCGCGGCAAGGGCCGCGCCCCATTTCCGGAGGTGATCCCATGCGACTTCTCATGCAGTTTTCCGCGTGCCTGGGCCTTGGCCTGGTGGTGGCGGTGATGATCCTGATTGGCCTGATGTTCTTCGGCTGGTTCAGCCTGATCGATGGCCTGCTGCTGACCGGCAAGCCGCTGGCCAGTCTGAGCCTGACGGTGTTGCCGGAAGGTTTCTGGAACGGCCTGACCGGCCTGCACGACGCCGCCAACAACAGCACCTTGCATTCCTTCCTGGAGCTGTGCGCGGCGCTGGGTCAGGTCGGCCTGCTGCTGGCGCTGGGCTTCATGCGGTTGTGGTATCGGCCATGAGCGGGCATATCGGCTTGCGTGAGGAGGCACGTGCCGGGCACCTGCTGGCGCGGCGGATTGCTTGTTTGTTTCGCGATGCCCGTCATGGGCAGTGGTCGGTTGGCGGCGTAGACTCGCGGCACATTGAACGGGAGTGCTTCAAGGATGAACAAGAGACTGACCCTCGCCCTTGGTGGTCTGCTGCTGGCAAGCCTGGCGCAGGCCGATGACTGTCGGCAACAGTTGCCGACCTGGATCGAAATGGCCCATCCGGGTCATGGGGCTGGCCAGGCTCTGAAGGATGAACGTGGGCGCTACCGGGTGGATGCCGAACGGAGCATCTGCAAGGTATGGCCGGCGCGCCCGCATCTCACGCTGGTGGCGCTGCCGCTGATTCGCGCAGAGCATGATGGCTATGGGGAGACGGATCTGGAAGTGCTGGTGCTCGATAACCACCAGAAGCGCTTCGTGGCGCGTCTGGTCGAGCCTGATAAGTTGGATTGGGATGCGATCTTCATCGATGAGATGACCTTCGATACCGCGCCTTATCGCCTGCGTGGTGATGAATTGGCCTTTGGTGTTCGCATCAGTCGCCGCAACTGGTCGCGCATGAATCCCTTCAGTGAAACCGAGCTAACACTCTACGAGTTGAAAGAGAAAGGGTTGCGCTCGTTGATGGGGGCGCTGGTGGTGGAGAGCTTTGGTGGTGAACGAGACGACGATTGCACCGCGTCATTCGGCGAGGCCAAAGGCATTCTCATCGTCACGGGCAAGGTCGGCCGCGATGGATACCGCGATCTGATTTTCAAGCGAACTCATACTGGCAGACGCATGGTGGCAGCCGATGGCGAATGCCAGACGCTCGAGGATGATCCCCGCCGCGATCAGTTTCGTATTGAGTACGGCGACGAACGCTATCTGTCACCAATCGAGCTGGCCTCCGACCCGCTCTAAGGCTCATGGCCCGGATGCAATCCGGGGCCATGCGCCAGATCATCCCGGATTGCATCCGGGCTACACGCCATACGCCAGGTGAGCGTCGCCCACCTGGCGTTCGTGATTACAGGCTGACCGAAATTCCCGCCTGCAGCGTGCGCGGCTCGCCGGGGTAGGCCCAGACGTTCCAGGCGCGCTCTTCGTAGTGCTTGTCGAACACGTTGTTCAGGTTGAGGTTGATGCGCACGTTCTCGGTCAGCGGGTAGTAGGCCAGCAGGTCGACCAGGCCGTAGCCGTCCATGTCGAAGGTGTTGTTGCTGGTCTGGCCCTGACGCTCACTGACGTACTTGAGGCCAACACCCAAGCCCAGGCCTGCCAGGCGGCCACTGTCGAACTCATAGGTGTCGAGCAGGTTGAAGCTGTGCCGCGGCACGTTACCCAGGCGCGAGCCCACCGGCATGGTGGCGCTGGTGCTTTCGGTGACTTCGGCGTCGACGTAGGCATAGCCGCCGATCACCCGCCACTGCGGGGTGATGTTGCCGGCCAGGTTGATATCGAAGCCACGGCTGCGCACTTCGCCAGCGGCGATTTTGCGAGTGGTATCCAGCGGATCGTCGGTCAGCACGTTTTCCTTGACGATATGGAACAGGGCCGCGGTGAGGCTGAAGTCGCGGTCGAACATGTCGTACTTGATGCCGACTTCATGAGCGATGCCTTTTTCCGGGTCGAAGGCATTACCGGAGCGATCCGCGCCACGATTGGGCTTGAACGAGCGCGAGGTATTGGCGAATACCGCCAGCTCGTCGGTCAGGTCATAGATCAGGCCAAAGCGCGGGGTCACGGAGTTATGTGCCTGATCCCAGTCTCCGTTGACATTGGGCCGCTTGTCCACGTAGCTCTGCTCGAAGCGCTCGATACGCGCGCCTACCTGGGCTTTGAGGCGCTCGGTGAGGGCGATCTGGTCTTGCAGATAGAAGGCGTAGGACTTCAGCGTCTCGGCGTCGTGGGTGGTCGGATCGGAAACTAACCCGGGTAGCGGCTGGCCGTGTACCGGGTTGTACAGGTCGATGGGATAAGCGCCGCCGCCCGCCGAACGGATGATCAGCGAGTTGTAGTTGAACTTGTCGTACTCCACGCCCGCCAGCAGGGTGTGGGCGAAGCCGGCGAGGTCGAAGTTGCCTTCGGCATTGGCCTGGACGTTGACGTCGTTCCAGTTCAGCCAGCGCTCGTTGTAGTTGCGCCCGACGGTGCTGCTGCCTGCTACCAGGCCGGTATAGGCGTTGCTGTTGTTCTCCACGGCACCGCCGTAGATCTCGCCATCGAGGTACTGCACGCCGCCGCGCAGCGTCCAGCTATCGTTGAGCAGGTGCTCGATGCGCAGTTGCGTGGTGGCGTTCTCGTTGGTCAGCTTGCCGGCGGCTTTCTCGCCGAGGAAGCGATCACGCGGCAGTTTGCCGTCCTGATTGGAGTAGCGGGTGACGCCACGGTCGAGCGGGTGGCGGTTGTGCAGGTAATCACCTTCGAGGGTGATGGCGGTGTCATCGTTGAGCTGCCAGCGCAGCACCGGGGCGACGCTGTAGCGCTCGCTCTCGACGTCGTCGCGGAAGCTGTCTGCGCCTTCGGCTGCCAGGTTCAGGCGATAGGTGAAGGCGGCCTGCTCGTCCAGCGCGCCGGTGGTGTCCAGGGTGCCACGACGCAGGCCCTGGGTATTGACCTGGCTGCCCAGTACGGTACGGCGCTCGGCCTGCGGTTGCTTGGTGACGATGTTGAAGGTACCGCCGGGGTCGCTACGACCATAGAGCATGGCCGCCGGGCCACGCAGCACTTCGATGCGCTCGATGGTATTGGCGTCGGGCATGTTGGGGTAGCCGCGGTTGACGGCGAAACCGTTGCGGTAGAACTCCTGGCTGTTGAAGCCGCGGATGAGGAATTCGGTCAGGCCCTGGCCACCGAAGTTGTTGCCGCGCTCCACGCCACCGGCGTAGTCGAGGGCATCTTCCAGGCGCACCGCGCCAATGTCTTCCACCACCTGCTCCGGCACCACGCTGATCGACTGCGGGATGTCGTGGATCGGCGTGTCGGTGCGGGTCGCGCTGGCCGAGCGGGTGGCGCGGTAGCCGGCCACGGGGCCGTCGGCTCGCTCGCCTGCGGCATTGATCTGCAGTTCTTCCAGCGCCAGCGGTGCGTCGCTGCCCGTGGCGGCGAAACTGGAGTGACAGGTGATGGCAGGGAGAGCAAGTAGCGGGACGACCAGGCGACGCATTCGCAGATCCTTGGAGAGGGTGGGTGGAATCAGGGGCGCATAGTAATGTTGTAGAGAACTATTATCAATTGTAGTTGTCCTCGGTCGCAACGCGGTCTGGCTCAGCGTCGGCGCAGGCTTTCGGGGTGGGGGAGGGGGTAGGGCGGGCAGCTAATACCAATGTCTATCTATTGGCTTTTGCTCAGCTACTGCTAGCTTGAAGGTGCATCAGAATAACAATAACCGGAGGCATCCATGACTTCTGATAAAACCGCAGCAGCGTACTGGAAGGCGAACGTCCGCCTGATCACCCTGAGCCTGGTCATCTGGGCACTGGCTTCGTACGGATTCGCCATGATCCTGCGGCCCATGCTCACCGGCATCGTGGTCGGCGGAACCGATCTCGGCTTCTGGTTCGCGCAGCAGGGCTCCATCCTCGTCTTCATCGGGCTCATTTTTCACTACGCGTGGCGAATGAACAAACTCGATAAAGAATTCGGCGTCGAGGAGTAGTGGTCATGAGCCAATTCGCAATCAACATGCTGTTCGTGGGCGCGTCCTTCGCCCTCTACATTGGTATCGCCATCTGGGCCCGTGCCGGTTCCACCAAGGAGTTCTACGTCGCCGGTGGCGGCGTGCATCCGGTCACCAACGGCATGGCCACCGCCGCCGACTGGATGTCCGCTGCCTCCTTCATCTCCATGGCCGGGCTGATTGCCGCCGGCGGTTATGCCAACTCCACCTTCCTCATGGGTTGGACGGGCGGCTACGTGCTGCTGGCCATGCTGCTGGCGCCCTACCTGCGCAAGTTCGGCAAGTTCACCGTGCCGGATTTCATTGGTGATCGCTTCTACAGCCGTGGCGCGCGCCTGACGGCGGTGATCTGCCTGGTGATCATCTCCGTCACCTACGTGATCGGGCAGATGGCCGGTGCTGGTGTGGCCTTCTCGCGCTTCCTCGAAGTGAGCAATTCCACGGGTATCTGGATCGCCGCGGCGGTGGTGTTCGCCTATGCCGTGTTCGGCGGCATGAAGGGCATCACCTACACCCAGGTGGCGCAATACGTGGTGCTGATCATCGCCTACACCATTCCGGCCATCTTCATCTCCCTGCAACTGACCGGTAACCCCATTCCGCCGCTGGGCCTGTTCAGTGATCACGTCGACTCCGGCGTGCCGCTGCTGCAGAAGCTCGATGAAGTGGTGCGTGATCTGGGCTTCGCTGCCTACACCGCCGATGTCAGCAACAAGCTCAACATGGTGCTGTTCACCATGTCGCTGATGATCGGTACCGCCGGCCTGCCGCACGTGATCATCCGCTTCTTCACCGTACCGCGCGTGGCTGATGCCCGTTGGTCCGCCGGTTGGACGCTGATCTTCATCGCCCTGCTGTACCTCACCGCACCGGCCGTGGCCTCCATGGCGCGTCTGAACCTGGTCACCACCATCTATCCGGAAGGTACTTCTGCCCCGGCGCTGACCTATGCCGAGCGTCCGCAGTGGATCAAGACCTGGGAGCAGACCGGCCTGATCCAGTGGCAAGACAAGAACGGCGACGGTCGCATCCAGATGTACAACGACGCCGCCCCGGCCTTCACCGCCACCGCTCAGGAGCGCGGCTGGAACGGCAACGAGCTGACCGTCAACAACGACATCCTGGTACTGGCCAACCCCGAGATCGCCAACCTGCCAGGTTGGGTGGTCGGCCTGATCGCAGCGGGTGCCATCGCGGCGGCGTTGTCCACCGCAGCCGGGTTGTTGCTGGCGATTTCCTCGGCGATCAGTCATGACCTGATCAAGACCCTGATCAACCCGAGGATCAGTGAGAAGAACGAGATGATCGCGGCGCGGATATCGATGGCGTGCGCGATTCTGCTGGCCACCTATCTGGGCCTCAATCCGCCGGGCTTCGCCGCACAGGTGGTGGCCTTGGCCTTCGGGATAGCCGCGGCGACCCTGTTCCCGGTGCTGATGATGGGGATCTTCTCCAAGCGCATGAACGACAAGGGCGCCATCTGCGGCATGGTGGTCGGCCTGGTGGTGACGCTGCTGTACATCTTCACCTACCTGGGCTGGTTCTTCATACCGGGCACCAACAGCCTGCCGAACACCCCGGATCAGTGGTTCATGGGCATCTCCCCGGCTTCCTTCGGCTCCGTCGGTGCGCTGATCAACTTCGCCGTGGCGTTCGCGGTGTCGCGCGTCACTGCCGCACCGCCGCAGGAAATCCAGGATCTGGTGGAAAGCGTGCGTACCCCCAAAGGTGCTGGCGCGGCTCTGGGTCACTGAGCATAATCCCGGCCTGACGCCACTATCGCGTGGCCAGGGTCTAACAGGCGGGCCTCCATTGGAGGCCCGTGCTATTTCAGGAATCCCCCATGTTGTGGACTTTGCTCGCCATCGTGGTAGCGGGGCTCGGCGCTGCCGGCGTAGCCCTGTTGCTGCGCAAACTCACCGGCAATCGATTGCCGAAATGGATCGTTCCGCTGTTCGGCGGCCTCGGCATGCTGGGCTACCAGATCGTCTACGAGTATTCCTGGTTCGACCACCAGCTCGAGCGGCAGCCGCCCGAGTCTGTAGTGGTGGCCAGTGAGGCCGGCCATGTGTTCTGGCGCCCGTGGAGCTACTTCCTGCCGATTACCACGGCCTTCACCGTACTCGACAGCAAGAGCATCGTGCGCCGCCAGGTGGGCGATGCGCAGGTGGCCGAGTTCATGCTGTATCGCTTCGAGAAGCAGCACATCGATCACGTTTCGCACCAGGCGCATCTGCTCAACTGCCAGACCGGCGAGCTGCTGCCGCTCGATGCCCAGCAGCAACCCGTGATGGCGCAGCTCAAGCGTATCGACAAGGACGAGGTGCTCTATCGTCAGGTTTGTCGCTAGCGGGCCCTTGCGCTGAGCGTGGCGGCATCGGTGCGCACGGCGCACCCTACGGGTGCCTTTTACGCCGGATATTGCTTAGGGTGCGCTGTGCGCACCACCACGGCGTTCACTCGGGCGCTTTTCCGCGCATCGATAGACCCAGATCAATGCCGGCGTCGTGCCGTTCTCTAGAATCGCCAGCCCCCAGATTCCCGAGCTTGCGGTCATGCCCCGTTTTCCCGAACTGCTGTCGCCGGCCGGCAGCCTCAAGAACATGCGCTATGCCTTCGCCTATGGCGCCGACGCGGTGTATGCCGGGCAACCGCGCTACAGCCTGCGGGTACGCAACAACGAGTTCGACCACGCCAACCTGGCCATCGGCATTGCCGAGGCGCACGCTCAGGGCAAGCAGTTCTATGTGGTGGTCAACATCGCCCCGCACAACGCCAAGCTGAAGACCTTTCTCAAGGATCTGGAACCGGTGGTGGCGATGGCGCCCGATGCGCTGATCATGTCCGACCCCGGGCTGATCATGCTGGTGCGCGAGCATTTCCCGCATATGCCGATCCATCTCTCCGTGCAGGCCAATGCGGTGAACTGGGCCAGCGTCGAGTTCTGGCGGCGCCAGGGCCTGAGCCGGGTGATCCTCTCCCGCGAGCTGGCGCTGGAAGAGATCGAGGAGATCCGCCAGGCGGTGCCCGACATCGAGCTGGAGGTGTTCGTCCATGGCGCGCTGTGCATGGCCTATTCCGGGCGCTGCCTGCTGTCGGGCTACATCAACCGCCGCGACCCCAACCAGGGCACCTGCACCAACGCTTGCCGCTGGCAGTACCAGGCCACGCCAGCCGGAGAGAACGAAACCGGCGATATCGTGCAGCTGGTCGAACCCACCCTCGGCCAAGGCGCGCCGACCACCCAGGCCTTCCTGCTGGAGGAGGCGAGCCGCCCCGGCGAGCAGATGGCCGCCTTCGAGGACGAGCACGGCACCTACATCATGAACTCCAAGGATCTGCGCGCACTGCAGCACGTGCCAAGGCTGCTGGCCATGGGCGTGCACTCGTTGAAGATCGAGGGCCGCACCAAGAGTCACTTCTACTGCGCACGCACGGCCCAGGCCTACCGACGCGCCATCGACGACGCGCTGGCCGGTAGGTCCTTCGACATCGCTCTGATGCATGACCTCGATGCGCTGGCCAACCGTGGCTATACCGAAGGTTTCCTGCGCCGCCACGTGCATGATGAATACCAGAACTACCAGCGCGGCAACTCCCTTGCCGAGCGCCAGCAGTTCGTCGGCGAACTGACCGGCGAACGCCGTGGCGAACTGGCCGAGGTGCAGGTGAAGAACCGCTTCGAGCTGGGCGATACGCTCGAACTGATGACCCCGCAGGGCAATCTGCGCTTCACTCTGGAGCACCTGGAAAACCGTCACGGCGAGCGTATCAGCGTGGCGCCGGGGGACGGCCACCGGGTATTCCTGCCGTTGCCAGCCGCCGTCGATCTGGCGTATGCGCTGCTGTTGCGTGACCTCTAGCAGGTAGCTTTTCAACGCTCTGCTAGCAGGTCATCGACAGACAAGAAGGGGGCTAGGCGACTAGAATTCGGCGCTCGTCATTCATCGCAAGGAGCCCTGATGACCACCGCCAACCCGCAACGCGGGTATCTGCTGGGCCTGACCGCATACATCATCTGGGGCCTGTTTCCCATCTACTTCAAAGCGCTTCAGGCCGTACCGGCGCTGGAAATCATCGTGCATCGCGCGCTCTGGTCGGCGCTGTTCGGGGCTTTGCTGCTGGCCGTGTGGAAGCACCCAGGCTGGTGGCGCGAATTGCGTGAGCATCCCAAACGCCTGTTGGTGCTGGCCGGCTGTGGCCTGCTGATCGCCAGCAATTGGCTGATCTACGTGTGGGCGGTGAACAACGACCGCATGCTCGAAGCCAGCCTGGGCTACTACATCAACCCGTTGGTGAACGTGCTGCTTGGCTTGCTCATCCTCGGCGAGCGTCTGCGCCGTCTGCAGTGGCTGGCCGTGGGCCTGGCGGCCCTCGGCGTGCTGCAGCAGGTGTGGCAGGTGGGCAGCTTGCCCTGGGTATCCCTGGCATTGGCGCTGAGCTTCGGTTTCTATGGCCTGATTCGCAAGCAGGCGCCGGTGGCGGCGCTGCCTGGGTTGGTGGTGGAAACCTGGCTGTTGCTGCCGGTGGCGCTGATCTGGCTGGCTCTGCACCCGGCGGCGATGAGCAGCCAGGGCGAGTTCTGGAGCAGCGGCGAGGTGCTGTTGCTGGCCCTGGCCGGCCCCATCACCCTGATCCCGTTGGTGTGTTTCAACGCCGCTGCGCGGCATCTGCCATACACCACTCTGGGCTTTCTGCAGTACATCGCCCCGACTCTGGTGATGCTGCAGGCGGTGCTGCTATTCGGCGAGCATTTCGACCCCGCCAAGCTGATGGCCTTCGCCTGCATCTGGGCGGGGTTGGTGGTCTATAGCCTGGATATCTGGATCAATTCGCGCCGGCGTGTGGTGGTGTGAGTTTTTGGGGGGATTGAGAGCGGACTGACAAATTTGTGTGTTGGATGTTCTTGCGCCTGTTCCGAATTGCCGCGTTTTTGTTGATGTTTTTGGTTTCGCCCTCCCGGGCGAGTCACTTTGCGGGCAAAGTAACCAAAACCTTCCGCCCGATCATCCGGCCCTCGCTTCGCGAGGGTTCGCTCACTCCATCGCCGCTCCAGAGGCCCGCCACGGTGGGCCATCCATGGCCCATCGTGGCTTTCGCGGCATCCATGCCGCTCAACCTCTTCCACGGCGATTGCGTTCGCCCTCCTGGGCGGGCTCTGCACGCGCCTGAACCTCCGGTAACTCTTTGGGACTCTGTCGCTTGAATTTAAGGTCAGCCTAGGGGCTGACCGAAGAGCAGCCGCACGAATGAAAGTTTTGGTTTAACTCGACGACCCATATGCGATTTCACAGACACTAGAACACGCTGAGCAACCTATGGAATGCCCACTCGCTCAGTCGCCCGAGGGGGCGAACCCCGGAATCTCTGAAAACACCGAGGCGGCGTCCAAAACACTCAACGAGCCAACACACAAACTAACCAGTCCGGTGCCAACCGATAAGCTGCGCAAACCCCGGCTCGCCTGCCGTGCAGGCGAGCCGCCATGATCAGAACAGGAAATATCGCTGCGCCATCGGCAGCACCTCGGCCGGTTCGCACCAGAGCAACTGGCCATCGGCCTTGACCTGATAGTTCTGCGCATCCACCTCGATATTGGGCAGGTAGCCGTTGTGGATCAGGTCGGTCTTCTGCACCTCGCGGCAGCCTTTGACCACGCCGATCTGCTTCTGCAAACCGAGCTGCTGCGGCACGCCGGCGTCGAATGCCGCCTGGCTGATGAAGGTGATGCTGGTGGCATGGCGGCTGCCGGCGTAGCTGGCGAACATCGGTCGGTAGTGCACCGGTTGCGGCGTCGGGATCGAGGCGTTGGCGTCGCCCATCAGGCTCGCAGCAATCGCCCCACCCTTGAGGATCAGCGTCGGCTTCACGCCGAAGAAGGCCGGGCGCCAGAGCACCAGGTCGGCCCACTTGCCCACTTCGATGGAGCCCACTTCATGGCTGATGCCATGGGTGATGGCGGGGTTGATGCTGTATTTGGCGATGTAGCGCTTGACGCGGAAGTTGTCGTTGCCCGGCGCGTCTTCGGGCAGTGCGCCGCGCTGCTTCTTCATCTTGTCGGCGGTCTGCCAGGTGCGGGTGATCACCTCGCCGACGCGGCCCATGGCCTGGCTGTCGGAGCTGATCATGGAGAAGGCGCCGAGGTCGTGGAGGATGTCTTCGGCGGCGATGGTTTCGCGGCGGATACGGCTCTCGGCGAAGGCCACGTCCTCGGCGATGCTCGGGTCGAGGTGGTGGCAGACCATGAGCATGTCCAGATGCTCGTCGATGGTGTTCTTGGTGAAGGGCCGGGTCGGGTTGGTCGAGCTGGGCAGCACATTCGAGAACCCACACGCCTTGATGATATCCGGCGCATGGCCGCCACCGGCACCCTCGGTGTGATAGGTGTGGATGGTGCGGCCCTTGAAGGCGCCAAGGGTGGTTTCGACGAAGCCGGATTCGTTCAGCGTGTCGGTGTGGATCGCCACCTGCACGTCGTACTGGTCGGCCACGCTCAGGCAGTTGTCGATGGCGGCCGGAGTAGTGCCCCAGTCCTCGTGCAGCTTGAGGCCGATGGCGCCGGCCTTGACCTGCTCGATCAAGGGCTCGGGCAGCGAGGCATTGCCCTTGCCGGTAAAGCCCAGGTTCATCGGGAAGGCGTCGGCGGCCTGCAGCATGCGCGCCATGTGCCACGGCCCGGAGGTGCAGGTGGTGGCGTTGGTGCCGGTGGCCGGGCCGGTGCCGCCGCCGATCATGGTGGTCACGCCGCTCATCAACGCCTCTTCGATCTGCTGCGGGCAGATGAAGTGGATATGGGTGTCGATGCCGCCAGCGGTGAGGATCATGCCTTCGCCAGCGATCACCTCGGTGCCGGCGCCGATGGCGATGGTCACGTCCGGCTGGATATCCGGGTTACCGGCCTTGCCGATGGCGGCGATGCGCCCGTCCTTGAGGCCGACGTCGGCCTTGACGATGCCCCAGTGGTCGATGATCAGCGCGTTGGTGATCAGGGTGTCGACCACCTCGGCGGCGCAGAGTTGACCCTGGCCCATGCCGTCGCGGATCACCTTGCCGCCGCCGAACTTCACTTCTTCGCCGTAGGTGGTGAAATCCTTCTCGACTTCGATCCACAGGTCGGTATCGGCCAGGCGCACCTTGTCGCCGACGGTGGGGCCGAACATATCGGCGTAGGCTTGGCGGGAAATCTTCATTGAATGCCCTCGTAGGGTGCGCTACGCGCACCACGGCTATCGGTGTTGTGTCTGGTGCGCGCAGCGCACCCTACGGGTTATAGATCGCCCATGATCCGCCCGGCGAAGCCGAACACGCGGCGCGCGCCGGCCAGGTCGACCAGCTCCACCTCGCGGCTCTGCCCCGGCTCGAAGCGCACGGCGGTGCCGGCGGGGATGTTCAGGCGCATGCCGCGTGCGGCGGCGCGGTCGAACAGCAGGGCGTCGTTGGTCTCGAAGAAGTGGTAGTGCGAGCCGACCTGGATCGGTCGGTCGCCGCTATTGGCCACGGACAGGGTCAAGGTGCGGCGACCGGCATTGAGCTCGATCTCGCCGTCGGCAATCTGGTATTCGCCAGGAATCATGGTGAAGGCCTCGCAAGCGTCTTGTAGTAGATGGCATTGGCCCGGTAGGTGCCGTCCGGGCCGCAGGCGTAATCGGGTAGGCCACCGATGCACTGGTAGCCGAGGTGGCGATAGAGCTGTTCCGCGTCGCTGCCCGCTTCGGTATCGAGGTACAGCAGGCCGCGCTTGCGGCTCGCCGCTTCCTGTTCGACGGCCTGCATCAACAGGCGGGCGATACCGCGTCGGCGCGCTTCGCTCAGCACCAGCAGCTTCTGGATTTCCGCGCGGTTCAGGCCATTGGGCTTCTGGCACAGGCTGAGTTGCACGCTGCCCAATACCTCGCCGCGTTCGTGTGCGATCCAGAGCAGCAACGAACCCTCCAGTAGCGCCGCCTCTACCTGAGCGAAATAGGCATGGGCGCCCTGGGCGTCGAGGTCAGCGAGAAACCCCACCGAAGCACCGTGCTCGACCGCATCGAGCAGCAGGGCGATCAGGCCCTGGCGGTAAGCGGCGAAGTCGTCGGAGGTGAGCATGTGCAGTGTCACGTCCATGGGGTCACTCACCGAGGATCAGTTGCATAAAGGTCAGATCCAGCCAGCGGTCGAACTTGCGGCCGACCTGGGGCATCTGCCCGCTGGTGACGAAACCGAGGCGCTGGTGCAGGCGGATCGAGGCGGTATTTTCCGATTCGATGGCCCCCACCATGACATGCAGCTTGGCCGCTCTGGCCCGTTCGATCAGCGCCTGCATCAGCACCGGCCCCAGGCCTTTTCCGCGTTGGTCGGCACGCACGTAGACCGAGTGCTCGACGGTGTGCTTGTAGCCATCGTGCGGGCGCCAGGCGCCATAGCTGGCATAGCCGAGCACCTCGCCGGTTGCATCGCGCGCCACCAGCACGGGAAAGCCCGCTGCCGTGCGCTCGGCCAGCCAGGTGCGGCGGTTGGCGAGATCCACCAGCGTCTCGTTCCAGATCGCCGTGGTGAACTCCACCGCGTCGTTGTAGATGGCCAGGATGCCGGGCAGATCGGCTTCACCGGCATCCGTGATCGAGTGGGCCATGGTTCAGGCGATCGGTTGGTGGACGGTCACCAACTTGGTGCCGTCGGGAAAGGTGGCTTCGATCTGGATTTCCGGGATCATCTCCGGTACGCCCTCCATCACCTGATCGCGAGCCAGCAGGGTGGTGCCGAAGTGCATCAGCTCGGCCACGGTCTGGCCGTCGCGGGCGCCTTCGAGCAGGGCGGCGGAGATATAGGCCATGGCCTCCGGGTAGTTCAGCTTCACCCCACGGGCCAGGCGGCGCTCGGCCACCAGGCCGGCGGTGAAGATCAGCAGCTTGTCTTTCTCGCGTGGACTCAGATCCATCGTGTTACTCCCTTGGGGCGTATGCCAGGCATCGCCGGAATGCCTGTGGTGGTAGGGCGGATGTCGCTTTTTACGTTCGCCGTCATGTGCTCCAGATTCTTGGTGGCACTGCCTCGCGCCCCAGCAGCGCCGGGCGTAGCAGGCGCCACAGGGCGATCAGCCAGGCCCGCGCCTTGAGCGCTTCGCTGGCCAGGCAACGGGCGACCAGCAGGCCGGAAAGCTGGCTGAGGTCGCCGCGCACGCCGTCGATCTTCAGTTCACGGCAGCGCTCCAGCAGGTCGGCGTCCACCTCGCCACTTACCAGCAGGGTGGCGAATACTGGCTGGCCGTCGAGGCCGATGGGTGAATCCAGCAGGCCGTCGCCGCCTGCCATGCGCTGGCGTTCGTGCCAGAGCAGCTTGCCGTCGCGGCGGATATCCAGCGCGGCCTGGAAATGGCCGCTGGTGAAACGTTCGTCGGCAGCCGGGCGGCCCAAGGCGATGATGTCCCAGTACAGCAGGCGGGCGTCGCCGTGCAGGTCGATCTGCGTGTGCAGTTCGGCCTGGGCGCCGGCGTAGATGATGGTTTCCTGCGGCAGCCATTCCAGGGTGGCGCCAGCTTCCACGCGCAGGCGTAGATCCTGATGGGCGACGCCAGCGGCGCGATACCACTTGGCTGCCCCGGGACTGGTGAGCTGTACCCAGGTGCCTTCGCCGGCATGGGCCGAGATATCCAGGCGGTCACCCCCGGCGATGCCGCCAGGCGGGTGGACGATGATGTGCTGGCAGACCTCTGGCCCTTCTGCATACAGATGCTTTTGCACTCTAAGTGGGCCAAGATGGCGCCTCTGCACTGGAGTGGTGCGTTCGCCATGCCGCGCGTAGGCCAGCTCCAGCTCGGCGGGCCAGCTCGGCGTGAACAGGGTGGCAGGCAGATTCATGGCAGGGCAGGGATTCCACGGGTAGTTGACCGAGTGGGCAAGCAAGAGGCGTGCCCTGAACCAAATCGGTGCGTGGAAGGCACGTGCCGGGCAAGCGGTGTTACGCCTGCCCCTGTGAGCCAGCACAAGTCATTGATCCTGCTCGTTTTTTGTTCGCTCAGCGGAAAGCCCCGGCGCACTAGTCAGGGCGTCGAGGCTCCCCAGCTTATCCACAGCTTGATCCACGCAAGCCGTGGATAGCTGGGCGTTGCATCCGCCCTGGCTTCATTCCTCCTGGCGCAGGTTCAGCTCCACCATCAGATCGTCGGCCAGGGTTTCCAGGCGCGCCTGCAATTGCTCCAGTGGCAAGGTTTCGGGCACCGCCAGCAGAGCTTCGGCGGTGAACAGCAACTCGCCGCTCATCGGCGCCGGGGCGACCTCGGTGAGCAGGCTTTCCAGGTTGATCCCCTGTTCGGCCAGCACGCGGGTGATGTCGCGCACGATGCCGGGGCGGTCATTGCCCACCAGCTCCAGGCGGATCGAGCTGAAACGCCCACCCGGCTCGCTACCGCTGGCCGCCAGTTGCACACGGATGCCCTGTGCGCTCATGGCCTCGAGATCCTTGATCAGGCCGCCATGTGCCTCGGCCGGCAGTTCCACCCGCACGATCCCGGCGAACTGCCCGGCCATGCGCGCCATGCGACTTTCCAGCCAGTTGCCACCGTGGGCGGCGACGCAGCCGGACAGGCGCTCGACCAGGCCCGGTTGATCTTCGGCAATCACTGTCAATACCAGATGATCCATCTACAGCCTCTCTAATTCACAGGGTTCCAGTGGACTGATCGCCAAGCGCCAGCCAGTAGGTGAAGAACTGCTCGTCCCGAATGTAACCCAGGCGCTCGTACAGGCGCTGCCCGGCAAGGTTGGTCTTGGCCGTTTCCAGTTGCAGGCCACAGGCGCCATGCGCTTCGGCATGGGCACGAGCAGCATTCATCAGCGCTTCGCCAACACCGGCACGGCGCGCGTGCTCTTCGACGTACAGATCGCTGAGCAACCAAGCCGGGCGCAGCGCCAGGGATGAGTGGAAGGGGTAGAGCTGGACGAAGCCTTGCGCTCGGCCACCCTCATCGCGGGCGATCAACAGTTGCGCATCGCCCTGAGCCAGCCGTGCACCGAGGAAGGCACGGATGTCCTCAGCGCTGCGCGGCACTTCATAGAAGCGCAGGTAGGCCGCGAACAGCGGGACGAGGTCGCTCAGGTCGGATGGGCTTGCGGCGGTAACGAGCATGGCATTCTCCAACGGGGTCGTTGCAGTATAGGCGGGCAGGCGCTCAGGGCATTGTTCTCAATAGTCAGTAATCCTGTATACAAAAAACAGGTTTGTATGCTGCAATGCCTTGGACTGCTGGCTTCAGGATTTTGCATGTGACTGAAATTAGAACTTTGGTCGCGGACTGACGCCCTTCCGGTGCATTTTCCAGAAATCTTGATGTAGTATGCCGCGCCAAGGACTACAAGACGGCCAGACCGTCTCCGATGCGGCTATCGTAAAGCTCTAGAGAGTGAGGCAAGTGATGACTGAACGCGTTCAAGTCGGTGGCCTGCAGGTCGCCAAAGCCCTGTACGACTTCGTGAACAACGAAGCCATTCCTGGCACCGGCCTCGCTGCCGACAAGTTCTGGGCCGGTGCCGCCGCGGTGATCGGCGAGCTGGCACCGAAGAACCGCGCTCTGCTGGACAAACGCGACGAGCTGCAGGCGCAGATCGACGCCTGGCACCAGGCGCGCAAGGGCCAGGCCCACGACGCGGCTGCCTACAAGGCCTTCCTCCAGGAAATCGGCTACCTGCTGCCGGAGCCAGCCGACTTCCAGGCCAGCACCACCAATGTCGATGAAGAGATCGCCCAGCTCGCCGGCCCGCAACTGGTGGTGCCGGTGATGAATGCGCGCTTCGCCCTGAACGCCTCCAACGCCCGCTGGGGCTCGCTGTACGATGCCCTCTACGGCACCGACGTGATCAGCGAAGAAGGCGGTGCCGAGAAGGGCAAGGGCTATAACAAGGTGCGTGGCGACAAGGTTATCGCCTTCGCCCGTGCCTTCCTCGACGAGGCGGCGCCGCTGGGCGCTGGCTCCCATGCCGACGCTACCGGCTATCGCATCGAAGGCGGCAAGCTGGTGGTTTCCCTCAAGGGTGGCAGCAACAGTGGTCTGCGCGACGACGCGCAACTGGTTGGCTTCCAGGGCGAAGCCAGCGCGCCGATCGCCGTGCTGCTCAAGCACAACGGCCTGCACTTCGAGATCCAGATCGACGCCAACAGCCCCATCGGCAGCACCGACGCCGCCGGCGTGAAAGACGTGCTGATGGAAGCTGCGCTGACCACCATCATGGACTGCGAAGACTCCGTCGCCGCCGTCGATGCCGATGACAAGGTGGTGGTCTACCGCAACTGGTTGGGCCTGATGAAGGGCGACCTGGCCGAGGAAGTGTCCAAGGGCGGCCAGACCTTCACCCGCACCATGAACCCGGATCGCGTCTACACCAAACCGGACGGCTCCGAGCTGACCCTGCACGGCCGCTCGCTGCTGTTCGTGCGTAACGTCGGCCACCTGATGACCAACCCGGCCATTCTCGACGCCGCTGGCAACGAGATTCCGGAAGGCATTCAGGACGCGCTGTTCACCAGCCTGATCGCCATTCACAACCTCAATGGCAACACCACGCGCAAGAACACCCGCACCGGCAGCGTGTACATCGTCAAACCGAAGATGCACGGCCCGGAAGAAGTCGCCTTCACCAGCGAGATCTTCACCCGCGTCGAAGAGGTGTTGGGCCTGCCGCGCAACACCCTGAAGGTCGGCATCATGGACGAGGAGCGCCGCACCACGGTCAACCTCAAGGCCTGCATCAAGGCTGCCAGCGAGCGTGTGGTGTTCATCAACACCGGCTTCCTCGACCGCACCGGCGACGAGATCCACACCTCCATGGAAGCCGGCGCGGTGGTGCGCAAGGCGGCCATGAAGAGCGAGACCTGGATTGGCGCCTACGAGAACAACAACGTCGACGTCGGCCTGGCCACCGGCCTGCAGGGCCGCGCGCAGATCGGCAAGGGCATGTGGGCCATGCCGGATCTGATGGCCGCCATGCTCGAGCAGAAGATCGCCCACCCGTTGTCCGGTGCCAACACCGCCTGGGTGCCGTCGCCGACTGCTGCCACCCTGCACGCGCTGCACTACCACAAGGTCGACGTGTTCGCCCGTCAGGCCGAACTGGCCAAGCGCACCCCGGCCTCGGTGGACGACATTCTGACCATCCCGCTGGCCAAGGACACCAACTGGAGCCAGGACGAAATCCGCAACGAGCTGGACAACAACGCTCAGGGCATCCTCGGTTACGTGGTGCGCTGGATCGACCAGGGTGTGGGCTGCTCCAAGGTGCCGGACATCAACGACGTCGGCCTGATGGAAGACCGTGCCACCCTGCGTATTTCCAGCCAACTGCTGGCCAACTGGCTGCGCCACGGCATCGTTACCGAAGCGCAGGTGGTCGAGAGCCTCAAGCGCATGGCGCCGGTGGTGGATCGGCAGAACGCCAATGACCCGCTGTACCGCCCGATGGCCCCGGACTTCGACAACAACGTCGCCTTCCAGGCCGCGCTGGAGCTGGTGATCGAGGGCACCAAGCAGCCCAATGGCTACACCGAGCCAGTGCTGCATCGTCGTCGTCGCGAGTTCAAGGCCAAGAACGGGCTGTAAGCCGTCAACGAAAAAAACCGCCTCGATGAGGCTAATGCTGTTCACTTAAGCATTTGAGCCCCCGCGGGGCTTCCACGAAAATCCGATGCCAGGCTTCTGGTATCGGATT
>NZ_JBQLIX010000034.1:0-63735 GCF_052156495.1 Pseudomonas sp. NCHU5216 | reverse complement strand
GGGCGAAACAGGGGACATCAGCAGAACGCCGATAAGCAGCTTGAACACCGAAAACAACACACAAACTTGCCAGTCCGGTGTCGAGCAGGCATTCCCCCTGAAAAGGCAATGAACCACAAAAAAGCGTTGTCCACTCTACTCATCGACCATGTAGCCCGGATGCAATCCGGGGGGTACCGGACGACCAGACCCCGACAATCAGCGCCTTTCCAGCAGCACGCCGGCTTCCATGTGATGGGTGTAGGGGAATTGGTCGAACAGGGCGCAGCGCGTCACCTGGTGGGTGTCGTTGAGCTGGGCGATGTTGGCGGCCAGGGTTTCCGGGTTGCAGGAGATATACAGGATGCGCTCGAAGCGCCGGGTCAGTTCGCAGGTGTCCGGATCCATTCCCGCGCGCGGCGGGTCGACGAAGACGCTGCCGAAGTCGTAGCTTTTCAGATCGATGCCGGCGAGGCGGCGGAACGGGCGCACTTCGTTCAGGGCCTGGGTCAGCTCCTCGGCGGACAGGCGCACCAGTTCGACGTTGCTCACGCCGTTGTCGGCCAGGTTGGCCAGAGCGGCGTTCACCGAAGTCTTGCTGATCTCGGTGGCCAGCACGCGGCGCACGCGGGTGGCCAGCGGCAGGGTGAAGTTGCCGTTGCCGCAGTACAGCTCCAGCAGGTCGTCGCCGCGTTCGCCGAGCACGTCATAGGCCCAACCCAGCATCTTCTCGCACACCCGGCCGTTGGGCTGGGTGAAGGCGCCTTCCGGCTGGCGGTAGCGGAAGCTGCGCCCGGCGACGCTGAGTTGTTCTTCCACGTAGTCGCGGCCGATCACCAGACGCTGGCCACGGGAACGGCCGACCAGGCTGACGTTCAGCTCGGCGGCCAGCTTTTCCGCCTCGGCCTGCCAGGCCGCGTCCAGCGGGCGGTGGTAGGCCAGGGTGATCAGCGCATCGCCGGCCAGAGTGGTGAGGAACTCCACCTGGAACAGCTTGAACGACAGCGCTTCGCTGGCCTGCCAGGCGGCGCGCAGGCGTGGCATCAGTTCGTTGATGCGCAGGCTGGCGATGGGGAAGTCGTCGAGCAGGATCGGCGTGTGCTTGTCTCCCGGGGCGAACATCGCGTAGTGGCGTTGGCCGTCTTCCCGCCACAGGCGGAATTCGGCGCGCATGCGGTAGTGCTCGCGCGGCGAGTCGAACACTTCGGGCTCGGGGGCGGCGAAGGGGGCCAGCAGTTCGACCAGGCGGGCCTTCTTCTCGGCGAGTTGGGCGTCGTAGGCGGCGGGGTCGAATGCGGGGCGGCTCATCGGTCACTCATGCGGGCAGAAAACGGGGGCGCCATTGTAGCGGAGGCGATGGGCGCGTGCCTGGGGTTGCTCGTCGGTGGCGCGCCGTAGGGTGGATGACGCTTTTTTCATCCACCATCGGCGTGGCCGGCAAGAAGGGTTGGTGGACATGAAAAGCGATGTCCACCCTACATCTACATCAGGCGAAATACGCCAGCTTGATGACGAACAATACCGAGAGCACCCACATCGCGGCGTTCAGCTCACGCCAGCGGCCAGCCAGCACCTTCACCGCGGTCCAGGCGATGAAGCCGAAGGCGATGCCGTTGGCGATGGAGAAGGTCAGCGGCATGGCCAGGGCGGCGACCACCACGGGGGCGGCGACGGTCAGGTCGTCCCAGTCGATCTGCGCCAGGCTGCTCATCATCAACACGGCGACGAACAGCAGTGCCGGGGCGGTGGCGTAAGCCGGCACGGCACCGGCCAGCGGGGCGAAGAACAGGCTGAGCAGGAACAGCGCGGCGACCACGCAGGCCGTCAGGCCGGTGCGCCCGCCGGCGCTGATGCCGGCCGCCGATTCGATGTAGCTGGTGGTGGTGCTGGTGCCCAGTGCGGCGCCAGCCATGGTGGCGGTGCTGTCGGCCAGCAGGGCACGGCCCAGGCGCGGCATCTTGCCGTCCTTGTCCAGCAGGTCGGCTTTCTGCGCCACGCCGACCAGGGTGCCGGAGGTGTCGAACAGGTCGACGAAGAGGAAGGCGAAGATCACGCTGACCAGGCCGATGTCCAGTGCGCCGGCGATGTCCAGCTGTAGCAGGGTGGGCATCAGCGACGGCGGCATCGACACCAGCCCGTCCAGTTTCGACAGGCCCAGGACGATGGACAGGCCGGTGACCAGCAGAATGCCGATCATCACTGCGCCGGTGACCTGGCGGTAGGCCAGCGCGGCGATGACGAAGAAGCCCAGGCAGGCCAGCAGCGCGCCGCCCTGGCTAAGGTCACCGAGGCCGACCAGGGTGGCCGGGTTATCGACCACTATGCCGGCGTTCTTCAGCGCGATGATCGCCAGGAACAGGCCGATACCGGCGGCGATGCCGGCGCGCAGTGCCAGGGGGATGCTGTGGATGATCCACTCGCGGATCTTGAAGATCGACAGCAGGAAGAAGATCGCACCGGAAAGGAACACCGCGCCCAGGGCGGTCTGCCAGCTATAGCCCATGGTCATCACCACGGTATAGGTGAAGAAGGCATTGAGGCCCATGCCCGGCGCCAGGGCGATCGGGTAGTTGGCCCAGAGGCCCATCACCAGCGAGCCGATGGCGGCGGCCAGGCAAGTGGCGACGAATACCGCGCCGTGATCCATGCCGGTCTTGGCCAGCATTTCCGGGTTGACGAAGAGAATGTAGGCCATGGTCAGGAAGGTGGTGAACCCGGCCAGAACCTCGGTGCGCACCGTGGTATTGTGGGCTTTGAGTTGGAACAGTCTTTCCAGCATATGAGGCTCCCCGGTGCGCGAGCGCGCGGTAATGGTCAGAATTCAAGCAAAGCACATCCGCCAGAATGCGCGGTAAACAGGCTTGGTTCTGCGAAAGCGGCGCATCATAGCAGCAAGATTTCACCCGGTGAATTTATGACCAGGTGGACAGTTTCATCCTGCCTCGCTTTCCTGCTCCAGTAGTTGCCGCTTGCGCGCCAGGCCCCAGCGATAGCCGCTGAGGCTGCCGTCGCTGGCCACCACCCGGTGGCATGGCAGTAGCAGGCCGATGGCGTTGCTGGCGCAGGCTCGGGCCACCGCACGAGGATGGCTATGCAATTGCGCGGCCAGTTCGGCGTAGCTGCGTGTTTCGCCCTTGGGGATGCCCTGCAGTGCCTGCCAGACACGCTGCTGAAAGGCCGTACCGCGGATGTCCAGGGGTAGGTGGGCGGCGCGCTCGGGCTCTTGCAGTTGCGCGAGTACCTGTTGCAGCCAGGTTTGCAGGCCGGGAGCGTCCTCTTCCAACTGGGCGGCGACGAAGCGCTGTTGCAACTCGTCACGCAGCGTTTGCGGCTCGTCGCCGAACAACAATGCACAAACGCCTCTGTCGCTGGTAGCCAGCAGCATCTGCCCGAGTGGGCAGGGTGCAATGGCGTAGCGCAGATGTTCGCCCGCTCCCTGCTGACGGCGCTGGCGCGGACTCATGGCTTGCGGCTTCTCATACAGGGCGCGGGTGCCGGAATAGCCGGCCTCCAGGGCTGCCTGCAATACGCTGGGGGCGCCAGGCAAGTGGGCGTCGAGACGCTGGCGCCGCTCGGCGGCGGCCCAGGCGTTGGGGGTAAGCCCGGTGCGCGCCTTGAAGGCGCGGGCCAGGTGCGACGGCGACAGGCCGATGCGCGCAGCCAGTTGCGTCAGGGTCAGGCGTTGTTCGCCACGCAGCAGCTCGCAGGCGGCCAGTACCAGGGCGTCGAGCTGTTGCGCCGGGCTTTGCCCCTGTGGCGAGCAGCGTTTGCACGGGCGAAAACCGGCGGCTTCGGCGCTGCTGGCGTCGGGGTGGAAGCTGACGTTGTCGCGCCGCGGTCGCCGCGCCGGGCAGTTCGGCCGGCAGTAGATGCCGGTGCTGTGCACGGCGAAGACGAAGCGACCGTCCTGCGCCGCGTCACGGTCGCAGACGGCCTGCCAGCAGCGATCCGGGTCGAGCATGGGGTGTGCTCCAAGAGGGCGATGGTGGGATTGTCCTGCGCGCATCGCCGGCTGCCAATCCGCATCGCGCTTTCAAACCGAATTGGGGCGTGATCGGTAGGAGGGGCTTTAGCCGCGACAAAAAGCTCGCGGCTAAAGCCCCTCCCACGGGATCCGTGTTGTGCTGATCGATCGGCGTCAGGCTAGAGAGTCTCGCGTTGAAGGCGCTCCTGACCGGGCTTCAGCCGCGAAAAGGGCTGGCACCGTATCGCGCAGCAATACTCACCTGTCAGGCGATCCGCTCGACATGGTGGCAAGCCACCTGCCGCGCATCGATCAGCCTCAACTCGGGGCGCTCGCCGCGGCAGCGCTCGTCGGCATGCGGGCAGCGCTTGTGGAAGGCGCAGCCGGACGGCGGGTCGAGCGGGTTGGGCAGCTCGCCGCTGATCTTCACCCGGGGCTTGTGCGGGTCGGGGTGGATGGCCGGCGTCGCCGACAGCAGGGCGCGGGTGTAGGGGTGCAGCGGGCGGCTGTACAGCGCTTCGGCCGGGCCCATTTCTGCCGGGCGGCCGAGGTACATCACCAACACCTCGTCGGCGACATGGCGCACCACCGAGAGGTTGTGCGAGATGAACACGTAGCCGGTGCCGAACTCTTCCTGCAGATCCATGAACAGGTTGAGCACCTGCGCCTGGATAGACACGTCCAGCGCCGAGGTCGGCTCGTCCGCCACCAGCACCTTGGGTTGCAGCATCATGGCGCGGGCCAGGGCGATGCGCTGGCGCTGGCCGCCGGAGAACATATGCGGGTAGCGCGCATAGTGCTCGGGGCGCAGGCCCACCTGCTGCATCATCGCCTGCACCTTGTCGCGGCGCTCGGCGCGCGACAGCTCGGTGTTGATCAGCAGCGGCTCGGCCAGTTGATCGCCGATCTTCTGCCGTGGGTTGAGCGAGGCATAGGGGTTCTGGAACACCATCTGCACGTCGAGGCGCAGTTGCTGGCGTTCGGCCTTGCTGGCGCCGGCCACTTCGCGCCCGGCGATCTGCAGGCTGCCGTCGCTGGGCTCCTCGATCAGGGTCAGGGCGCGGGCCAGGGTCGACTTGCCGCAGCCGGACTCGCCGACCACCGCCAGGGTCTTGCCGGGCGCCAGCGTGAAAGACACGCCATTGAGCGCCTGTACAGTGGCTGCCGGTTTGAACAGGCCGCGCGAAACGCTGTAGTGGCGGGTCAGCTCACGGGCTTCGAGTACGTTGCTCATCAGGCCACCTCCAGGGGAAAGAAGCAGCGCGCGGCGCCACGGGAATGTTCATCCAGCGTCGGGCGTTGCTGGTGGCAGCGTTCCTGCACGTAGGGGCAGCGCGGTGACAGCAGGCAGCCCAGTGGGCGGTCGTAACGGCCGGGGACGATGCCGGGCAGGGTGGCCAGGCGGCTGGCGCCCAGGCTGTGTTCGGGAATGGCCTTGAGCAGCGCTTCGGTATAGGGGTGGCTGGGGGCATCGAACAGGGTTGGCACCCGGCCCAGCTCCACTGCCTGGCCGGCGTACATCACGCAGACGCGCTGGGCGGTTTCGGCGACCACGGCGAGGTCATGGGTGATCAGCACCAAGGCCATGCCCTGGTCGCGTTGCAGGCTCAACAGCAGCTCCATGATCTGCGCCTGGATGGTCACGTCCAGCGCCGTGGTCGGCTCGTCGGCGATCAGCAGCTTGGGTTCGGCGGCAATCGCCATGGCAATCGCCACACGCTGACTCATGCCGCCGGAAAGCTGGTGCGGGTAAGCGTCCAGACGACTGGCGGCGCCGGGGATTTCCACTCGCTCCAACAGCTCCAGAGCGCGGGCGCGCGCCGCCTTGCCTTTCAGCCCCATGTGTTGGCGCAGCACTTCCTCGATCTGGAAGCCCACGGTGTAGCTGGGGTTGAGGGCGGTCATGGGATCCTGGAAAACCATGGCCAGATCCTTGCCGACGACTTGCCGGCGCTGCCGGCCCTTGAGGCGCAGCATGTCGGTGCCGTCGAACTGCATGCAGTCGGCCTGGACGATGCCCGGCGCGTCGATCAGGCCCATCAGCGCCATCATGGTCACCGACTTGCCGGAGCCGGACTCGCCGACTATGGCCAGCACCTCGCCCTTGTCCAAGCTCAGATCGAGGCCGTCGACCACCGGCATGGCGGAGCCGAAGCGGACGGAAAGGTTGCGGATATTCAGCAGGCTCATTCCGGGCTCCTTACTGCGCATTCTTGAGTTTCGGGTCGAGCGCATCGCGCAGGCCGTCGCCCATCAGGTTGATCGCCAGCACGCTGAGCAGAATCGCCAGGCCGGGCAGGCTCACCACCCACCAGGCGCGTTCGATGTAGTCGCGTGCCGAGGCCAGCATGGTGCCCCACTCGGGCGTCGGCGGTTGCACGCCAAGGCCGAGAAAGCCCAGCGCGGCGGCATCGAGAATCGCCGAGGAGAAGCTCAGGGTGGCCTGCACGATCAGCGGCGCCATGCAGTTGGGCAGCACGGTGACGAACATCAGCCGTGGCAGGCTGGCGCCGGCCAGGCGAGCGGCGGTGACGTAGTCGCGGTTCAGCTCGCTCATTACCGCCGCACGGGTCAGGCGCACGTAGGATGGCAGCGAGACGATGGCGATGGCGAAGATGGTGTTGATCAGCCCTGGGCCGAGAATGGCGACGATGGCCACCGCCAGCAGCAGCGAGGGCAGGGCCAACATCACGTCCATCAGGCGCATGATGCCGGGGCCGAGCAGGCGCGGGAAGAAGCCGGCGACCAGGCCCAGGAGGATGCCGGGTATCAGCGACATCAGCACCGAGGCCAGGCCGATGATCAGCGACAGACGCGCGCCATGGATCAGGCGCGAGAGCAGGTCGCGGCCCAGCTCGTCGGTGCCAAGCAGGAACTGCCATTGGCCGCCTTCCAGCCACACCGGCGGGGTGAGGAGAAAGTCGCGGTACTGCTCGCTGGGATCGTGCGGCGCGACCCAGGGGGCGAATAGCGCGCAGAACACCATCAGCAGCATGAAGGCCAGGCCGCCAAGGGCGCCCTTGTTGTGGGCGAAGGCCTGCCAGAACTCCTTGAGTGGCGAGGGGTAGAGCAGGCTCTGGTCGAGGGTGGCGGAGGTGGTCATGGGTGTGCCCCCTCCATGAGGATGAACTTGGTAGGGTGCGCTGTGCGCACCGAATGTTGATCCACAACCATGGTGCGCACAGCGCACCCTACGAGACGATTCATCACACCTTCCTTACTTCTGATGACGAATGCGTGGATTGGCCAGGCCATAGAGAATGTCCACAGTGAAATTGACCAGGATCACCAGGCAGGCGATCAGCAGGATGCCGTTCTGCACCACCGGGTAGTCGCGGGCGCCGATGGCTTCGATCAGCCATTTGCCGATGCCGGGCCAGGAGAAGATGGTTTCGGTCAGCACCGCGCCGGCCAGCAGGGTGCCGACCTGCAGGCCGAACACGGTCAGCACCGGGATCAGCGCGTTGCGCAGGCCGTGCACGAACACCACCCGTGCCGGCGACAGGCCCTTGGCCCGCGCGGTGCGGATATAGTCCTCGCGCAGCACTTCGAGCATGGCCGAGCGGGTCATGCGGGCGATCACCGCCAGGGGGATGGTGCCGAGCACGATGGCGGGCAGGATCAGGTGTTGCAGGGCATCGGCGAAGGCGCCGGGCTCGTCGGCCAGCAGGGTGTCGATGAGCATGAAGCCGGTCACCGGCGGGATGTCGTAAAGCAGGTCGATGCGCCCGGAAACCGGCGTCCAGCCCAGGTTCACCGAGAAGAACATGATCAGCAGCAGGCCCCACCAGAAAATCGGCATGGAATAGCCGGTCAGGGCTATGCCCATCACCCCGTGATCCAGTAGCGAGCCACGCTTGAGTGCGGCGACCACTCCGGCCACCAGGCCCAGGGTGCCGGCGAACAGCAAGGCGGCCAGGGACAGTTCGATGGTGGCCGGGAACAGGGTGATGAACTCGTTCCAGACGCCCACGTTCGAGCGTAGCGATTTGCCCAGGTCGCCCTGGGCGAGTTGGCCGATGTAGTCGAAATACTGCGCGTACAGCGGCTTGTTCAGACCCAGGCGCTCCATGGCCTGGGCGTGCATTTCCGGGTCGACGCGGCGTTCGCCCATCATCACTTCCACCGGGTCACCGGGGATCAGGCGGATCAGCGCGAAGGTCAGCAAGGTGACGCCGAAGAAGGTGGGGATCAACAGCCCCAGGCGTCTGGCGATAAATGACAGCATCAGGCGGTTTTACTCCATGACGGTATGTACGCACCGAGCTGCGTGGCCCGGCGTTTTTGTGGATATTGCCGATGATCGGTATGCGCCTTGTGGGAGACGCTTGAGCGGCGACAGCTTCGCGGCTGAAGCCCCTCCCACAAAAACTTGGCGCGGGTGGCTCATGGCAGCTTCACCCGGGTGAAGTTGTTCGAGCCCAACGGGCTGAGGACGAAGCCTTCGACCCCCTTGCGGATGACCGCGAACTGCTTGGGGTGGGCCAGGGGAATCCACGGCGCCTGCTCATGGAAGATCGCCAGGGCCTGGCGATAGAGCGCGGCGCGTTTGCTCTGTTCGGGTTCCTGGCGCGCCTGGGTGATCAGCGCATCGAAGGCCTCGTTGCACCAGCCGGCCTGGTTCTCGCCGCTTTCGGCGGCGGCGCAGGACAGGTTGGGGGTGAGGAAGTTGTCCGGGTCGCCGTTGTCGCCGGCCCAGCCCATGAACACCAGGTCATGCTCGCCATTCTTGGCCCGTTTGATCAGCTCGCCCCACTCGAACACGCGGATGTCGCTGTGAATGCCGACGGCGGCGAGATCGGCCTGCAGCATCTGTGCGCCGATGCCCGGGTTGGGGTTGGTCGGGCCGCCGCCTGGGCGGGTCCAGATCGACAGCTTGAAGCCCTCGCCAAGGCCGGCCTGGGCCAGCAACTGGCGGGCGCGCTCGGGGTCGTGTGGCCAGTCCTGCAGCGTCGGGTCGCTGCCCCACAGGGTGTCGGGATAGGGCGCCACGGCCGGTGTGGCATTGCCTTCGCCAAACTGCGCGCGAACGTAGGTGGCCTTGTCGAAGGCCAGGTTCAGCGCCTGGCGCACGCGCACGTCGTCCAGCGGTGGGTGGCGGGTGTTGATGCCGATGTAGGCGGTCAGCAGCGAGTCCAGCTCCAGCACCTGCAGCTTTGGCTCGCGCTTGAGGTCGGGGATATCTACCGGGCGCGGGTACAGGGCGATCTGACAGTCACCGGCCTTGAGCCGCTGCTGGCGCACGTTGGGCTCGGGGGTGATGGCCAGCAGCAGGCGTTTGATACTCGGCGGCCCATCCCAGTAGTCGGGGTTGGCGCGAAAGCGTACCTGGGCGTCCTTGGCATAGCGTTCGAAGATGAACGGGCCGGTGCCGATGGGCTGGCTGTTGAGGCGCTCGGGCGTGCCGGCGGCGAGCAGGTGGTCGGCGTACTCGGCGGAGTAGATGGAGGCGAAGCCCATGGCCAGGTTGGCCAGGAAAGGCGCTTCCGGATGCTTGAGCACGAAGCGTACGCGGTGCTCGTCGAGCTTGTCGATGCGCTCGATCAACTGCGCCATGCCCATGGCCTCGGCAAAGGGAAAGCCGCGCGGCGACAGTTTGTGCCAGGGGTGGTTGGAGTCGAGCTGGCGCTGGAAGCTCCACAGCACATCGTCGGCGTTGAAGTCGCGGCTCGGGGTGAAATCCGCGTTGCCGTGAAACTTCACCCCCTGGCGCAGGGTGAAGGTGTAGCTCAGGCCGTCATCGCTGATCGCCCAGCTCTGCGCCAGGGCCGGGACGATTTCGCTGCTGCCGGGGGCGAAGGCCACCAGGCGCTCGAACAGGGTTTCCGCCGAGGCATCGGCGGTTACCGCCGCGGTGTACTGGACGATGTCGAAGCCTTCGGGGCTGGCTTCCGTGCATACCACCAGGCTGTCGCTGGCAGCCAGCACGGGCCCGGTAAATAGCGCGGCCAGCACCAGGCCGGCACGCAGAAAAGGCAGGGTTGGCATGGGAACTCCTCGAGGCGGCGCCCTTGCGGGCGCCGCACGCATCACTACTTGTCGATGCTCACACCGTAGAAGGAGTTCAGCGCGAAGGGGCTGATGCGGAAGTCATGCACTTCCTTGCGCATCGGCTGGTACACCGTGGAGTGCGCCAGCGGGGTGATCGGCACCTCGCGCTTGAGGATCACCTGCGCCTGCTTGTACAGCTCGGTGCGCTTGTCCACATCGGTGGTGCGCTTGGCGGCCTTGACCAGCTTGTCGTAGTCCTCGTAGCACCACTTGGAGAAGTTGTTGCCGTCGACTGCATCGCAGCCGTAGAGGGTGCCGAGCCAGTTGTCCGGGTCACCGTTGTCGCCGCTCCAGCCGATCAGCATGGCGTCATGCTCGCCGGCCTTGGCGCGCTTGAGGTACTCGCCCCATTCATAGCTGACGATGCGCGCCTTGATGCCGATCTTGGCCCAGTCGGCCTGCAGCATCTCGGCGATCTGCTTGGCGTTGGGGTTGTACGGGCGTTGCACCGGCATGGCCCACAGGGTGATCTCGGTGCCTTCCTTGACGCCGGCGGCCTTGAGCAGTTCCTTGGCCTTTTCCGGGTCGAAGGGCGGATCCTGGATGTCTTCGTTATACGACCACTGGGTCGGCGGCATGCCATTGACGGCAAGCTGGCCAGTCTTCTGGTACACGGCATCGAGGATGGCCTGCTTGTTCACCGCCATGTCCAGCGCTTCGCGCACTTCCAGCTTGTCCAGCGGCGGGTGGGTGACGTTGTAGGCGATGTAGCCGACGTTGAAACCGGCCTGCTCGGGCATCTGCAGGTTGGGATCCTTCTGCAGCGACTCGATGTCCGCCGGGCGCGGGAACAGGGTGACATGGCATTCGCCGGCCTTGAGCTTCTGCATGCGCACCGAGGCGTCGGTGTTGATGGCGAAGATCAGGTTGTCGATCTTCACGTCTTCAGGCTTCCAGTAGTCCTTGTTGCCCTTGTAGCGGATCACCGCGTCCTTCTGGTAACGGCTGAACACGAAGGGGCCGGTGCCGATGGGCTTCTGGTTGATGTCGGCGGCCTTGCCAGCCTTGAGAAGCTGGTCGGCGTACTCGGCGGACTGGATCGAGGCGAAGCTCATGGCCAGGTTCTGGATGAAGGCAGCATCCACCTGGTTGAGGGTGAAGCGCACGGTCATGTCGTCGAGCTTCTCCACCTTGGCGATGTTGCTGTCCATGCCCATGTCGGTGAAGTAGGGAAACTCGCTGGGGTACGCCTTGCGGAACGGGTGATCCTTGTCGAGCATGCGCTCGAAAGTGAACAGCACGTCGTCGGCGTTGAATTCGCGGCTGGGCTTGAAGTAGTCGGTGGTGTGGAACTTCACCCCGGGGCGCAGCTTGAAGGTGTAGACCAGGCCGTCGTCGGAGACCGTCCAGCTCTCGGCCAGGCCGGGCTGAACCTTGGTACCGCCGCGCTCGAACTGGGTCAGGCGGTTGAAGATGGTTTCCGCCGAGGCGTCGAAATCGGTGCCGGTGGTGTACAGGGCCGGGTCGAAGCCGGCGGGGCTGCCCTCGGAGCAGAACACCAGGTTGGCGGCGCTGGCGAGGGGGGCGCTGGCAATCAGCCCAGCGGTAAGCAAAGCCTGGATAGTGGCGTTCTTGCGCATCATGACCTCATCGTTTTTTTGCTTGTTGGCGAGGAGCCCCTTGTGAGGGCCTCCTGGCAAGCTATGCAGGGCATGTGCCTGAGGCAAGAGGCAGGCGGCGTTCAGCTCGGGTTGTGTGACGACTCTGTAACCCGTTGTCGCATTTATGAAAGAACAGTGGTGCCAGGTGGCAGAACGCCGCTATCGCTCGATAGCGGCGTTGCTTCGACATGGGGCGTGGCTCAGGGCATCTGCACTTCGATGACGCCGTCGGCGCTGACCGTGACCTGGCTGGTGCCGGCTTCGATCTGCGGCGTCGGCGCTGCGTCCATCCGCTCCAGGCCCTTGGCCGCGTAGGCGCGCATGGGCATCGGTGGTTGGAAACCGCCGGTATTGAGGCTCAGGCTGACCAGCTTGTAACCCTTGCCGCCGAGCGCTTCGGTGGCCAGTTGCGCGCGTGCCTTGAAGGCATTGACCGCGTCCTTGAGCATGGCGTCTTCGCGGGCCTTGCGGGTATCGCTGGCGATGCTGAAGTCCATGCCGGCCATCTTCATCGATTGCAGCAACTCGCCGGTGAGGGTGGACAGGCGGGCGAAGTCGGCGCTTTCCAGGCGCACTTCGGCGCGCTCGCGCCAGGCCGTGATCTTCTGCCCCTTGTCATCGTAGACCGGGTAGCTGTTGCGGCTGCCCAGCTTGACCGCCACGCCCTTGACCTGGCGCGCCTGCTCCAGGGTCTTGTTGAGGGTGTTGGTGATCTCGGCGGCCAGCTTGGCCGGGTCGGTGTTTTGCGATTCGGTATAGAGGGCGACGTGCATCAGGTCGTGGGCCACTTCCTGATTCACCTCGGCGCGCAGGGCGATCTGGTTGTAGCGCGCCTCGTCGGCGAACAGGGCGCTGCTGGCCAGGCTGGCGGCAGTCAGGGCGAGGGCAGTGGCGAGGCGGGTCAGGTTTCGCATGAGGCAGTTCCTTTTTCAGTGGCCGTAATGGCCGTTTCCCGAGGTTAGACGACAGGGGAACGTGAATGGGGTTAAGTGGTGCGCTTTTTTGTTGTTCTTGGACAGCCTGGGGGAATCAATGTTGATACTGGACTGGCAAGTTTGTGTGGTAGCTCGTATTGGTTCGTTGGGAAAACTCTGAAAAAGCACCTACTTGGCGAATTCACTGCCCTGTAGCCCTCATTGTTGCAGGGCTATATTCTTCAAGGAAGGGCTGTTTCAGACCATCCTTAGATGTTTTGGACGCCGCTCAGGTGCCTTCATAAACTCCTTGTTTCGCCCCCTCGGGCGACTCACTTTTCTTTGAAGTGCGCAAAGAAAAGTAAGCAAAAGAAACGCACCCCCGCCATCCGGGTCTCGCTGCGCTCGACTTCCCTCACTCCGGCATCGCTCCGGGGTCGGCGTACATGGGCCATCCCTGGCCCATTACGCCTCTCGCGGCATCCATGCCGCTCGCCCCCTGCGCAATGCCTGCGTTCGGCCTCCTGAAGGGGGCATTTGCGCGCCTGAACGGACTGGCATTTCAAGGTAAGCCTGGCGTCTTCTGGTAGCGATGAAGTCGCGATTGGGTCGTCAAGTTAAACCAAAACTTTCATTCGCGTAGTTTCATGCGCGTGGATAGCTTGCCGGCTTTCAGGCGGCATTCTGGTCAGCCCTGAGGCTGACCCAATATCCAAGCGCATAGAGTCCCATGGAGTTACCGCAGGTTCAGGCGCGTGCAGAGCCCGCCCAGGAGGGCGAACGGAATCGTCGTGGAAGAGGTTGAGCGACATGGATGTCGCGAGAGCCGCGATGGGCCATGGATGGCCCACCGGGGCGGGCCTCTGGAGCGGCGATGGAGTGAGCGAACCCTCGCGTAGCGAGGGCCGGATGATCGGGCGGAGGGTTTTGGTTACTTTGCTCGCAAAGTGACTCGCCCGGGAGGGCGAAACCAAAAACGTCAACAAAACCGCGGCAATCCGGAACAGGCATTAAGAACAACCAACACCGTATTGCCAGCCGGTTTCAAACAGACACGCCCCGATCAAAATTACCAAGACCCTTTCCCCTCCGTGCGTCCGGTTGCCGCAGCGGCGGAAGGCCGCGACTGGCTTGGTTATACTCGGCTCCAACCAATGGAGTCGTCATGCTCGAACCCGTTCAGCTACTGTCCGCCAGCCGCCAGAACCTCTGGCGCCTGACCCTCATCCGTATTCTCGTGCTCGCCGCCCAGGCCGGCTCGGTGGGCCTGGCCTACAAGTCGGGCATCCTCATGCTGCCCTGGATGCAGCTGTCGGTGACCCTCGGCATCTCGCTGCTGCTGTGCCTGGGCACGGCCCTGCGCCTGCGCGGGCCCTGGCCGGTCACCGAGGTGGAGTACGCGGTGCAACTGGCCTGCGACCTGATCATCCACAGCGTGCTGCTGTATTACTCGGGCGGCTCGACCAACCCCTTCGTCTCCTACTATCTGGTGCCGCTGACCATCGCTGCCGCGATCCTGCCGTGGATGTTCACCATCGTCCTCTCCGGCCTGGCTCTGACCGGCTACACCCTGCTGCTGGTGTGGACGCACCCGCTGGAGCTGCCCGCCGCCCGCGAGAGCCTGCTGGTCTACGGCATGTGGTTGAGCTTCGCCCTGGCCGCTGCGCTGATCACCTTCTTCGTCGCCAAGATGGCCGAGGAACTGCGCCGCCAGGATGAATTGCGCGCCGAGCGCCGCGAGGAAAACATGCGTGACCAGCAACTGCTGGCCGTGGCCACCCAGGCCGCTGGCGCTGCCCATGAGCTGGGTACACCGCTGGGCACCATGAGCGTGCTGCTCAAGGAGTTGCGCCAGGAATACCGCGACAAGCCGGCCCTGCAGGACGACCTGGCGCTGCTGCAAGAGCAGGTCAAGCTGTGCAAGTACACCCTGCAGCAACTGGTGCGCGCCGCCGAGAACGATCGGCGCCAGGCGGTAGTGGAGCAGTCCAGCGTCGAGTGGCTGGAAACCACCCTCAACCGTTGGCACCTGATGCGCCCCGAGGCCAGCTACCGCTATCAGTGCCTGGGCCGTGGTACGCCGCCGCGCATCATGCCGCCGGCCGATCTCACCCAGGCGTTGCTCAACCTGCTAAACAACGCTGCCGATGCCTGCCCGGACAAGCTCGACATCCGCCTCGACTGGGATCACCAGTGGTTGCGCCTGAGCATCCGTGACCATGGCGTTGGTGTGCCGCTGGCCATCGCCGAGCAGCTTGGCCGACCCTTCTTCACCACCAAGGGCAAAGGCTTCGGCCTCGGCCTGTTCCTCAGCCAGGCCAGCGTGACCCGCGCCGGCGGCACGGTTAAGCTGTATAACCACGAAGAAGGCGGCACCCTCACCGAATTGAAGTTGCCGCGTACCTACGGCGTGGCCTGACAAGGAAAACCAAGCATGAGCGAAGAATCCCTGTTCGAGGGTGAAGAACACCCGCACCTGCTGCTGGTGGACGATGACCCCACCTTTACCCGCGTCATGGCGCGCGCCATGAGCCGCCGCGGCCTGCGCGTCTCCACCGCCTCCAGTGCCGACGAGGGCCTGGCCCTGGCCAAGGAAGACCTGCCCGACTACGCCGTGGTCGATCTGAAAATGGAAGGCGACTCCGGCCTGGTGCTGCTGCCCAAGCTGCTGGAGCTCGACCCGGAGATGCGCGTGGTGATCCTCACCGGCTATTCCAGCATCGCCACGGCGGTGGAGGCGATCAAACGTGGCGCCGCCAACTACCTGTGCAAACCGGCCGACGCCGACGATGTGCTTACCGCGCTGTTGTCGCAGCATGCCGACCTCGACAGTCTGGTGCCGGAAAACCCGATGTCGGTGGATCGTCTGCAGTGGGAGCACATCCAGCGCGTGTTGGCCGAGCACGAAGGCAACATCTCCGCCACCGCCCGTGCTCTTGGTATGCACCGCCGTACCCTGCAACGCAAATTGCAGAAGCGCCCGGTACGGCGCTGAGCTTGGGGGAGGGGCGTCAGCCGCGACAGGTAAAGCCGTAGGGCATACCGGGCGGTGATCAGCATTATGCCGTTGGCGGGAGTATGGGGCGTGGGTTCTGGTGCCTGGCTCGGCATGGCCCGGCGGACTGTTCGCTTAGGCTCCTGAGTCCGCCCTACGCCTCTGAGACTGTGGGAGCGGCTTCAGCCGCGACAGGCGCTTGCCCATGGCCGGAAAATGCTTAGCCAGCTAACATAGGCGGCCAGGCATCCCTCCAGGTGTGGACATGTTCGCCGTCGCTGCCCAAACCCTCGCCGTCACGGCCCCCGTATTCGCCATGCTGTTTCTCGGCGTGGTGCTCAAGCGTTTGCGCTGGATCGATGGTGCCTTCATCGATATCGCCTCGAGCCTGGTCTTTCGCGGCACCATGCCGACGCTGCTTTTCCTCGGTGTGGTCAAGGCCGATCTGGATACGGCGCTGCAGCCGGAACTGCTGAGCTACTTCTTCCTGGCCACCGTGGCTTCGTTCTTCCTCGCCTGGGCCTGGGCGGTCTGGCGAGTGCCTTTCGCCGAGCGCGGCATCTACACCCAGGGCGCCTTTCGCGGCAACAACGGCATCGTCGGCCTGGCCCTGGCCACCAGCATGTATGGCGACTATGGCCTGTCGGTCGGCTCCCTGCTCGCGGCGGTGGTGATCCTCTGCTACAACGCGCTTTCGGCGGTGGTGCTGGCCATCTACAGCCCGGGGGTGAAGCCCGGCGTCAAGGTCATCGCCCTGAGCATTCTGAAGAACCCGCTGATCATCGGCGTACTGCTGGCCGTGCCCTTCGCCTACTGGCAGGTCCCCTTGCCGCATTGGCTGCTGACCTCGGCGGAATATTTCGCCCAGATGACCCTGCCGCTGGCGTTGATCTGCATTGGTGGCACGCTGAGCCTGGCCTCGCTACGCCGCAGCAGTGGCGTGGCCATAGGTGCGAGCCTGATGAAAATGGTCTGGCTGCCACTGCTGAGCACCCTGGGCGCCTGGCTGTGGGGCTTTCGTGGGGCGGATCTGGCGATCCTCTTCCTCTACTTCGCCAGCCCCACGGCAGCGGCCAGCTTCGTCATGGCCCGCGCTGTGGGCGCCAATCACGAACTTGCAGCGGCAATCATCGTCATCACCACCCTGGCCGCCGTGCTGTGCATAAACGCCGGTTTGCTGCTTTTGCAATGGGGTGGCTGGATCTAGGCTTTCAGCACCGTTGCGAACCGGGGTTTTCAAGGAGAGAAAAATGGGGGATTCCGTCCATTGGTTCGTTGTGCAGTGTGCCTCCGAGGATGAGGCGCAGGTACGGGCCAGTCGAATACTGAATTGGTTGATCGAGCACAAGATAGTCGTGGCGGCACCTAGTCCGAACACCGGCCTTTATCCGCCGGGGGCCGGGGCGCAGGGGCCTGATCCGCGCATCGAGTACTGCGGCGTTCAGCTCGTGCAGGAGCGCACCGTGTTCCATGCCGGCGACAGTGGTCTGGATGGATTGGCCTGTCCGAGCTGTCGGCAGGTCTCAGCCGTTGAAGCGATTGCCTGGGACGACGCTGTCGGCAGTTGGTTCGCTGGGCAAGATGATGTGACGCTGAGCTGTCCAGCCTGTAGCCGCGCCAGCCGCTTGCATGATTGGCAGTTCCTGCCCATGCCCTGGGCGTTCGGTAACCTGGGGGTGGGCTTCTGTAACTGGTGGCTGGATGAAGCCCTGACCCAGGCGCTGCTCGCGGAACTGGGGCGGGATGTGCGGCAGGTTCATGCCCATGCATGACGCCTGGCATCGCTGTCGAGAGCGCAGCCTGTTTCTATCGAAGGTCTATAGCCGTTAGCAAGAACTGGTGCGCATAGCGCACCCTACTGCTTCTGCCACTCCTCGATCACTTCCTGCGCCGCGCGGAAGGCGTCGATGCTGGCCGGAACGCCGGCATATACCGCGCAGTGCAGCAGGGTTTCGCGGATTTCCTCGACCGTGCAGCCGTTGTTCAGGGCGCCGCGGACGTGGCCCTTGAGTTCCTGCGGGCATTTCAGTGCGGTCAGCGCTGCCAGGGTGATCAGGCTGCGGGTCGCGCGGGGCAGGCCTTCGCGCGTCCAGACGCCGCCCCAGGCGTGCTCGTTGACGAAGTCCTGTAGCGGTTGAGTGAATTCGCTGGCATTGCCCAGGGCGCGGTCGACATAGGCATCGCCCATCACTTCTCTGCGCACCTGCAGGCCGCGCTCGTGGTTATCGCTCATGTTCATGCCTCCTGGTCACGTTGTTTGTGCCAGGCGCGCCCGGCGATGATCACCAGGGTGATGGCGGTGAGCGGCAGGGCATAGCCGATCATCGCGTCACCGAAGCTCTGGGCGAATGGGCGACCTGTGCTGAACATCACCAGGTAGAAGGTGTAGGCCACGTAATAGGCCAGGAACAGCAGACCTTCCCAGCGATTGATGCGATAGCCGCTGAAGAAGATCGGCAGACAGGCCACGGCCACGGCGATCATCACCGGGAAGTCGAAGGCCAGGGCGTTGGCGGCGACCGGGATGGCGGCGGGCGAAACCAGGGAAGCCAGGCCCAGCACGCACAGCAGGTTGAAGATATTGCTGCCGACGATATTGCCCACGGCGATGTCGCGCTCACCCTTGAAGGCGGCGATGATCGAGGTGGCCAGTTCCGGCAGCGAGGTGCCGATGGCGATGACGGTCAGGCCGATCACCAGTTCCGACAGGCCCAGGGTACGGGCCAGTTGCACGGCACCTTCGACCAGCAGGTTGGAGCCGCCCACCAGCAGGCCGAGGCCGACCACCACCAGACCGAGATTGATGACCCAGGCATAGGGCTTGGGTTGCTCGTCGAGGCCGAACTCCTTGGCGAACTCGTCGTCCTGGTTGCTCTTGTCCTTGCGCGCGCTGTAGATCAGGAAGCCGGTGTAGCTCAGCACGCCGGCGAACAGCAGGGCGCCGTCGAGACGGCTCAGCGAGCCGTCCCAGGCGAGTGCGTAGACCACCAGGCTGGCGCCGATCATGATGGGCACGTCGAGGCGGATCAGTTGGCGCGAAACGATCAGCGGCGCGACCAGGGCGGTCACGCCGAGAATCAGCAGAACGTTGGCGATGTTGCTGCCGATCACGTTGCCGATGGCCAGGTCGCCGCTGCCGTTGAAGGCCGATTGCACGCTGACTGCGGTTTCCGGCGCGCTGGTGCCGAAGGCCACCACGGTGAGGCCGATCACCAGCGGCGGAATGCCGAACTGCGCGGCCAGCTTGGCCGCGCCGCGCACCAGTACTTCGGCACCGGCTACCAGCAACACCAGGCCGGAGATCAGGTAGACGTAGGTCATCAGGGTCATTGCAGAGAAACTCCAGGAAAAGTGCGGCTAGCAGGCCGTTGAAAAACTACCTGCGTTGCCTGGCCGTCGTTAAAAACAGCCTCAAAATGCTCATTTACAGCACGTAAACTGCGCTTTCTCGGCTGTTTTTGCCTAGGCCAGCCTGCCTCGTCTACATTTTTCAACGGCCTGCTAGTGTAGCGATGGCATCTTGCGGCGCCAGGGGGCTGTCGCAGCGATTTGTTACAGGCTCTGTTTCACTCCAGCACCTCTATGCGCACCGGCACCACGCCGGCTCGCAGCATGCCCAGGCGCTCGGCGGCGGCGCGCGAAACGTCGATGATGCGCCCGCGCACGAAAGGGCCACGATCGTTGATGCGCACCACCACGCTGCGCTCGTTGTTCAGGTTGGTCACCCGTACTTGCGTGCCGAAGGGCAGGGTGCGGTGGGCGGCGGTCAGTGCGTTCTGGTTGAAGCGCTCGCCGCTGGCGGTACGTTTGCCGTGGTGCGCCTGAGCGTAGTACGAGGCCTCGCCGGTTTCGCTGCTGCCCACGCCGCCGAAGGTGGAGCAACCACCGAGCAGGGCGAGAGCGCCGAGCAAGGCCAAGGTGCGTAGCCCGGATGCGATTCGGGGCGCTGCAGGTTCGCGGATTGCATCCGGGCTACGGGTGGTCATCACGGGTTCTCCAGATGGAAAGACGCCGGGCAAGCCCGGCGTCGTTTCGTTGGCTCGAGGCTCACCCTTCGAGCTTTTTCTTCAGCAGTTCGTTCACTTGCCCCGGGTTGGCCTTGCCCTTGGAGGCCTTCATGGCCTGACCGACGAAGAAGCCGAACATCTTGCCGCGCTTGGCTTCGTCCGCTGCGCGGTACTGCTCGACCTGCTCGGCGTTGGCGGCCAGCACTTCGTCGAGCATCGCCTCGATGGCGCCGGAGTCGGTGACCTGCTTGAGGCCCTTGCTCTCGATGATGGCATCGGCGCTGCCTTCACCGGCGGCCATGGCCTCGAACACCATCTTGGCGATCTTGCCGCTGATGGTGTTGTCCTTGATGCGCAGGATCATGCCGCCCAGGTGTTCGGCGGAAACCGGCGATTGCTCGATCTCCAGGCCGTCCTTGTTGAGCAGGCTGGACAGCTCGCCCATCACCCAGTTGGCGGCCAGCTTGGCGTCGCTGCAGACCTTGGTCACTTCCTCGAAGTACTCGGCCATCTCGCGGCTGGCCGAGAGTACGCTGGCGTCGTAGGTGGACAGGCCGTACTGGCTCTGGAAGCGCTCGCGCTTCTGCGTCGGCAGCTCCGGCAATTGGCTGCGCACCTCGTCGAGGAAGCTTTGCTCGATCACCACCGGCAGCAGGTCGGGGCAGGGGAAGTAACGGTAGTCGTTGGCTTCTTCCTTGCCGCGCATGGAGCGGGTCTCGTCCTTGTTCGGGTCGTACAGGCGGGTTTCCTGCACCACCTTGCCGCCGTCCTCGATCAGGTCGATCTGGCGCTGGATCTCGTGGTTGATGGCCTTCTCGATAAAGCGGAAGGAGTTGACGTTCTTGATCTCGGCGCGGGTGCCGAAGGCTTCCTGGCCTTTCGGGCGCACGGACACGTTGCAGTCGCAGCGCAGCGAGCCTTCGGCCATGTTGCCGTCGCAGATGCCGAGGTAGCGCACCAGGGCGTGGATGGCCTTCACATAAGCCACGGCTTCCTTGGCCGAGCGAATGTCCGGTTCGGAGACGATCTCCAGCAGCGGCGTACCGGCGCGGTTGAGGTCGATGCCGCTCATGCCGTGGAGGTCTTCGTGCAGGCTCTTGCCGGCGTCCTCTTCCAGGTGCGCGCGGGTGATGCCGATGCGCTTGACCGTGCCGTCTTCCAGGGTGATGTCCAGATGGCCCTTGCCGACGATGGGGTGATCCATCTGGCTGGTCTGGTAGCCCTTGGGCAGATCCGGGTAGAAGTAGTTCTTGCGCGCGAAGATGTTACGCGGGCCGATCTCGGCGTCGATGGCCAGGCCGAACTTGCAGGCCATGCGCACGGCTTCGGCGTTGAGCACCGGCAGGGTGCCGGGCATGCCGAGGTCGACCAGGCTGGCCTGGGTGTTGGGCTCGGCGCCGAAGCTGGTGGCGCTGGCGGAGAAAATCTTCGATTGGGTGCTGAGCTGAGCGTGGATCTCGAGCCCGATCACGGTTTCCCATTGCATCTTTAGTGTTCCTCGATCCTGTATGGCATGGACAAACCCTCTCCCGGCGCTACGCGCCACCCTCTCCCATTCTTCATAAGCAAAGAGTGGGAGAGAGGAAAAGGCCGCATGGCTGCGCCATGGCCTAGAAGCCGCTCGGTGCTTGTTTATGCCAGTCGCTGACCTGCTGGTACTGGTGCGCGACGTTGAGCAGGCGACCTTCCTGGAAATAGTTGCCGAGCAATTGCACGCCCACCGGCAGGCCATCGACGAAGCCGGCCGGCATCGACAGGCCAGGAATTCCAGCGAGGTTGGCGGTGATGGTGTAGATGTCTTCCAGATAGGCGGACACCGGGTCGGCGTTCTTCTCGCCGAGTTTCCAGGCCAGGTTCGGCGTGGTCGGGCCGAGGATCAGGTCGACATCCTTGAACGCCGCGACGAAGTCGTTCTTGATCAGCCGGCGGATCTGCTGCGCCTTGATGTAGTAGGCGTCGTAGTAACCGGCAGACAGGGCGTAGGTGCCGACCATGATGCGTCGTTTCACTTCTGCGCCGAAACCTTCGCCGCGCGAGCGCTTGTACAGGTCTTCGAGGTTGACCGGGTTCTCGCAGCGATAGCCGAAGCGCACGCCGTCGAAGCGCGACAGGTTGGAGCTGGCCTCGGCTGGTGCGATCACGTAATAGGCCGCAATGGCGTGCTGCATGTTCGGCAGGCTGATGTCCTTGACGGTGGCGCCGAGCTTTTTCAGCTCCTCGACCACGGCCATCACCTTCTCACCGATGCGCGCGTCGAGGCCGGCGCTGAAGTATTCCTTGGGCAGGCCGATGCGCAGGCCGGCCAGCGGCTGAGCCAGCGCCGCCAGGTAGTCGTCCACCGGCTGGTCGACGCTGGTGGAATCCTTGGCATCGAAGCCGGCCATGGTACCGAGCAGCAGCGCGCAGTCCTCGGCAGTGCGGGCCAGCGGGCTGCCCTGATCGAGGCTGGAGGCGTAGGCGATCATGCCCCAGCGCGACACGCGGCCGTAGGTGGGCTTGATGCCGGTGAGGTTGGTCAGCGCCGCCGGCTGGCGGATCGAGCCGCCGGTGTCGGTGCCGGTGGCGGCCGGCAGCAGGCGCGCCGCCACGGCGGCAGCGGAGCCGCCGCTGGAGCCACCCGGTACGCGGGTCAGATCCCAGGGGTTCTTTACCGGGCCGTAGTGGCTGGATTCGTTGGCCGAGCCCATGGCGAACTCGTCCATGTTCAGCTTGCCGAGCATGACGCTGCCGGCAGCCTTGAATTTCTCGACCACGGTGGCGTCGTAGGGCGCCTTGAAGCCGGTGAGAATCTTCGAGCCGCAGGAGGTCAGCACGCCCTGGGTGCAGAACAGATCCTTGTGGGCGATGGGGGCGCCGAGCAGGGCGCCATTGTCGCCGGCCGCGCGGCGGGCGTCGGCGGCCTTGGCCTGCTCGATGGCGATATCTTCGGTGACGCTGATGAAGCTGTTGAGCTGCGGGTCGAGCTGCTTGATGCGTGCCAGCAGGGCACGGCTCAGCTCTTCGGCGGAGAACTGCTTGGCCTCGAGGCCCTTGGCGATCTCGGCGAGGGTCAGTTGATGCATGGCGGGCCCTTTCCTTTATTCGATGACTTTCGGCACGAGGTACAGGCCGCTTTCCACGGCCGGGGCGATGGCCTGATAGGCGTCGCGCTGGTTGCTCTCGCTGACCACGTCGGCACGCAGGCGCTGGGTGGCCTCCAGCGGGTGAGCCAGGGGCTCGACACCCTGGGTGTCGACGGCCTGCATCTGGTCGATCAGGCCGAGGATGCTGTTGAGGGTTTCGGTGGTTTGCGGAATATCGCTTTCATTCAGGCCCAGGCGGGCCAGGTGGGCGATTTTTTCCACCTCGGAGCGTTCAAGCGCCATGGGGGTCTCCAGTGGAAGATTGGCAGAAAGGCTGCGCAGTACAGGCTGCAGGGAACGGATATCGCGTGCTGGCGGTCAAAGGCCGCGGCGTGCGGCTGCAAGGCCCGGAAAAACAGGCAATCTATCATATTGCCGCCTTGCTCAAAATCCCTGCCGTTGTTAGAGTTTGCCGCACTTTTTTACCCGCGGGTTTCTCCGCGTCTGACTTTTACCCACGCGTTGCCTAGGGTCCTCTCCTAATGTTCAAGAAACTGCGTGGCATGTTTTCCAGTGATCTGTCGATCGACCTGGGCACTGCCAATACCCTTATTTACGTGCGCGAGCGCGGTATCGTCCTGAACGAACCTTCCGTGGTCGCCATCCGTACCCACGGCAACCAGAAGAGCGTCGTCGCCGTCGGTACCGAGGCCAAGCGCATGCTCGGCCGTACCCCTGGCAATATTTCCGCGATTCGCCCGATGAAAGACGGCGTGATCGCCGACTTCAGCGTCTGCGAGAAGATGCTGCAGTACTTCATCAACAAGGTGCACGAGAACAGCTTCCTGCAGCCATCGCCGCGCGTGCTGATCTGCGTGCCGTGCAAGTCGACCCAGGTGGAGCGCCGCGCCATCCGCGAATCCGCCCTGGGCGCTGGTGCCCGTGAGGTGTTCCTGATCGAAGAGCCGATGTCCGCTGCTATCGGTGCCGGCCTGCCAGTGGAAGAAGCCCGTGGTTCGATGGTCGTCGATATCGGCGGTGGCACCACCGAAATCGCGCTGATCTCCCTCAATGGCGTGGTCTATGCCGAATCCGTCCGCGTCGGTGGCGACCGTTTCGACGAAGCCATCATCACCTATGTGCGCCGCAACTACGGCTCGCTGATCGGTGAAGGCACCGCCGAGCGCATCAAGCAGGAAATCGGCACCGCCTACCCGGGCGGCGAGATCCGCGAAGTGGACGTGCGTGGCCGCAACCTGGCCGAGGGCGTGCCGCGCAGCTTCACCCTCAACTCCAACGAAGTGCTCGAAGCGCTGCAGGAGTCCCTGGCGGCCATCGTCCAATCGGTCAAGAGTGCCCTGGAGCAGTCGCCGCCTGAGCTTGCCTCGGACATCGCCGAGCGTGGCCTGGTGCTGACCGGCGGTGGCGCGCTGCTGCGTGACCTGGACAAGCTGCTCTCCCAGGAAACTGGCCTGCCGGTGATCGTCGCCGAAGACCCGCTGACCTGTGTCGCCCGTGGTGGTGGCAAGGCGCTGGAGATGATGGATCGCCACGCCATGGACCTGCTCTCCACCGAGTGAGTGGTTCTGCTCCCGGTTCGCTTGTCGTGCCGCCTCCGGGCGGCACGCGCACATTCAAGCATTGCAGTACACTCGGCCCTATTTCCGCTGACTGGTTCGCCATCCGCATGATTTCGCGCGCTGTTCAATCCGCTGGCGCTCAAGGAGCAGGTCATTAAGCCGCTCTTCGCCAAAGGTCCCTCGCTGGGTATCCGCCTGCTGGTGCTTGCCGTGCTCTCGGCTGCGCTGATGGTGGTCGACGCGCGCTTCGATGCGCTCAAGCCGGTGCGCAGCCAGATGGGCCTGGTGCTCACGCCCTTCTACTGGATGGCCGACCTGCCGGTGCGCGCCTGGGAAAATGCCACGCAGCAGATCTCCTCGCGCAACGAGCTGATGGCCGAGAACGAGAAGCTCAAGGCCGAAGCGCTGCTGCTGCAGCGGCGCCTGCAGAAGCTGGCCACCCTCACCGAGCAGAATGTGCGCCTGCGCGAACTGCTCAATTCCGCCGCACTGGTGGACGACGACGTGCTGGTCAGCGAGCTGATCGGCGTCGACCCCAACCCCTATACCCACCGCATCCTCATCGACAAGGGTGAGAAGGATGGCGTGTTCCTCGGCCAGCCGGTGCTCGATGCCCGTGGGCTGATGGGGCAGGTGGTGGAAATCATGCCCTACACCGCGCGCGTGCTGCTGATCACCGACACCACCCACAGCATTCCGGTACAGGTCAACCGCAATGGCCTGCGTGCCATCGCCGTCGGCACCGGCAACCCGGAGAGCCTGGAGCTGCGCCATGTCGCCGATACCGCCGATATCAAGGAGGGCGACCTGCTGGTCAGCTCCGGTATGGGCCAGCGTTTTCCCGCGGGCTATCCGGTGGCCACGGTCAAGCAGGTCATCCACGATTCCGGGCAACCCTTCGCCATCGTTCGCGCCACGCCGACCGCTGCGCTGAACCGCAGCCGTTACCTGCTGCTGGTGTTCTCCGATCGACGCACCCCGGAGCAGCGCGCCAACGATTCGGCAGAAGCTCAGGAGGCCGCCGACCGCGAGGCCGAGCAGGGGCGCACGCCGGCCCCGGCTGCCGAGGCCGCCGCGCCGACCGCGAGCGCACCCGCTGAGGAGGCCCACTGATGGTCGCAAGCCAAGCACGCAATGGTTGGGTGATCTGGCTCAGCCTGGCCATCGGCCTGTTGCTCAGCGTATCGCCCATGCCGGAGTTCATGCAGATCGGCCGGCCCTTGTGGGTTGCGCTGTTTCTCACCTACTGGGTGCTGGCGCTGCCGCAGCGCGTCGGCATGACCACCGCCTGGATACTCGGCCTGGCGCAGGACGTGCTGTTCGGCACGTTGTTGGGGCAGAACGCGCTGATCCTGACCCTGATCACTTTCCTGGTGCTGAGCCTGCACCAGCGTCTGCGCATGTTCCCCATGTGGCAGCAGAGCATGGTGCTGCTGGTGGTGTTCGGCCTGGCGCAACTGGTGCAGCTATGGCTCAACGCCCTGACCGGCAACCGCCCGCCGACCCTGGCGTTCATCCTGCCAGCCGTGGTCAGTGCCCTGCTCTGGCCCTGGGTGTGCGTCGCCCTGCGCAGCCTGCACCTGCGCCTCAACGTCAACTGAGCGCGACCCGCCTCCAGGCCGGTCGCGGTTCGCCAAGGGAGATACCCGCATGGCCGAGCTGTTCCTGGCCTCCGCTTCGCCCCGCCGTCGTGAACTCTTGGCCCAGATCGGCGTGCCCTGCGTCACGCAAATTGCCTCGATAGATGAAACCCCATTGCCAGATGAACTGCCAAAGGCCTATGTAGAGCGCCTGGCTCGGGAAAAGGCGCGTGCCGGCCTGCAGGCCCTGGGTGAACCAGCCGCTGCCGTGGTGCTGGGTGCCGACACCAGCGTGGTGATCGATGACGAGATTCTTGGCAAACCGCAGGATTTCGCCGACTTTCAGCACATGTTGCGCAGGCTGTCCGCACGTACTCATCAGGTGATGACGGCCGTGGCCCTGGTCAGTCGAGAGCGTGAGGTGGCGCAGGTGGTGAGCAGCGATGTCACCTTTCGCGCCCTGAGCGAGGCCGAGATCGCCGCCTACTGGGCCAGTGGCGAGCCCTGCGACAAGGCCGGCGGTTATGGTATTCAGGGGCTGGCGGCGGTGTTCGTCAGCCGCATCGAGGGCAGTTACTCGGCGGTGGTCGGCCTGCCCTTGTGCGAAACGGCGCAATTGCTGGGCGATTTCGGCATCGCCTGCTGGCAAACTCGGCCCGCGAACTAACAGGCCGTTGAAAAACGTAGGCGAGGCAGCCAGTGCAATACCGATGGCGGCCCCGCAAAAACAGGCGAAAAACGCTCGGAGTCGCGTTCGACTTTACGAGTTGTAAATGAGCATTTTGAGCCTGTTTTTAACGCAGCAATGGCAACGCAGGTAGTTTTCAACAGCCTGTTAAACTTTCTGCCACGCCGAGCGGGCAGCTAATCCATCAGGACGGATGCATGAGCGAAGAGATTCTGATCAATATCACGCCGATGGAGTCGCGCGTGGCGGTGGTGGAAAACGGCGTTCTGCAGGAGGTGCACGTCGAGCGCACGCAGAAGCGCGGCATCGTCGGCAACATCTACAAGGGCAAGGTGGTGCGGGTGCTGCCGGGCATGCAGGCGGCCTTCGTCGACATCGGCCTGGAACGCGCCGCCTTCATCCACGCCTCGGAAATCTCCACCCGCGAGGGCTCGGCGGTGGAGCCGATCAGCGCCCTGGTGCACGAAGGCCAGAGCCTGGTGGTGCAGGTGACCAAGGATCCCATCGGCAGCAAGGGTGCACGCCTGACCACGCAACTGTCGATTCCCTCGCGCTATTTGGTGTACATGCCGCGCACCAGCCACCTGGGCATTTCCCTGAAGATCGAGGACGAGGCCGAGCGCGAGCGCCTCAAGCAGGTGGTCGCCGATTGCGTGGCCGCCGAGGGCATCGAAGAGGCCGGTGGCTTCATCCTGCGTACCGCCGCCGAGGGCGCCGGGGCCGATGAAATTCTCATCGACATTCGCTACCTGCGCCGCCTGTGGGATCAGATCGGTGCGCAGATCCAGAGCGCCAAGGCGCCCAGTGTGATCTACGAGGATCTGTCGCTGGCGCTGCGCACCCTGCGTGACCTGGTCAGCCTGCGCACCGAGAAGATCCGCGTCGACTCGCGGGAAACCTTCGGCAAGATCACCCAGTTCGTCGCCGAGCTGATGCCGGAAATCGCCGATCGGCTGGAGCACTATCCGGGCGAGCGACCGATCTTCGACCTGTACGGCGTCGAGGACGAGGTTCAGCGGGCGCTGGAGCGCAAGGTGCCGCTGAAGTCCGGCGGTTATCTGGTGGTGGATCCGGCCGAGGCGATGACCACCATCGACGTCAACACCGGCGCCTTCGTCGGCCATCGCACCCTCGAAGAAACCATCTTCAAGACCAACCTGGAAGCGGCCACGGCCATTGCCCGGCAACTGCGCCTGCGCAACCTGGGCGGCATCATCATCATCGACTTCATCGACATGATCGACGAAGAGCACCAGCGCCAGGTATTGCGCACCCTGGAGAAGCAGCTCGAACGCGATCATGCCAAGACCAACATCATCGGCATCACCGAACTGGGCCTGGTGCAGATGACCCGCAAGCGCACCCGCGAGAGCCTCGAACAGATTCTCTGCGAGCCCTGCAGCGCCTGCCAGGGACGCGGCAAACTGAAGACGCCGGAAACCATCTGCTACGAGATCTTCCGCGAAATCCTGCGCGAGGCCCGCGCCTACCAGGCGGAAAGCTACCGGGTGCTGGCCAACCAGAAGGTGGTCGATCGTCTGCTCGATGAGGAGTCGGGCAACGTCGCCGACCTCGAGGCCTTCATCGGCCGCACCATCAAGTTTCAGGTGGAAAGCATGTACTCCCAGGAACAGTACGATGTGGTGCTGCTCTGAGCGTGGGGGTTGAGATGAATCGTCTCGCTGCGCTGCTGGCCACGCTGCTGCGCTGGGGCCTGGGCCTGTGCGCGGCGTTGCTGGTGCTGGCCGCGCTCTATGTCAGCCTGGGTCGTCAACTGCTGCCATTGGTGGCCGAATACCGCCTGGAGCTGGAGGATCGCGCCAGTGCCGAGCTGGGCATGCCGCTGCGCATCGGCCGGCTGGAGGGGCGCTGGCAGGGCTTTGCGCCCTTGCTGGTGGCCCATGATGTCGAGCTGGGCGCCGCTGGCGAAGGCCTGAGCCTGGATCAGGTGCAGGTGATTCCCGACGTGCTCGGCAGCCTGTTGGCGCGGGCGCCGCGCATCGCCCACCTGCAGGTGCAGGGCCTGCAGCTCGACCTGCGCGAGGACGAGCAGGGCGCCTGGCACCTGCGCGGCATGCCGCAACGGCATGCGCCCGCGCTGGACGTGGCGCAGGTGCTCGAACGCTTGCAGGTGCTGCAGCGTGTCACCTTACTCGACAGCCGCGCGGTGCTGCAGCCCTACCAGCACGAGCCGCTACTGTTCAGCTACCTCAACCTGAGCCTGCGTTACGGCGGCTCCAGCCAGCGACTCGATGGCCGTTTCCTGCTGCCCGATGGTCAGCCAGTGGCGCTGCGTCTGCGCACTCGCATGCAGCCCCAGCGCTGGCGCGAAGCGCAATCCGAGCTTTATCTCAGCCTGCCGCAGAGCGACTGGGCCACCTGGCTGCCGCCCCGCCTGACCGGCGACTGGCACCTGCAACGCCTGCAGGGTGGTGGTGAGTTGTGGTTGAACGCCCAGGGCACCCAGGTGCAGCGCGGCGCCTTGCGCGTGCATGCGCCGCAGGTGCAGGTCGGCTATGCCAAGCGCGCACCGCTGAATCTCGAGGATCTGGCCTTCAACGCCTTCTTCGCACAGGACGACGATGGCCTCACGGCGCAGATCGACTCATTGGCGCTGACTCATGAGCAGAAACGCCTTGGCGAGCTGCACGTTGGACTGAAGCGCCGTGGCGAGGCCGATCAACCACACTGGGCGCTCACCGCCGATCGCCTCGACCTGGCCGCCTGGGCGCCGCTGGTGGCAGCCCTGGCGCCCATGCCGGAGGCCGGCGAGCAGGCGCTGGCGGGCCTGGCCCCGGTTGGTGCGCTGAGCAACCTGATGCTCGACTATTTCCCGGCGGCCAGCGGCGCCGAGCGCCTCAAGTACGCCGCCAACCTCGAGCGTGTGGGCGTATCGGCCTATCATGGCGCGCCGGCCGTGGAAAACGTCACCGGCAGCGTCTCGGGCGATCTGGAAAATGGCGAGCTGCGCCTGAATGCCGATGATTTCGCCCTGCACCTCGACCATCTGTTTCCTGAGCCCTGGCGCTATCGCCATGCCCAGGCGCGGCTGATCTGGCAGTGGAACGAGCAGGGGCTGACCCTGGCCAGCCCGTACATGCGTGTGGAGGGCGAGGAGGGGCAGCTCGCCGGCGATATGCTCATTCGCCTGCTGAGCGATCCCGAGGCCGAGGACTACATGGATCTGCGCGTGGGTCTGCGCGATGGCGATGCTGCCTATACCCGCAAGTACCTGCCGACACGCTCGCCGGCCATGAACGATGCGCTCGCCCAGTGGCTGCAGACGGCGATCAAAGGGGGCAAGGTGCAGGAGGGCTACTTCCAGTACCAGGGCTCGGTCAACAAGGGGGCGCCGCGTGAAGCCCACAGCATGAGCCTGTTCTTCCGCGTCAGCGATGCCGAGCTGGCCTTCCAGCCTGGCTGGCCGGCACTGCGCGAGGGGCGTGCCGATGTGCTGATCGAGCCCGATGCCGTGCGCGTGCGCCTGCAGCAAGGGCGCCTGCTGGACAGCCAGGTGAGCGACGTCAATGCCGATATCGCCCTGCTGCACGATGGCAAGCCGCCGCATCTGAAGCTCGAAGGCGAGGTGCAAAGCAGCTTGCCCGACGCCCTCAAGCTGCTGCAGGAAGCGCCATTGGGAACTCAGCAGATATTCGCCGGTTGGCGTGGCGAAGGCCCGCTGAGCGGGCACCTGCAACTGGACATCCCCCTGCAGAAAGGCCCGGCGCCTGGCGTGGTGGTCGACTTTGCCAGCGAAGGGGCGAGCCTGACACTGGCCAACCCCGATCTGCAGCTCAGCCGCATCAAGGGCGCGTTTCGTTTCGACAGTGCCAAGGGCCTCAGCGCGCCCAAGGTGAGTGCCGAGGTGTTCGGCCGCCCGATCAGCGGCCGCATCATCGCCGATGGCTCGCGCGGCGAGGCACGCACCCGCTTCGATCTGCGCGGCCAAGTGGAGGTCGCTGCCCTGCAGCAGTGGCTCAAGGCGCCGCCGAGCCTGCCGGTGAGTGGCTTGCTGCCCTATCGCCTGCGCCTGACGCTGGCAGGTGATGACAGCCAGTTGCGCGTCGACTCCAATCTGCGTGGCGTGGCCGTCGAGCTGCCGGCGCCGTTCGGCAAGGCGGCCAGCGAAGAGCGTTATGCCGACTGGCGCATGACCCTCTCCGGCAATGAACGCCGCTATTGGGCGCAATACGCCGACTTGGCCAGCCTGAGCCTGGCGGCGCCACCGGGCGCCCTGGCCGAGGGGCGTGGTGAACTGTTGCTGGGCAACGCCACGGCGAGCCTGCCGAGCCAGCCGGGCCTGCGCCTGCGCGGGCACCTGGACGAGCTGGACTGGGACGCCTGGCAGGCTGTGTTGAACAAGCACAAGGTGGCGGTGGACGAACAGAGCCAGCGCCTGTTCAAAGGCGCGCAGCTGGATATCGGCCTGTTCCGTGGCTTTGGCCAGGAGATCCAGGGGCTGAGCGCAGGTTTGAGCCGGCAAGGCGAAGCCTGGGCGTTGCAAGTCGATAGCGAACTGGCTGCCGGACGTGTGCTGCTACCCGATGCCAAGGCCACGCCGATCACCGCCGACCTGCAGCATGTGCGCCTGCCTGCTGCCGACCCGAGCGTTGCCAAACCGGCCGACGCCCCCGACCCTCTGGGCGATTTCGACCTGCGGCGGATTCCGGCGCTGGACATCCGCATCGACCAGGTCTGGCGTGGCGACAAACTGCTCGGCGCCTGGTCGCTGAAAGTGCGGCCGGAGGCGCAAGGCGTGCGTTTCGAGGATCTGGATCTCGATCTGCAAGGGCTGAAGATCGGTGGCAGTGCCGGTTGGCGCGGCACGCCGGGCAATACCAGCAGTTGGTACAAGGGCCGTGTACAGGGCGAAGACCTGGGCAAGGTGTTGCTGGCCTGGAACTTCGCGCCGAGCGTGACCAGCGAACGCTTCCGTGTGGATGTCGATGGCACCTGGCCCGGCTCGCCCGCCTGGCTTTCGCTCAAGCGTTTCTCCGGCAACCTCGATCCGTCCCTGCGCAAGGGGCAGTTCGTCGAAGTGCAGGGCTCGGCGCAGGCCCTGCGTGTATTCGGCCTGCTCAACTTCAACTCCATTGGTCGCCGTCTGCGTCTGGACTTTTCCGACCTGCTGGGCAAGGGGCTGAGCTACGATCGAGTCAAGGGCAACCTGCAAGCCACCGACGGCCTGTTCGTCACCCAGGAGCCCATCACCCTGACCGGCCCTTCGAGCAACCTGGAACTCGATGGCAAGCTCGACATGCGCAACGAGCAGATCGATGCCAAGTTGCTGGTGACCCTGCCGGTGACCAACAACCTGCCACTGGCGGCCTTGATCGTCGGCGCACCGGCCATCGGTGGCGCGCTGTTCGTCGTCGACAAACTGCTGGGCGACAAGGTGGCACGTTTCGCCAGCGTGCAGTACGACGTCAAGGGCCCCCTGCAGAATCCCGAGATCACCTTCGACAAACCCTTTGAAAAACCGCAATGAGGTCGCGTCTTGGCGTACCCTGGGGCAACCCTAAGCCATGAGCCCAGCCATGAACCTCGCCGTGATCCAGATGGTCAGCCAGGACGACGTGCAAACCAACCTGCGCCTGGCGCGGCGCATGTTGGAGCGTGCCGCACAGGGCGGGGCGCGCCTCGCCGTACTGCCGGAGAACTTCGCCGCCATGGGCCGCCGTGACCTGGCCGCCGTCGGCCGTGCCGAGGCCTTGGGCGAGGGGCCGATCCTGCCCTGGTTGAAACGCGCCGCCCGTGACCTCAGCTTATGGATAGTGGCCGGCACCTTGCCGTTGCCGCCGGATGATGATGCCGAAGGCAAGCCGCGCGCCTGTTCGCTGCTGATCGACGAGCAGGGCGAGCGTGCGGCCCGCTATGACAAGCTGCACCTGTTCGATGTCGACGTGGCCGATAACCGTGGCCGTTACCGTGAGTCGGACGATTTCGCCCATGGCCAGCGCGTGGTGGTGGCGGATACTCCGGTGGGGCGCCTGGGCCTGAGCGTGTGTTATGACCTGCGCTTCCCCGAGCTGTTCGTGCTGCTGCGCGAAGCCGGTGCCGAGCTGATCAGCGTGCCAGCGGCCTTCACCGCCGTGACCGGCGCCGCGCACTGGCAGGTGCTGACTCGTGCTCGCGCTATCGAGACCCAGTGTTATGTGCTGGCGGCCGGGCAGGGTGGCGAGCACCCGGGAGCGCGGCTGACCTTCGGCCATTCGGCGATCATCGATCCCTGGGGTAAGGTGTTGGTCGAACAGGATCAGGGCGAGGGCGCCTTGATGGCGGCCCGTGATGCCGCCGAACAGGCGGCCATTCGTCAACGCATGCCGGTGCAGCAGCACCGCCGATTCGATTTGTCGGACGTTTCCGCGTCCGTTGTGGAGTGACCATGAATACCATGTTGCAATCCGTCAGCGAGCACCTGCTCGCCCCCGGCAATCTCACGCTCGACAGCCTCGCCAGCGTGCTCGGCGAGGTCGCTGGGCCGGGCATCGATGCCGCCGATCTGTACTTCCAGAGCCAGGTCTCGGAAACCTGGGTGCTGGAGGATGGCATCGTCAAGGAAGGCAGTTTCAACCTCGACCAGGGCGTCGGCGTACGCGCCCAGTCCGGTGAGAAGACCGGCTTCGCCTACAGTAACGCCATCAGCCTCGATGCGCTGAACCAGGCGGCCCGCGCTGCGCGCTCGATCTCGCGCGCCGGCCAGCAGGCTCGCGTGCAGGCCTTCGTCAGCCCGCAGGTGAGCCAGCTCTACGGCGAGGACAATCCGCTGGATGTGCTGAGCCGCGCCGAGAAGGTCGAGCTGCTGCAGCGTATCGACCGCGCCACGCGGGCGCTCGACCCGCGCATCAAACAGGTGACGGTGAGCCTGGCCGGGGTCTGGGATCGCATTCTGGTGGCTGCCCATGACGGCAGCCTCAGCGCCGACATCCGCCCGCTGGTGCGCTTCAACGTCAGCGTCATCGTCGAGCAGAACGGGCGTCGCGAGCGCGGCGGCCATGGCGGTGGCGGGCGTACCGATTACCGTTTCTTCCTCGCGGAAGACCGCGCCATGAGCTATGCCCGCGAGGCGCTGCGCCAGGCACTGGTCAACCTCGAAGCCATCGCCGCGCCGGCCGGCAGCATGCCGGTGGTGATGGGCGCCGGCTGGTCCGGTGTGCTGTTGCACGAAGCGGTTGGCCATGGTCTGGAGGGGGATTTCAACCGCAAGGGCAGTTCGGCCTACAGCGGCAAGATCGGGCAGAAGGTGGCGTCGAGCCTGTGCACCATCGTCGACGATGGCACCCTGGCCGAGCGTCGTGGCTCGCTCAGTGTCGATGACGAAGGCACGCCGACCCAGTGCACCACGCTGATCGAGAACGGCGTGCTCAAGGGTTACATGCAGGACAAGCTCAATGCCCGCCTGATGGGCGCGGCCGCCACTGGCAATGGCCGCCGCGAGTCCTACGCGCACCTGCCGATGCCGCGCATGACCAACACCTACATGCTGGCCGGCGAGAGCGACCCGGAAGAAATCATCCGTTCGGTGACGAAGGGCATCTACTGCGCCAATCTCGGCGGCGGCCAGGTGGACATCACCAGCGGCAAGTTCGTCTTCTCCACCAGCGAGGCCTACCTGATCGAGGACGGCAAGATCACCGCGCCGGTCAAGGGCGCCACCCTGATCGGCAACGGCCCGGAGGCCATGAGCCGGGTGTCCATGGTCGGCAACGACCTGGCCCTGGACAGCGGCGTCGGCACCTGTGGCAAGGACGGCCAGTCGGTGCCGGTGGGCGTCGGCCAGCCGACCCTGAAGATCGACGCGATAACGGTCGGTGGAACTGGCGCATGAGGCAGCTTCAAGCTGCAAGCGACAAGCCTCAAGGGAGGAGCAAAGTCGCTTTTACTTGCAGCTTGCGGGGGGCGGTTACCCGCCTTGCAGCTTGTAGCTGCTTTTTTAGCGCAAACCGCGCTGAATCTCGTCCAGCTCGCGGATGTACTTGAACACCTTGCGCGCGGCGGCTGGTGGCTTGTTGCGCGCCGCTTCGTGCTGGGCATGACGCACCAGCCCGCGCAGGTGTTGGATGTCGGCCTCGGGGTAGAGCTCGACGAAGCTTTCCAGGGCGCTGTCGCCTTCGCCGATCAGGCGGTCGCGCCAGCGTTCGAGGGCATGGAAGCGCTCGTTGTATTCACGGGTGGAACTGTCCACCTGGTCGATCAGGGCGAGGATCGCCTCGACATCCTGTTCACGCATCAGCTTGCCGATGAACTGGATGTGACGTTTGCGTGCGGCATTGGCCGTATGTTTGGGGGCTTCGGCCAGGGCGCGACGCAGGGCGTCGGTCAGTGGCAGCTTGGCCAGCAGATCCGGCTTGAGGGTGGTCAAACGCTCACCGAGATCCTGCAAGGCATGCAGCTCGCGCTTGACCTGGGATTTGCTTTTCTCCAGGGAGAAGTCGTCGTAGGAATCAGACATGGGGCGGATCCAGAAGGAAATGCCGCCATGATAACAGCAGCTACAAGCTTCAAGCTGCAGTCTGCAAGCCAAGAGCGGCTTCGGCTTCACTTGTAGCTTGAGACTCGCAGCTTGAAGCTGCCTTTCTAGGAGAGGTTATGAGTGACGTAGAACTGATCGGGCCACAGGCCCTGCCGGCACTGCAGGAGCAGGTCGAAGCCATCCTCGCCGAGGCTGCGCGCCAGGGGGCCAGTGCCTGCGAGGTGGCCGTGTCGGCTGGCCAGGGGCTCTCCACCACGGTACGCCAGGGCGAGGTGGAAACCGTCGAATTCAATCGTGACCAGGGGTTCGGCATCACCCTCTACGTTGGCCAGCGCAAAGGCTCGGCCAGCACCTCGGCCACGGGTGAGGCAGCCATTCGCGAAACCGTGGCAGCGGCCCTGGCCATTGCCAAGCATGCTTCCGAAGACGAGTGCGCGGGCCTGGCCGATGCCGCCCTGATGGCGCGCGAGTTGCCGGAGCTGGATCTCTACCACCCCTGGTCGATCACCCCCGAGCAGGCCGTGGAGCAAGCCCTGGCCTGTGAGGCGGCAGCTTTCGCCGCCGACAAGCGCATCAAGAATGCCGATGGCACCAGCCTCAACACCCATCAGGGCTGCCGCGTGTACGGCAACAGCCACGGTTTCATCGGCGGTTACGCCAGCACCCGGCACAGCCTGAGCTGCGTGATGATCGCCGAGGGTGAAAGGCAGATGCAGCGCGACTACTGGTACGACGTCAATCGCCAGGGTGAGCTGCTGGCCGATGCAGCCGGTATCGGCCAGCGCGCCGCCGAGCGGGCGGTCAGTCGTCTGGGCGCGCGACCGGTGCCGACCTGCGAGGTGCCGGTGCTGTTCGCCGCCGAGCTGGCCGGTGGGTTGTTCAGTCATCTGCTGGCAGCCATTTCCGGCGGCAATCTGTATCGCCATTCTTCCTTCCTCGAAGGGGCGCTGGGCCAGCGTCTGTTCCCCGAGTGGCTGAGCCTCGACGAGCGCCCGCACCTGCCGCGTGCCTTGGGCAGCGCGGCCTTCGATGGCGATGGCCTGGCCACCTACGCCAAGCCTTTCGTGGACAAGGGCGAGCTGGTGTCCTACGTGCTCGGCACCTATTCCGGGCGCAAGCTGGGGTTGCCCAGCACGGCCAACTCCGGTGGCGTGCACAACCTGTTCGTCACCCATGGCGATGAAGATCAGCAGGCGCTGATCCGCCGCATGGGCCGTGGTTTGCTGGTCACCGAGCTGATGGGGCAGGGCCTGAACCTGGTGACGGGTGACTACTCCCGCGGCGCGGCGGGCTTCTGGGTGGAGAACGGTGAAATCCAGTTTCCGGTGCAGGAAGTGACCATCGCCGGCAACCTGCGTGACATGTTCCGCCAGATCCTCGCGGTCGGCAGCGACCTGGAGCGACGCGGCAATATCTGCACCGGCTCGGTACTGATCGACAAGATGACCGTCGCTGGTAGCTGAGTTTCCTCGAATGCTTCGGCGCCCTGCGGGCGCCGGATTCGACAAGCCCACACAGTTTGCGTGTTGATTATGTTTGCCAAATGGTAATAAATATCATTACGTAATTGGCTTGTGGGTCCTCATGTTCCATCCTCATTCCTCCTCCTGTCTGGATTGCTGGCATTGGCAAGGCTGGCGTATTCGTTGCGCCTTGCAGCCTGACGAGCCGCGTCTGCTCGACCTGCATCAACTCCACGGCTGCAAGCTGGTGCGCAGTGGCCAACTGCAGGCCTGGAGCATGTGGCAGCGCCTGCTCGAACTGCTCCTCGACAGCGCCGTGGATCGGGCCTTGCCCTGGCACTGGCGCTGCCTGTGTCTCGACCATGCCTGGCGGCCGCTCTATGCCCTGGATCGACTGGCCGTCACGCGCCAGCGTCAGCAGCGCCTGAACCATCTTCGCAACCGGCTGGCGACCCTGCGTCTGCAGCCTTCCCTCCGTTTCGACGAACCCGCACAAGGACATCCCTATGAATGACATGGCCACGCGCATCGAGCGCGACAGCATGGGCGAGCTGGAGGTGCCGAGCGCAGCCCTGTACGGCGCGCAGACGCAACGTGCAGTGAACAATTTCCCAGTGTCCGGGCGGCGCATGCCGGTGGCGTTCATCCGCGCCCTGCTGCTGGCCAAGGCAGCAGCGGCACGGGCCAACGTCGAGCTGCAGCAGGTCGATGCGGCCATGGGCGATGCCATAGTGGCGGCCTGCCAGGAACTGCTGGCCGGCGATTGCCTCGAGCACTTTCCGGTGGACGTGTTCCAGACCGGCTCCGGCACCAGCTCCAACATGAACGCCAACGAGGTGATCGCCACCCTGGCCAGCCGTATTCTGGGCAGCCCGGTCAGCGCCAATGACCACGTCAATTGCGGCCAGAGCAGTAACGACATCATCCCCACGGCCATCCACGTCAGCGCTGCTCTCGAATTGCACGAGCGTCTGCTGCCGGCGCTGGGCCACCTGCTCAAGGTGCTGTGCGAGAAATCCCTGGAGGTGCAGCCCTACGTCAAGACCGGGCGCACCCATCTGATGGACGCCATGCCGGTGCGCATGAGCCAAGTGCTCGACGGCTGGGGCCAGCAGATCCAGGCCAACATCGAGCATCTGCGCGCTCTGCAACCGAGCCTGCAGGCGCTGGCGCAGGGCGGTACGGCGGTGGGCACCGGGGTCAATGCGCACCCGCGTTTCGCCGAGTCGTTCTGCCTGGAGCTGAGCGCTCTGAGTGGCATCATCTTCACCCCTGGGCAGAATTTCTTCGCCCTGATCGGCTCGCAGGATACCGCCGTGGCGCTGTCCGGGCAGCTCAGGACGCTGGCGGTGTCCTTGATGAAGATCGCCAACGACCTGCGCTGGATGAACTCTGGGCCTCTGGCCGGCCTGGCCGAGATCGAACTGGAGGCATTGCAACCGGGCTCCTCGATCATGCCGGGCAAGGTCAATCCGGTGATCCCCGAGGCCACCGCCATGGTCGCCGCGCAGGTGATGGGCAATGACGCCACCATCGCTATCGCCGGGCAGTCCGGCAACTTCGAGCTGAATGTCATGCTGCCGCTGATCGCCGACAACCTGCTGGGCAGCATCGATCTGCTGGCCAATGTCAGCCGTCTGCTGGCCGACCGTGCCATCGCCAGCTTCAAGGTCAACCAGGCCAAGCTCAAGGAAGCGTTGGAACGCAACCCCATCCTGGTCACGGCGCTGAACCCCATCATCGGTTACCTCAAGGCCGCCGAAATCGCCAAGCAGGCCTATCGCGAGGGGCGGCCGATCATCGAGGTCGCGCTGCAGCACACGGATCTGTCGCGCCAGCAACTGGAGCAGTTGCTGAACCCGGAAAGACTCACCGAGGGCGGGCTCTGAAGGCCTGACAAGGGCAGTGCGTGGTCGGCCACCGTCGTTGCCCTCGATTCGTTCATCGCAACTGCCGTTTCGGCAAGGGGCTGTCATGGAGCACTGGAAGACCGTCATCGAAGCGGGCAATCGCTGTTTTATCGAGGGGGATTGGGTTCAGGCGCGCGAGCTGTACCTGCAGGCGCTGGCCGAGGCGCAGGTGTTGCTGGGGCGCTGGGCTGATCACGAGCAGGCGGTGGCGGCATTCGTCGTCTCCCACCACAACCTGGCCGACCTGCACCTGACGCTCGAGCAAGCGGAGTCGGCTGCGGAAAACCTCTGCGCCTGCCATGAGCGCCTGCTTAGCATCCTGGGCAATCACGCGCTGCCCGAAGCACTGCAGCAGGCGGCGCTCAGGCACAGCCAGCGCACCTATCTGGAACTGCTGCAATTCATCGCCGAGTACGGCGCCTTTCCGCGCACTGATCGTCTGCTCGGAGCTGCCCGCCGTCATGCCTGTACGCCGCATCCGGGTTGCTCGTGCGGCCCGGGCCCTGTCTATCACTGAAGGAGTTCGTCCATGCCGCACAGTCTGCCAGCCCTGCCTTACGCCTACGATGCCCTGGAACCGCACATCGATGCGCAGACCATGGAGATCCACCACAGCAAGCATCATCAGACCTACATCAACAACCTCAACGCCGCGTTGCAGGGCAGCCAGTACGAGGAGGTGCCGGTGGAAACCCTGCTGCGCGAACTGGCCGAGCTGCCTGAAGCGCTGCATGCAGCGGTGATCAACCAGGGTGGTGGGCATGCCAACCACAGCCTGTTCTGGACGGTCATGTCACCCAGTGGCGGTGGTGAGCCGAGTGGCGAGCTGGCCGCAGCCATCGACAGCCAACTGGGTGGTTTTGCTACTTTCAAGGAGGCCTTCACCAAGGCTGCCCTGAGCCGCTTCGGCAGTGGCTGGGCCTGGCTGAGCCTGACCCCGGAAAAGCGCCTGGTGGTGGAAAGCAGCGCCAACCAGGACAGCCCGCTGATGCATGGCAACACGCCGATTCTTGGCCTGGATGTGTGGGAGCACGCTTATTATCTGCGCTACCAGAACCGTCGCCCGGAATACATCGGCGCCTTCTACCATGTCATCGACTGGAATGAAGTGGCGCGTCGCTACCGCCAGGCCATGGGTTGAGCTGGCAAGGTATGCGCGTGACGCAGGCTGTTGCGCTTGGCCGTAATGGCCCCATCTTCCGCTACCTGCTGGGTGGCGCCATCCTCTTCTGTGGTGGCCTGCTGCTGCTGATCCAGGCCCTGGTGCTGCTCGACCAGAGCGCGCAACCTCGTCTGCTGCAAGCGCTGCAGGCTGGCCTGCTGTGCGCTTCCGGCACGGCTCTGGGGGCCTTGCCGGTATTGTGCATGGGCAACTTGTCCGCACGCATGCGTGACAGTCTGCTGGGCTTCGGCGCCGGGGTGATGCTGGCGGCCACGGTGTTTTCCCTGCTGGTGCCAGCACTCGAGGTGGCCGGGGAACAAGGCTTCTCGGCCTGGGGCGCGGGCGCTCTGGCCAGTATTGGCGTGTTGCTGGGGGTGGTTGCCATGCACCTGTTGGGGCGCCGCCTGGCGCAACGGCAAGGTGAGCAGAGCCTGGCCTCCGGGCTCGTCCTGTTCGTCATCGCCATCACCGCACACAACGTGCCCGAAGGCATGGTGGTCGGCGTCGCGGCTGGTGCAGGCTTGAGTGGTGCGCAGGGGTTGGCCATCGGCATTGCCCTGCAGGACATGCCCGAGGGATTGATCGTGGCACTGGGCCTGGCCAGCGTCGGCATGGCGCGCGGCAAGGCGATGCTGATTGGCGTGGCCTCGGGCCTGGTGGAGCCGTTGTTCGCGGTGCTCTGCGCCTGGTTGGTGGGCATCTCGCAGCTACTGCTGCCCTGGGGCCTGGCGTTGGCAGCGGGAGCGATGCTGTTCGTGGTGATCCATGAAGTCGTGCCCGAGTCGCAGCGCGAAGGGCATGGCAGCGAAGCCTGCCTGGCCCTGGCGGCGGGCTTCTGCCTGATGATGGTGCTGGATACGGCGCTGGCGTAGCCCGGAGTAATCCGGGGGGCTCCCGGATTACATCTGGGCTACCTTTGTACATGTGTAGGAGCGAGCTCTGCTCGCGAAGCTTTTGGCGTTACCTGCGTTCGCGAGCAGAGCTCGCTCCTACAGTTCGTAGGGGGCCGCTGTGCGCACCGCTTGTACTTCGGATGCAGCGGCTTGGTGCGCACGGCGCACCCTACGGCGTCGCGTATACCGGGCGCTCCGTGCACGTTGGCAACAAATGGGATGTCTTGAGGCTTGAGGCTTGAGGCTTGCAGCTTGTAGCTGCTTTATTCGCCCTCGTCGAAATAGTTGTCGATCAGTGCGATCAGCGCCTGCATGGCCGCTTCGTCCTGCTCGCCTTCGGTGTGCAGGTGCACCGGGGTGCCCTTGCCGGCCGCCAACATCATCACCGCCATGATGCTCTTGCCGTCCACCAGGCTGTCGCTGCTGCGGCCGATGCGCACCTGGCAGGGGTACTGGCTGGCGACGCCGACGAATTTGGCGGCAGCGCGGGCGTGCAGGCCGAGTTTGTTGATGATGGTGACTTCGCGGGTTGGCATCGCGGCAGGGATTCCTTAGCTGAGGTCGCGGTGGCGAACCTGGACGTTCTTCAGCGAATGCTTGAGGGCTTCGCTCAGGCGTGTGGCCAGGTACACCGAACGATGGTGCCCGCCCGTGCAGCCGATGGCGATGGTCACGTAGGCGCGGTTGCTGGCGGCGAAGCGCGGCAACCACTTCTCCAGGTAAGTGAGAATGTCCTGATACATCTCTTCGACCTCCGGTTGTGCCGCCAGATACTCGACGACCGGCTGATCGAGGCCGGAAAAATCGCGCAGCTCCGGCTTCCAGTAGGGGTTGGGCAGGCAGCGGGCATCGAATACCAGGTCGGCATCGACCGGCATGCCACGCTTGAAACCGAAGGATTCGACGAGAAAGGCCGTACCGCTCTGCGTCTGCCCGAGCAGGCGCAGTTTGAGGGTGTCGCGCAACTGGTAGAGATTCAGGCGCGTGGTGTCGATCTTCAGGTCGGCCAGGTCGATGATTGGCGCCAGCAACTGGCTTTCGTAGGCGATGGCTTCGGCCAGCGAGCGATTGTCGTTGGTCAGCGGGTGGCGCCGACGAGTTTCCGAGAAGCGCTTGAGCAGGGTGTCGTCTTCGGCGTCGAGGTAGAGCACCTCGCAGCGAATGCCGTGCTTGTGTACTTCTTCTAGCAGTTCGGGAAAGCGCCGTAGCTGGCTGAGCAGGTTGCGTGCGTCGATGGAGACCGCGACCTGCGGCAGCATCAGGTCACTATGCGGCAGGAAACGTTCGGCCAGATCCGGCAGCAGGCTGGCCGGCAGGTTGTCGATGCAGTAGAAACCGTTGTCTTCGAGTACATCGAGGGCAGTGCTCTTGCCGGAGCCGGAGCGACCGCTGACGATGATCAGGCGCATGGTTATTGACCGTTCTGGATGTCCACGACCACCTGGTAGAGCGCTTCGCTGGTCGGTGCCTGGCGCAGGCGTTCGCGCACGTCCTGGCGGTCGAGCATGCTGGCGATCTGGCGCAGGAGTTCGAGGTGGGCGTCGGTGGCGGCTTCCGGTACCAGCAGGACGAACAGCAGATCGACCGGCGCGCCGTCGATGGCGTCGAAGTCGACCGCCGTGTCCAGGCGCAACAGGGCGCTGATCGGTGCGCTGCAGCCGGCCAGGCGACAGTGGGGGATGGCGATGCCGTTGCCGAAGCCGGTGGAGCCGAGCTTCTCGCGGGCGATGAGGCTTTCGTAGATGTCCTGATTGTCCAGCTCGTCGAGGTCGCGGGCGACCAGGCTGGCAATCTGTTCGAGCACGCGCTTCTTGCTGCCGCCCGGCACGTTCACCAGGGAACGGCCGGGGGTCAGGATATTTTCAAGTCGGATCATGGAAGGGAAATGTCAGCGGGCTGTGGCGCCTTGCAGGCGATCGAGCTGCTTTTCCTTGTGCTTGATGAGTTGACGGTCGAGTTTGTCTGCCAGCAGGTCGATGGCGGCGTACATGTCGTTATGTTCGGCGTTGGCGACGACCTCACCGCCAGCAACGTGAAGGGTGGCTTCGATCTTCTGCTTGAGCTTTTCGACCTCCATGGTCACCTGAACGTTGGTGATCTTGTCGAAGTGGCGTTCCAGTCGGCCGAGTTTCTCGCCGATGTAGTCACGCAGGGCGTCGGTCACATCCAGCTGATGTCCACTGATGTTGACTTGCATACCGCTTTCTCCTTGTTGCCTTGTGTAAGAGATGGGCCTGACTTGAGGCCCACCACCGGAACACTGTGGCCCGCTCGCCATGGGCGAACAGTCGATCTTGCTTACATCAGTCGCTTGCGTTCGCTGGAGGGGGCGATACCGAGGGATTCGCGGTACTTGGCCACCGTGCGACGGGCGACTTGGATGCCTTGTGCCTCCAGTAAACCAGCGATCTTGCTGTCGCTCAACGGCTTTTTCGCGTTTTCCGCGGCCACCAGTTTCTTGATGATGGCGCGGATCGCCGTCGACGAGCATTCGCCGCCTTCGGAGGTGCTGACGTGGCTGGAGAAGAAGTATTTCAGCTCGTAAATGCCACGCGGGGTATGCATGAATTTCTGCGTGGTTACGCGCGAGATGGTCGACTCGTGCATGCCCACCGCCTCGGCGATGTCGTGCAGCACCAGGGGCTTCATGGCCTCGTCGCCATAGTCGAGAAAGCCGCGTTGGTGCTCGACGATCTGCGTGGCCACCTTCATCAGGGTCTCGTTGCGGCTCTGCAGGCTCTTGATGAACCAGCGCGCCTCCTGCAACTGGTTGCGCATGAAGGTGTTGTCGGCGCTGGAGTCGGCGCGTTTGACGAAGCCGGCGTACTGCGCGTTGACGCGCAGGCGCGGCATGGCTTCCTGGTTCAGTTCCACCAGCCAGCGGCCGTTGTGCTTGCGCACGATGACGTCCGGCACCACGTATTCCGGCTCGCTGGATTCGATCTGCGAACCGGGGCGCGGGTTGAGGCGCTGGATCAGTTCGATGACCTGCTTGAGCTCGTCTTCCTTGAGCTTGGTGCGGCGCATGAGCTGGGCGTAATCGCGGCTGCCGAGCAGTTCCAGGTGCTCGCTGACCAGGCGTTGGGTATCGCTCAGCCAGGGCGTGCTGGCGGGGAGCTGGCGCAGTTGCAACAGCAGGCACTCGCGCAGGTCGCGGGCGCCGATGCCGGCCGGCTCGAACTGCTGGATGCGGTGCAGTACCACTGCGACTTCATCCAGTTCGATATCCAGTTCGGGGTCGAAGGACTCGGTCACTTCCTCGAGGGTTTCTTCGAGGTAGCCATCGTTGTTGATGCAGTCGATCAGGGTGGCGGCGATCAGTCGATCCTTGTCCGACATCGGCGCCAGGTTCAGTTGCCAGAGCAGATGGCTGTGCAGGCTCTCGCCGCTGGAGGTACGGGTGGTGAAGTCCCACTCGTCATCGTCGTTGCTCGGCAGGCTGCTGGCGCTGGTCTGGTAGATGTCTTCCCAGGCGGTATCGACCGGCAGCTCGTTGGGGATGCGCTCGTTCCACTCGCCATCTTCGAGGTTGTCCACGCTCGGTGTGGTTTCCTGGAAGCTGTCTTCCTTGGCTTGAGCGGGTGCGGCGCTTTCCGCACCGTCGGCCATCGGGTCGCTGTTGTCGAAGTCGTCGCCGTCTTCCTGGCGCTCGAGCATGGGGTTGGATTCCAGCGCCTCCTGAATTTCCTGCTGCAGATCCAGGGTAGACAGTTGGAGGAGGCGGATGGCCTGTTGCAGCTGCGGGGTCATCGTCAGCTGCTGGCCCATCTTGAGGACTAGCGATGGTTTCATTGCAGACCTTAATTTACCGGCGAGTTACGCCTTCCACATCAGGGCGCCGAAGCGCCGCCAGGAAGCAAATTATATGCCTGAAAATCTCGTCCTTGCCTAGGGGCTGTCCTATTTCCGTCATCTAAATATGGATGTTTTACAGACGGAACTCGTGGCCCAGATAAACCTCTTTCACCGTCTGGTTGGCGAGGATGGTCTCGGCGTCGCCTTCGGCAATCAGTTGGCCATCGTTGACGATGTAGGCCGTTTCGCAGATGTCCAGGGTCTCGCGTACGTTGTGATCGGTGATGAGAATGCCGATACCCTTGGTCTTGAGGTGATGGATGATCTGTTTGATGTCCCCCACCGAGATCGGGTCGACACCGGCGAAGGGTTCGTCGAGCAGGATGAACTTGGGGTTGGTGGCCAGGGCGCGGGCGATTTCCACGCGACGCCGTTCACCACCGGACAGGCTCATGCCCAGGTTGCCCGAGATGTGGTGGATGTGGAATTCCTGCAGCAGGTTCTCCAGCTCCGCCTGGCGCCCGGCGCGGTCGAGATCCTTGCGCGTTTCGAGGATGGCCATGATGTTGTCGGCCACCGACAGCTTGCGGAAGATCGAGGCTTCCTGCGGCAGGTAGCCGATACCAGCGCGGGCACGACCATGCATGGGCTGGTGGCTGACGTCGAGGTCGTCGATCAGCACACGTCCCTGGTCGGCCTGCACCAGGCCGACGATCATGTAGAAGCAGGTGGTCTTGCCGGCACCGTTGGGGCCGAGCAGGCCGACGATCTGGCCGCTCTCGATGTTCAGGCTGACGTCGCGTACGACCTGGCGGCCCTTGTAGCTCTTGGCCAGGTGTTGGGCTTTGAGAATGGCCATTACTGCTGTTGATCCGCGGGTTTGTTCTTGGGTTGGATGACCATGTCGATGCGCGGACGCGGCACGCTGACGTTGTTGCCGGTGGCGCGTCCTGCGTTGACGATCTGGCGGCGGGTGTCGTAGACGATCTTCTCGCCCTCGAAGGTATTGCCTTCCTGGATCACCTTGGCCTGGTCGATCAGCACGATGCGTTCGTTGCTGGCGAAGTACTGGATGGTCTTGCCGTAGGCCTTGACGATTTCCTTGTCCACGGCGGGCTTCTGCTCGTAGTAGGCGAGGTTGCCCACCGAGGTGAACACGTCGATGTCGCCGCTGGCGGTCTGGGTGATGGTCACGGTGTCGCCAGTGATCTTCAGGGTACCCTGAGTGATGATCACGTCGCCGCGATAGACCGCCACGCCCTGCTTGTCATCCAGTTCGGCGGTATCGGCCTGGATGCGGATCGGCTGGTCGCGATCGGAGGGCAGAGCCCAGGCAGCCGCGCTTCCCAATGCGGCGCCGAGGCTGAGAATCAGGGGGAGGGTGTTAACGAACCTCATGCTGGCCTCTTACGTTGGACAGCAGGAGCATCCTGCCGTCATTCAAGTACGCTTTCATTCCTTGTGCCGTGGTCACCCCGTTGGCCGCGACGATTCTAACGGCTTGCTCGGTCTGCGCATATTCCTTGTCAGGAATTACGGTCATGCGGCTACTGGTGATGATGGTGGGGCGGTTCTTGGCGTCGGTACGGGCAATGCGCACGTCGTCGATCAGTTCCACCTCTTTGCCGCCGGGGGACACCTCGGCGCGCTGGCTGGTGACCTTCCACGGCAGGTTGGTGCCGCGGTACAGATCCAGTTTGGGGTTTTGCACCTGGGTGATGTCGGTGCTCTTGACGTGCTCGAGCTTGTCGGCGGTCATGCGGTAGTGCAGCTTGCCATCGTCCTGGAACTGCACGGTGTGCGCGCCGATGGCGTAGAAGTCGATGGTCTCGTCGCTGTCCGCCTGTTGCGGCGTGCGGCTGGTTTCCGGAGCGATGTTCCAGTAGCCGAGCGCGCCGACGAGTACGGCGATCAAGGCGAATATCAGCAGGTTGAGCGCTTTGCGTGGCATGTCGTGCCCTACAGGTAAGCGGCTTGCGCCGCGTCCAGCGTGCCCTGGGCACGCATGATCAGTTCGCAGAATTCGCGCACGGCCCCTTCGCCGCCACGCGCCTGGGTCACGCCATGGGCGTGCTGGCGGACGAAGCCGTCGGCGCTGGCCACGGCCATGCCCAGGCCAACGCGGCGCATGACCGGTAGATCCGGCAGGTCGTCGCCCAGATAGGCGACCTGTTCATAGTTTAGGCCGAGTTCGGCGAGCAGACCGTCGAGTACCACAAGCTTGTCCTCGCGGCCCTGGAACAGATGCTGGATACCGAGGTTGTTGGCACGCCGCTCCACCACCGGGGTCTTGCGCCCGCTGATGATGGCGGTGCGCACACCGGCGGCCATGAGCATCTTGATGCCATGGCCGTCGAGGGTGTTGAAGGTCTTGAACTCGCTGCCGTCTTCGAGGAAGTACAGGCGGCCATCGGTGAGCACGCCATCGACATCGAACACGGCCAGTTTCACGGCGCGGGCACGTTGCAGCAAGGTATTCATCACATCACTCCTGCGCGCAGCAGGTCGCCGAGGTTGAAGGCGCCCACCGGGCGGTCTTCTGCATCGACCACCACCAGGGCGCTGATCTTGTTGTCTTCCATGATTTTCAGGGCTTCTGCGGCGAGCATTTCGCCATGTACGGTCTTGCCGTGCGGGGTCATAACCTCGTCGATCAGCGCCTGGCGTACGTCGATGCCCTTGTCCAGGGCGCGGCGCAGGTCACCGTCGGTGAAGATACCGGCCAGGCGGCCATCGCGCTCCAGCACGGCGGTCATGCCCAGGCCCTTCTGGGTCATTTCCAGCAGGGCATCGCGCAGGCTGGTACCGCGTTGCACCTGGGGCAGGGTATCGCCGCCATGCATGACGTTCTCCACCTTGAGCAGCAGGCGTCGACCCAGGGCGCCGCCGGGATGGGAGAAGGCGAAGTCCTCGGCGGTGAAGCCGCGCGCTTCCAGCAGGGCGATGGCCAGAGCATCGCCCAGCACCAGGCTGGCGGTGGTAGAGGAGGTGGGGGCCAGGTTGAGCGGGCAGGCTTCCTGCGCCACGCGGGCGTCGAGATTGGCCTCGGCGGCCTTGGCCAGCGGTGATTCCGGGTTGCCGGTCATGCTGATCATGCGGATGCCCAAGCGTTTGATCAACGGCAGCAGGGTGACGATTTCGGCGGTGGTGCCGGAGTTGGACAGGGCCAGGACGATGTCGTCCTTGGTGATCATGCCCATGTCGCCGTGGCTGGCTTCGGCTGGGTGGACGAAGAAGGCGGCGGTGCCGGTGCTGGCCAGGGTCGCGGCGATCTTGTTGCCGATGTGCCCGGACTTGCCCATACCGACCACGACCACGCGCCCCTTGCAGTCGAGGATCATCTCGCAGGCCTTGACGAAGCTGGCGTCGAGGCGTGGCAGCAGATCCTGCACGGCTTCGATTTCCATGCGGATGGTGCGGCGGGCGGTTTCGATCAGATCGGGGCGTTGGCTCATGTACGGCGGCTGCTTCGGGTGAAAAGGCGGGGATTATACCGATAAAGGATGACGTGCTCACCTTTTCCAATTCGCAAACTGGCTCGCAAAGCTGTCATGAATCTGAACGTTACAAATCCGTACTCTGGGCCGTAGGGGCAGCAAATGCTATAGTCCGCGGCCATTTCGGCCATCCAGCAGTTGTGTCTCCGAGCATGGGAGGTGGCGTCTGCCAGGAAGGCTTGATTCTCAAGGAGTTCAGATGAGCGCCGAACACGATTACGCGATCGAGCTGCAGGGCGTCAGCTTCCAGCGTGGTTCGCGGGCCATTTTCGACAAGGTGGACATCCGCATTCCGCGTGGCAAGGTCACCGGCATCATGGGGCCGTCCGGCTGTGGCAAGACCACGCTGCTGCGCCTGATCGCCGCCGAGCTGCGCCCGTCCGCCGGTGACGTGCGGGTCGCCGGGGTCAGTCTGCCCAAGCTGTCGCGCGACGAGCTGTTCGACATGCGCAAGCAGATGGGTGTGCTGTTTCAGAGTGGTGCGTTGTTCACCGATCTCGATGTGTTCGAGAACGTGGCCTTTCCGTTGCGCGTACACACCAAACTGCCGGAAGAGATGATTCGTGACATCGTCCTGCTGAAACTGCAGGCGGTCGGTTTGCGCGGTGCCGTCGAACTGATGCCGGACGAGCTGTCCGGCGGCATGAAGCGGCGGGTGGCCCTGGCGCGGGCGATTGCTCTGGATCCGCAGATCCTTTTGTACGACGAACCGTTCGTCGGCCAGGATCCCATCGCCATGGGCGTGCTGGTGCGCCTGATCCGCCTGCTCAACGATGCGCTGGGCATCACCAGTGTAGTGGTGTCCCATGATCTGGCGGAAACGGCCAGTATCGCCGATTACCTCTATGTGGTCGGCGATGCCCAGGTGCTCGGGCATGGCACCCCGGATGAACTGATGAATTCCGATAATCCGCGGATTCGCCAGTTCATGAAGGGCATTCCGGATGGCCCGGTGCCTTTCCATTATCCGGCACCCGATTATCGCGACGACTTGCTGGGGAATCCTTGATGCGTAGAACTTCTCCGCTGGAACGGGTGCGCCTGTTCGGCCGTGCGGGTATCGATGTGGTGGCCACGCTGGGGCGTTCGGTGCTGTTCCTCGGGCATGCCGTGTTCGGTCGCAGTCGGGCTGGCAAGCCCCTGCAACTGCTGATCAAGCAGCTCTACGCGGTGGGCGTGATGTCGCTGGCGATCATCGTCGTGTCAGGCGTTTTCATCGGCATGGTACTGGCGCTGCAGGGCTACAACATCCTGGTCAGCTATGGTTCGGAGCAAGCGGTAGGGCAGATGGTCGCCCTGACCCTGCTGCGTGAGCTGGGCCCGGTGGTGACGGCGCTGCTGTTCGCTGGGCGTGCCGGCTCGGCCTTGACCGCCGAGATCGGCAACATGAAGTCCACCGAACAGCTCTCCAGCCTGGAGATGATCGGCGTCGATCCACTCAAGTACATCGTCGCGCCACGCCTTTGGGCGGGGTTCATCTCCATGCCGCTGCTGGCCATGATCTTCTGCGTGGTGGGCATCTGGGGCGGGGCGATGGTTGCCGTGGACTGGCTCGGCGTCTACGAGGGCTCGTTCTGGGCCAATATGCAGAACAGCGTTTCCTTTTACGACGATGTGCTCAATGGTGTGATCAAGAGCGTCGTTTTCGCTTTCGTGGTGACCTGGATCGCCGTGTTCCAGGGTTACGACTGCGAGCCCACGTCCGAAGGCATCAGCCGCGCCACCACGCGTACCGTGGTGTACGCCTCGCTGGCCGTGCTCGGGCTGGACTTCATTCTGACCGCTTTGATGTTTGGAGATTTCTGATGCAAAACCGCACGCTGGAGATTGGTGTCGGCCTGTTCCTCCTGGCCGGTCTGCTGGCCTTGCTGCTGCTTGCCCTGCGTGTCAGTGGCCTGAGCGTCGGTGCCGCTGGCGATACCTACAAGGTCTACGCCTATTTCAACAACATCGCCGGGCTCACGGTGCGCGCCAAGGTAACCATGGCCGGCGTGACCATCGGCAAGGTCAGTGCGATCGACCTGGATCACGACAGTTACATGGGGCGTGTCACCCTGGAACTCGACAGTCAGGTCAACAATCTACCGGACGATTCCACCGCTTCGATCCTGACCGCTGGCCTGCTCGGTGAGAAATACATCGGCATCAGCGTGGGTGGCGAGGAGGCCGTGCTCAAGGACGGCAGCACCATCCACGACACCCAGTCGGCGCTGGTGCTGGAGGATCTGATCGGCAAGTTCCTGCTCAATTCGGTCAATAAAGACGAAGCCAAGTGATGAGGGGCAAAACCATGCTCAAGACCCTGCGTAACTCTCTGCTGGCCATGCTGGCTGCATTGCCGCTGCTGGCGTTCGCTGCGCCCAGCGCTCATGAGGTGGTGCAGCAGACCACCGAGACCCTGCTGGCCGATCTCAAGGCCAACAAGGAGCAATACCGCAACGACCCGTCCAGCTTCTATGACGCGCTGAACCAGATCCTCGGGCCGGTGGTGGACGTCGAAGGCATCTCCCGCGGGGTGATGACCGTGCGCTATTCGCGCCAGGCCTCGCCGGAGCAGATGCGCCGATTCCAGGAAAACTTCAAGCGCAGCCTGATGCAGTTCTACGGCAATGCCCTGCTCGAATACGACAACCAGGACATCCGTGTGTTGCCAGGCGCCGCGGAGGATCCGCAGCGGACTTCGGTCGGTATGGAAATCCGTGACGGCAAAGGCGTGGTCTACCCGTTGTCCTACACCATGGTCGCGGAGGATGGCACCTGGAAGCTGCGCAACGTGATCATCAATGGCATCAACGTCGGCAAGCTGTTCCGCGATCAGTTCGCCCAATCCATGCAGGCCAATCGCAACGACCTGGACAAGGTCATCGATACCTGGGCCGATACCGTGGCCAAGGCGCGTCAGGCACGGGGCCAATCGTGAGTCGCGCCGAGATCGTCGAGCGTGCCCCTGGGCAGCTCGCGCTCAGCGGTGTGATCGATCATCTCAGTGGGCCGGCCCTGCGCGAGCAGGGCGGTCGGCTGATCCTCGCCAGCGGCGCTGCCCGGCTGCAGCTCGACTGCAGTGCGGTGAGCAAGTCCAACAGCGTTGGCCTGGCCCTGTTGCTGGCCTTCATGCGCGATGCGCGGCAAGCCGGACGGGAGCTGGTGATCAGCGAGTTGCCCGAAGACATGCGCGAGGTGGCCGAGGTCAGCGGCTTGCTGGAGCTGCTGCCGCTGCAGGCCTGAATCTGCGAACGGGTCGGCAGGCCTGCCGTCGCTGGCGCATCATGCGGGCTTCGCAGGCGAGGGGCTTTTTTGTATGATGGCCGACCCGCGGGCCCAGGGCCCAACTGCGTCAATCGAGGTCGAGCATGCAGGCTGCAGAAGTGAAAAGCCTCCTAGAGGAAAAACTCCCGAATACCCAGGTGGAAGTGGAAGGCGAAGGCTGCAACTTCCAGCTCAACCTGATCAGCGACGAGCTGGCCGCTCTCAGCCCGGTCAAGCGCCAGCAGCAGATCTATGCCCATCTCAACGCCTGGATCGCCGATGGCAGCATCCACGCCGTGACCATGAAATTCTTCAGCCGGGCCGACTGGGCCGCGCGTTCCTGAGCCTGCGGGCGACGAGACTCCTATGGACAAACTGATCATTACCGGTGGCGTGCGCCTCGATGGCGAAATTCGCATCTCCGGGGCGAAGAACTCCGCGCTGCCGATCCTGGCCGCTACCCTGCTGGGTGACGAGCCCGTCACCATCTGCAACCTGCCGCACCTGCACGACATCACCACCATGATCGAGCTGTTCGGGCGCATGGGCATCGAGCCGGTGATCGACGAGAAGCTGGCGGTGGAAGTCGACGCCCGCGCCATCAAGACCCTGGTCGCGCCTTACGAGTTGGTCAAGACCATGCGCGCCTCGATCCTGGTGCTCGGCCCCATGGTGGCCCGTTTCGGTGAGGCCGAGGTGGCCCTGCCGGGCGGTTGCGCCATCGGCTCGCGTCCGGTCGACCTGCATATTCGTGGCCTCGAAGCCATGGGCGCGAAGATCGACGTGGAAGGCGGCTACATCAAGGCCAAGGCGCCGGAAGGCGGCCTGCGCGGCGCGCACTTCTTCTTCGATGTGGTCAGCGTCACCGGCACCGAGAACATCATGATGGCCGCCACCCTGGCCAAGGGCCGCAGCGTGCTGGAAAACGCCGCGCGCGAGCCTGAGGTGGTCGACCTGGCCAACTGCCTGATCGCCATGGGCGCGAAGATCCAGGGCGCTGGCACCGACACCATCATCATCGACGGCGTCGAGCGTCTGCATGGCGCGCGCTTCAACGTCATGCCCGACCGTATCGAAACCGGCACCTACCTGGTCGCCGCTGCCGTCACCGGCGGTCGCGTCAAGGTCAAGGACGCCGATCCTTCGACCCTGGAGGCCGTGCTGGCCAAGCTGCAGGAAGCGGGTGCGGAAATCACCACCGGTGCCGATTGGATCGAGCTGGACATGAAGGGCAGGCGGCCCAAGGCCGTCAACCTGCGTACCGCGCCTTACCCGGCATTCCCCACCGACATGCAGGCGCAGTTCATCGCTCTGAACGCGGTGGCCGAAGGCACCGGCACCATCATCGAGACGGTGTTCGAGAACCGCTTCATGCACGTCTACGAGATGCTGCGCATGGGCGCCAACATCCTGGTCGAGGGCAATACCGCCGTCGTCACCGGTGTCGAGGCACTCAAGGGTGCGCCCGTGATGGCTACCGACCTGCGCGCTTCGGCGAGCCTGGTGCTGGCTGCGCTGGTGGCAGATGGCGACACGCTGATCGACCGCATCTACCATATCGACCGTGGTTACGAGTGCATCGAGGAAAAACTGCAGTTGCTGGGCGCCAAGATCCGCCGCGTTCCGGGCTGATGGCGATCTGCTGCGCGTCGGTCCTGCGGCGTTAAAAACAGGCTCGGAATGCTCATTTACAACTTGTAAACTGCGCTTCCTCGCCTGTTTTTGCCTTGCATGACTCTAGCTCGCGAGATCGCAGAAAGTAATGTGGCCACCCATTTTGGCGCGGCCGCTTCCGCTCAAGGAAACCGTTCCATGCTGACCATTGCCCTGTCCAAAGGCCGCATTCTCGATGACACCCTGCCGTTGCTGGCGGCGGCGGGTATCGAACCGACCGAGAACCCGGACAAGAGCCGCAAGCTGATCATCCCCACCACTCAGGATGATGTGCGTCTGCTGATCGTGCGGGCCACCGATGTGCCCACCTACGTCGAGCACGGTGCTGCCGACCTTGGCGTCGCGGGCAAGGACGTGCTGATGGAGTACGGCGGTCAGGGCATCTACGAGCCGCTGGATCTGCAGATCGCCAAGTGCAAGCTGATGACCGCCGGCAAGGTCGGCGCGCCGGAGCCCAAGGGGCGTCTGCGCGTGGCCACCAAGTTCGTCAACGTCGCCAAGCGCTACTATGCCGAGCAGGGCCGTCAGGTCGACATCATCAAGCTGTACGGCTCGATGGAGCTGGCACCGCTGGTGGGGCTGGCCGACAAGATCATCGACGTGGTCGACACCGGCAACACCCTGCGTGCCAACGGTCTGGAGCCGCAAGAGCTGATCGCTACCATCAGTTCGCGGCTGATCGTCAACAAGGCCTCGATGAAGATGCAGCACGCGCGCATCCAGGCCCTGATCGAAACCCTGCGTGGCGCCATCGAGGCGCGACACCAAGGCTGATTCCTCACCGCGACCTCTGGTCGCGGCAGCCTATCCGTGTCATAGCCATTTTTCTTGGGTGCCCGCACGGTGGGCTTGCTACATTACGGGCGCCCGAGAAACCGCCATTTAATGAGGCTTTCGCTATGACCGCTCCCATTGCTGTTCGCCGACTCAACGCCGCTGACCAGGACTTCGCCCGACACCTGGATCATCTGCTGAGCTGGGAGAGTGTGTCCGACGATGGCGTCAACCAGCGCGTACTGGAAATCATCCAGGCCGTGCGCCAGCGTGGCGATGCTGCCCTGGTGGAATACACCCAGCGTTTCGATGGCCTGGAGGTCGCCTCCATGGCCGACTTGATCTTGCCGCGTGAGCGTCTGGAGCTGGCCTTGACCCGCATCAGCGCCGAACAGCGCCAGGCGCTGGAAGTCGCCGCCGAGCGCGTGCGCAGCTACCACGAGAAGCAGAAGCAGGATTCCTGGCGCTACAGCGAAGCCGATGGCACGGTGCTGGGGCAGAAGGTTACCCCGCTGGATCGCGCCGGCCTGTACGTGCCGGGCGGCAAGGCCTCCTATCCGTCCTCGGTGCTGATGAACGCCATTCCGGCCAAGGTCGCTGGCGTGCCCGAGGTGGTGATGGTGGTGCCGACGCCGCGTGGCGAGATCAACGAGATCGTTCTCGCTGCCGCCGCCATCGCCGGCGTCGACCGCGTGTTCACCATCGGTGGCGCCCAGGCCGTGGCCGCGCTGGCCTATGGCACCGAGAGCGTGCCGCCGGTGGACAAGATCGTCGGCCCCGGCAATATCTACGTCGCCACTGCCAAGCGTCATGTGTTCGGCAAGGTGGGCATCGACATGATCGCCGGCCCGTCGGAGATTCTCGTGGTGTGTGACGGCCAGACCGATCCGGACTGGATCGCCATGGATCTGTTCTCTCAGGCCGAGCACGACGAGGACGCCCAGTCGATCCTGGTCAGCCCGGATGCCGCCTTCCTCGATCGCGTGGCCGAGAGCATCGCCAAGCTGCTGCCGACCATGGAGCGTGCCGAGATTATCCGCACCTCGCTGGAGGGGCGTGGTGCGCTGATCCAGGTGGCGGACATGGCCCAGGCCATCGAGGTGGCCAACCGCATCGCCCCCGAGCACCTGGAACTGTCGGTGGCCGATCCGGAGGCCTGGCTGCCCGAGATTCGCCATGCCGGCGCCATCTTCATGGGCCGTTACACCGCAGAAGCACTGGGCGACTACGTGGCCGGCCCCAACCACGTGCTGCCCACTTCCGGCACCGCGCGCTTTTCCTCGCCGCTGGGGGTATACGACTTCCAGAAGCGCTCGTCGATCATCTTCTGCTCGCCGGATGGCTCGTCGGAGCTGGGCAAGAGCGCCTCGGTGCTGGCCCGTGGCGAGTCGCTGACCGCGCACGCCCGTAGCGCCGAGTACCGCATAAAAAGCTAGCGGCAAGCTGCAAGCGACAAGCTTCAAGCAGCTTCGCAGGATGGGTCGAGCGCAGCGAGACCCATCACCCCAAGCCACTCATTCGAGGAGAGAAGGGCAGATGAGCAAATTCTGGAGCCCCTTCGTCAAAGACCTGGTGCCCTACGTACCGGGTGAGCAACCCAAGCTGAGCAAGCTGGTCAAGCTCAACACCAACGAGAACCCCTACGGCCCGTCGCCCAAGGCCATTGCGGCGATGCAGGCCGAGGTCAACGACAACCTGCGCCTGTACCCCGATCCCAACGGTGATCGCCTCAAGCAGGCGGTGGCCGACTATTACGGCGTGCAGACCAGCCAGGTATTCGTCGGCAACGGCTCCGACGAGGTACTGGCGCATGCCTTCTACGGTTTGTTCCAGCATGACGCGCCGCTGTTGTTCCCGGATATCAGCTACAGCTTCTATCCGGTGTATTGCGGCCTGTACGGTATCGAATACCAGCAGGTGGCGCTGGACGAGCAGTTCCAGATTCGCGTCGAGGACTATGCTCGGCCCAACGGCGGCATCATCTTCCCCAATCCCAATGCGCCGACCGGCTGCTTGCTAGCGCTCGACGCCATCGAGCGCCTATTGCAGAACAGCCCGGATTCCGTGGTGCTGGTGGATGAGGCTTACGTCGATTTCGGTGGCCAGACGGCCATCGCCCTGGTCGGCCAGTACCCCAACCTGCTGGTCACCCAGACCTTGTCCAAGTCGCGCTCGCTGGCGGGGCTGCGCGTCGGTATCGCGGTCGGTCCCCCCGATCTGATCGAAGCGCTGGAGCGGATCAAGAACAGCTTCAACTCCTATCCGCTCGATCGCATCGCCATTGCCGGTGCGGCGGCGGCGTTCGAGGATCGCGCCTACTTCGAGAATACCTGCCAGCAGGTGATCGACAGCCGCGCAGCGGTGGTGGCTGGCTTGCAAGGGTTGGGCTTCGAGGTGTTGCCGTCGGCGGCCAATTTCGTCTTCGCCCGTCACCCGGGCAAGGATGCGGCCACCCTGGCGGCCGGCCTGCGCGAGCAAGGGGTGATCGTGCGTCACTTCAAGCAGGCGCGCATCGCTCAGTTCCTGCGCATTACCATCGGCACGCCGGAGCAGAACCAGGCCTTGCTGGAAGCCCTGCAAGGCTTGTAAGCGGCTCGCTGCAGGCGCGCACCAAGTCGCGCCTGCAGCGCTCGATCAATGATGATGACCCTGGCCAACGAAGGTCAGGGAGGCGAACAGGCCGCGCGTTTCTATATCGGCGTCGCCCTTGACCGGCAGCTCGACCTCGGCGGCGATGATGTTGAGCCCCTGATTGCGCACTATCACCTCGGCGCGGCCATCGGCATCGGTGGTGGCGCTGATCTCGTCCGGCGCCCCCCGGTAATCGCCCACCAGCTTGACGCCAGCCATGGGCTTGCCGTCCACCAGCACGCGCACCGGCAGTGGCTTGCCTGGGCCGACTTCCAGCGGATCCAGCTCCGGCAGGATGACCATTTTCAGTTGTTTCAAGTCCGGCAGCCTGGCGCCTTCGCTGTAGATCGCCAGGCTGTACTTGTAGGTGTGCAGCGACTGCGTGGAGTTCGGCACCTGGCTGCGCCCCTGGTTGATCCACTGGCCATCCGGGGTCTTCGACCAGGCGCCATTATCCAGTGCCACGGCCATGATCGCCGGTGGCTTGAGCGGTTGCAGGCGGGCATGGTCGGCCAGGCGCTCGACCGTCACCGGAATCATCTTGCCGTTTCTGTCGTAGGCCCAGGCACCGCTGATCTTCGTGGCGTCGAAGGCATTGTCTTCTTCACCATGCCCGTAAACCGTTTCGATATTGCCGCGCCGCTGTTCCGTCCACAGGCCGTGGGCCAGGGCGTTACCGCACGCGAACAGGCCGGTGAGCAGCAGGCAGGTACTCAGACGCATGAACAATCTCCAGATAAGGGCGGGGCATCAGTTCCTGGTCGGGCTGATGCAAGGCTGCAAATGTAATAACGTTTCATTTGCACTGCAAGCGACCTTGGCTGAAGTCAGGTCGCGTTGACTCAATTACCGTTGGCGGGAGGGCGGACGCCGATTTCGGCCGTCAGGTCGAGGGTCTTGCCATTGCGCAGGACTTCGATGCGGATCTTGTCGCCTGGCTTGGTGCGAGCGACCTGGTTCATCGAACGGCGTCCATCGCCTGCCGGCTGACCGTCGATGCTGAGGATCAGATCGCCGGGTTGCAGCCCGGCCTTCTGCGCCGGGCCATCGCGGTAAAGACCGGCCACCACGATGCCGGGGCGTCCTTCCAGGCCGAAGGACTCGGCCAGCTCGGGGGTCAGTGGCTGCACCTCGATGCCCAGCCAGCCACGAATCACCTGGCCGTGCTCGATGATCGCCTGCATCACTTCCAGCGCCAGCTTGACCGGGATGGCGAAGCCGATGCCCTGCGAGCCGCCGGACTTGGAGAAGATCGCGGTGTTGATGCCCACCAGGTTGCCACGCGCGTCCACCAGTGCGCCGCCGGAATTGCCCGGGTTGATGGCAGCATCGGTCTGGATGAAGTCCTCGTAGGTGTTGAGGCCCAACTGGTTACGGCCGGTGGCGCTGATGATGCCCATGGTCACGGTCTGGCCGACGCCGAAGGGGTTGCCGATGGCCAGGGCGACGTCGCCGATGCGCAGGTTGTCCGAGTGCCCCAGGGTCATGGCAGGCAGATTGTCGAGGTCGATCTTGAGAACCGCCAGATCGGTTTCCGGGTCGCTGCCGACCAGGCGCGCGTGGGTTTCACGACCGTCCTTGAGGGCCACGACTATCTCGTCGGCACCGCTGACCACATGGTTGTTGGTCAGCAGATAACCTTCCTTGCTCATCAGTACGGCCGAACCCAGGCTCGATTCCATACGCTGTTGGCGGGGCAGGTTGTCGCCGAAGAAACGACGGAAGGCCGGATCCTCGAACAGCGGATGGCTCGGCTTGCTCACCAGTTTGGTGGTGTACAGATTGGCCACGGCGGGCGAGGCGATGTCCACGGCATCGGCATAGGACACCGGGCCTGCCTGCGCGCGTTTGGAGGCAGGTGCCTGCAACAGTTGCACATCCGTACTGGGCAGGCCGACCCACTGCGGGTAGCGTTGAATCAGCAGCAGGGCGATGAGCACGCCGACCAGCAGGGGCCAGCCGAGAAAACGCAGTGCCTGTGGCATCGAGACAATCCTGAGGGTTGCGGGGGTTAGAGGCGCCCCTTAAGGTGGCGCATTATAGTGAGGTACGCCGCAATAAGGCAGCGGCCTCGCAATAGCTTGAGAGGAATCTTAATGGCCATTGCCTTGTCTACTTTGGTTGGCGAAGCTGACCGTTTACTCAATTCGTCACGCATCAGTGATTACTGCCCCAATGGCCTGCAAGTCGAGGGGCGGCCCCAGGTGCTGCGCATCGTCAGCGGGGTGACCGCCAGTCAGGCGCTGATCGAGGCGGCCATCGAGGCCGAGGCCGACGTATTGCTGGTGCACCATGGCTATTTCTGGAAGGGCGAGAACCCCTGCATCACCGGCATGAAGCAGCGACGCCTCAAGGCGTTGCTGGCCCATGACATCAGCCTGCTGGCCTATCACCAGCCGCTGGACGTGCACTCCGAAGTGGGCAACAACGTGCAGTTGGCGCGCCAGCTCGGCATCGTCGTCGAGGGCCCGCTGGAGCCGGACAACCCGCGTACCGTAGGCCTGGTCGGTTCGCTGGCCGAGCCAATGAGTGCCGCCGACTTCGCCCGACACGTGCAGCAGGTATTGGGTCGTGAGCCGCTGCTGGTCGAGGGCGACGGGCCGATTCGCCGGGTCGGCTGGTGCACTGGCGGCGGTCAGGGCTATATCGACCAGGCGATTGCCGCGGGTGTCGACCTGTACCTCACCGGCGAAGCTTCCGAGCAGACCTTCCACAGCGCCCGCGAGAATGGCATGAGCTTCATCGCTGCCGGCCATCACGCCACCGAGCGTTACGGCGTGCAGGCGCTGGGTGAATACCTGGCCCGGCGTTTCGCCCTCGAGCACCTGTTCATCGATTGCCCGAACCCGGTGTGATTCGGGCTTTCCTCTCGATATAACGCTAGAACCTTTTGGTCTAACCAGCGTCCTGGCTATAAGCAGACGCTGTGTTAGAGTGCCCGCTCGTCCACGGCCCGCCGGCCCATAACAGCAAACCGTGAGTAGCCATGCTCGACAAACTGACCCATCTCAAGCAGCTAGAGGCGGAAAGCATCCACATCATTCGTGAAGTGGCCGCCGAATTCGACAACCCGGTGATGCTCTATTCCATCGGCAAGGATTCCGCCGTGATGCTGCACCTGGCCCGCAAGGCATTCTTCCCCGGCAAGCTGCCGTTCCCGGTGCTGCACGTCGACACCCGCTGGAAGTTCCAGGACATGTACCGCTTCCGCGAGAAGATGGTCAGTGAAATGGGCCTCGACCTGATCACCCACATCAATCCCGATGGCGTGGCGCAGGACATGAACCCCTTCACCTACGGCAGTGCCAAGCACACCGACGTGATGAAGACCGAAGGCCTCAAGCAGGCGCTGGACAAGTACGGCTTCGATGCCGCCTTCGGTGGTGCGCGCCGCGACGAGGAGAAGTCGCGGGCCAAGGAGCGCGTGTATTCCTTCCGCGACAGCAAGCACCGTTGGGATCCCAAGAACCAGCGCCCTGAGCTGTGGAACGTCTACAACGGCAAGGTGAAGAAGGGCGAGTCGATCCGCGTCTTCCCGCTGTCGAACTGGACCGAGCTGGACATCTGGCAATACATCTACCTCGAGCAGATTCCCATCGTGCCGCTGTACTTCGCCGCCGAGCGCGAAGTGATCGAGATGAACGGCGCGCTGATCATGATCGACGACGAGCGCATTCTCGAACACCTGACGCCCGAGCAGAAGGCCAGCATCACCAAGAAGATGGTGCGCTTCCGTACCCTTGGCTGCTACCCGCTGACCGGTGCCGTGGAATCTACTGCGACCACGCTGCCGGACATCATCCAGGAGATGCTCCTGACCCGTACTTCCGAACGTCAGGGCCGAGTGATCGATCACGATGCCGCCGGATCGATGGAAGAGAAAAAACGTCAGGGATATTTCTAAGCCACAAGCTGCAAGCGACAAGCTTCAAGCGGAATGGAGCCGGGCGAAATGGATTTCGAGAAACTGGATGTCTGGCAACGGTCGAAGTCACTGGCCGTGCAGATCTACCGAGGGCTTCAGGACTGCCGTGATTATGGCTTTCGTGATCAGCTAGGGCGTTCGGCCTTGTCCATTCCCAGCAATATTGCCGAGGGAATGGAGCGAGGTAGCGGCAAGGAAAAGTGCCACTACCTGCGCATTGCCAAGGGCTCGTGTGCGGAACTGCGAACCCAACTGATGATAGGCAGTGAAATAGGCTACGTTCCCGCTTCGCTTGCAGCACAGTGGATACAGGAAACCCGAGAGCTTTCCAGAATGCTCAGCGGGTTGATCAACAGAATCTCAGGTTAGCCACCGCTTTGGCTTGCCGCTTGAAGCTTGCAGCTTGGAGCTACGAAGAATGAGTCACCAATCCGATTTGATCAGCGAGGATATCCTCGCCTATCTGGCCCAGCACGAACGCAAGGAACTGCTGCGTTTTCTCACTTGCGGCAACGTCGACGACGGCAAGAGCACGCTGATCGGCCGTCTGCTGCACGACTCCAAGATGATCTACGAGGATCACCTGGAGGCCATCACCAAGGACTCGAAGAAGGTCGGCACCACCGGCGACGACATCGACCTGGCGCTGCTGGTCGATGGTCTGCAGGCCGAGCGCGAGCAGGGCATCACCATCGACGTGGCCTACCGCTACTTCTCCACCGCCAAGCGCAAGTTCATCATCGCCGACACCCCCGGCCATGAGCAGTACACGCGCAACATGGCCACCGGCGCTTCCACCTGCGATCTGGCCATCATTCTCATCGACGCCCGCTACGGCGTGCAGACCCAGACCAAGCGCCACAGCTTCATCACCTCCTTGCTGGGCATCAAGCACATCGTCGTCGCTGTCAACAAGATGGATCTCAAGGACTTCGATCAGGGCGTGTTCGAGCAGATCAAGGCCGACTACCTGGCCTTCGCCGAAAAGATCGACCTGCGTCCGACCACCCTTGAGTTCGTGCCGATGTCGGCGCTCAAGGGCGACAACGTGGTGAACAAGTCCGAGCGCTCGCCCTGGTACACCGGCCAGTCGCTGATGGAGATTCTCGAGACCGTCGAGGTTTCCGGCGACCGCAATTTCGACGACCTGCGCTTCCCGGTGCAGTACGTCAACCGCCCCAACCTCAACTTCCGTGGCTTCGCCGGCACGCTGGCCAGCGGCATCGTGCGCAAGGGCGACGAGGTGATGGCGCTGCCCTCGGGCAAGAGCAGCCGGGTCAAGTCCATCGTCACCTTCGAGGGTGAGCTGGAGCACGCCGGCCCGGGCCAGGCCATCACCCTGACCCTGGAAGACGAGATCGACGTCTCCCGTGGCGACATGCTGGTGCATGCCGACAATCGCCCGCAGGTCACCGACAGCTTCGAGGCCATGCTGGTGTGGATGGGCGAAGAGCCGATGCTGCCGGGCAAGAAATACGACATCAAGCGCGCCACCAGCTACGTGCCGGGCTCGATCCCCAGCATCGTCCATCGCGTCGACGTCAACACCCTGGAGCAGGGCGCCGCCAGCGAGCTCAAGCTCAACGAGATCGGCCGGGTCAAGGTGGCGCTGGATGCCTCGATTGCCCTCGATGGCTACGAGCACAACCGCACCACGGGTGCCTTCATCGTCATCGACCGCCTGACCAATGGCACCGTCGGTGCCGGCATGATCATCGCCGACCCGGTCGGCCATGGCGGTGGTCAGCATGGCCGTCTGGCCCACGTGTCCACCGAGGAGCGCGCCTCGCGCTTCGGCCAGCAGCCGGCCACCGTGCTGTTCAGCGGCCTGTCCGGCGCCGGCAAGAGCACCCTGGCCTATGCGGTCGAGCGCAAGCTGTTCGACATGGGCCGTGCCGTTTACGTGCTCGATGGCCAAAACCTGCGTCACGACCTGAACAAGGGCTTGCCGCAGGATCGTGCCGGGCGTGCCGAGAACTGGCGCCGTGCCGCGCACGTGGCGCGGCAGTTCAACGAGGCCGGTTTGATCGCCCTGGCGGCCTTCGTCGCTCCGGATGCCGAGGGGCGTGAGCAGGCCAAGGCGCTGATCGGCAGCGAACGTCTGGTCACTGTCTACGTTCAGGCGTCGCCGCAGATTTGCGCCGAGCGCGACCCGCAGGGCCTGTATGCAGCCGGCGGTGACAACATCCCGGGCGAGGGCTTCCCCTACGACGTGCCGCTGGATGCCGATCTGGTGATCGATACCCAGACGCAGTCGGTCGAGGAGGGCGTCAAGGCGGTGCTGGAGTTGCTGCGCAGCCGCGGCGCCATCTAACCGCTTGCTTCACTTCTGCAACGCCGGGTTCATGCCCGGCGTTGTGCTATCTGCCGGTGGTCAACGAATCTCGCGCAAACGCTGCTTGTCCGCTTCGTGATCCATGGCCTGCTCGGCTCGCTCGAGGGCGCGCTGCGCCTGCTCGAAGGCGGCCTGGCGGAAAGCCGTATCACCCATCTGGCTGAGCGCCAGGAGGGTTCTGCGCAACTTCATCTGCACCTCGATCAGGGCAGCGCCGTCGCGGGCGATGGGATTGAAGGCATCCTCGAACAGACTCTGCGTGTGCAGCGCCTCCACCCAGACCCTCGGGAAGCGTGGTTCCTGATCGGTTTTCTGATCCCGTGCCCAGGTGCAGAGAATGCGCGCCTGGCGGCCCAGCACGTCGATTGCCGTGCCCGGATCGTTGACCGCCGGTGACAAGGCGCGGGAGGCGATTTCGCTGAGTACGGCCAGGCCGAAGCGTGGATCCTGCTCGAAACTGCGTTCCTTGCCGATAGTGAATGCCTCGCGGATGCATTTCAGTGCCTGCTCGGCCTCGTCGCCCTGGCACGGGCTGGGGATCCAGGCCAGCGGCGTATCGGGGTAGACGAAGGTGCCAGGCTCTGCCAGCAGGTGGATATCGCTGTCCAGGCAATCGGCTTGCGCCGCCAGGGCTGCCATGTCGACATGCTGCACATAGCCGACCGTTTCAGCGGCCAGTTGCAGAGCGCTGTCGGGGATGGCCTGGTTGGCGGGCGCCGGCCTGCCACCCAGATAGGGGTTCGCGCAGCGCCAATCGATGGCGCGCTGAGTCGCTGCCTCGACCCGCTCGGTAGTCTCACCAACACGGCCCAGGCGGGTCAGGTGATCGATCCAGCGCAGCAGGCTGACCACCACCAGGGCGATCACGGCGATGGTCACGATGAACAGGACGAAGCGCCCCTTGTCACCGTAGGCGCCGGTCTTGAGCACGACGATACCGACGATGCTGAACAGGAACGAGCCGATGAAGCTGGACAGCACGTTCTGTGTCAGGCGGTCCTCGATCAACAGCTTGATCGCGCGCGGCGTGACGTTGCTGGTGGCGGCACTGTAGGCCGAGGTCATCACGCTGAGGCTGAAGGTGGTTACCGCCAGCATGCTCGAGGCGATGATATTGAGAATGCCGTCCACCGCATCGGAGCCGATGGTGGTTGGCAAGCTCCAGGGCAACAGGTATTCGGTGAGGGTGGCCAGGGCTGCGGCGGCGATGCCCAGTGCACCGATCAGCGTGGCGCGAAACCAGAGCTGCCGGGTCAGTCTTGTCAGGAGCCATTGCCAGCGCGACATGAGATGTCCTTGGGGAGGGAAACGCTTCCGATCATAGCTGGCCTTGCCCGGTAGAGCATGTGTGGGGCAAAAATAAGGTTCTTCGCACTTTCAGGGGAGTAGCTGGTTGACACCGGACTGGCAATACGGTGTTAGTTGCTCTTGTGTTTGTTCCGAATAGCCGCGTTTTTGCTGATGTTTTTGGTTTCGCCCTCCCGGGCGAGTCACTTTGCGGGCAAAGTAACCAAAACCCTCCGCCCGATCATCCGG
>NZ_JBQLIX010000033.1:0-63971 GCF_052156495.1 Pseudomonas sp. NCHU5216 | reverse complement strand
AGGGACAGATACGCGGGTGTTGGCATGAGTGCTCTCCTTGCCTGGGTCATGGATCGGAAGTGATCCGGGAGCCTGGTGTAAAGCGATCTGCGTGCCAACTTTTATAAAGCGATATAAATCAGTGATTTAGCGTGACCATTAAGCGTCACATGGTCATATTGCGTGCCAGGTCACGAAAAAGTGCGCAAGAAGTTGCGCACTGCTGCGCAAGTTTTTGCGCAGTGCCTTCAATGCCTTTGCCAGCGTGTCCTACAGCTATCTATCCACAGGGTTATCCACATTTTGCTGTGCAAGAAATTGCGCAATTGTCTCACTCGGCCCAGTGCCTTCCATGGCGTTCCAGCAGGTATTGCAACTGCTCCGGGCCGTCGCTGCCAGCCGGGTAAGGGCGTGGGCTCTGGTAGTGTTGATGCCAGCCTTGCAGGATGGGGTCGACCCAGCTCCAGGCGGCCTCCACTTCGTCGCGGCGCATGAACAGGGTCGAGTCGCCTTCGATGACGTCGAGCAGCAGGCGCTCGTAGGCATCCCAGCGGCGCTGCTTGTTGAAGGCGTTGGCCAGGTTGAGATCCAGCTCCACCGGGTTCAGGTGCATGCCCTTGCCGGGGTGCTTGGCCATCAATTGCAGGCTGATGCGTTCTTCCGGTTGCAGGCGAATCAATAGCTGGTTGGCCTGGCCCTCGGCGAACAGACGGTGCGGCACGGGCTTGAACTGGATGAGAATTTCCGAGGTCTTGCGCGCCAGACGCTTGCCGGTGCGCAGGTAGAAGGGCACGCCAGCCCAGCGCCAGTTATCGATCTCCACCTGCACGGCGACGAAGGTTTCGGTGTCGCTGTCGTTGTCGACGTTCTTCTCGAAGTAGTAGGCCGGCACGTCCTGGCCGCCGATCTTGCCGGCGGTGTACTGGCCGCGCACGGTCTTGTCCTGCACGTCGAGGCCGCTGATGGGTTTGAGGGCTTCGAGAATCTTCACCTTCTCGTTGCGCACGGATTCGGCGTCGAAGCGCACCGGCGCCTCCATGGCCACTAGGCAGAGCAGTTGCAGCAGGTGGTTCTGCACCATGTCGCGCATGGCGCCGGCCTGATCGTAGTAGGCGCCGCGATTTTCCACGCCAAGGGTTTCGCAGACGCTTATCTGGATGTGGTCGATATGCCCGGCACGCCACACCGGCTCGAACAGGGCATTGGCGAAGCGCAGCGCCATGAGGTTCTGCACGGTTTCCTTGCCCAGATAGTGATCGATGCGGAACACCCTGGATTCGTCGAACACAGCGCCGATCGCCGCGTTGATGGCGCGGGCCGACTCCAGCGAATGGCCGATGGGTTTTTCCAGCACGATGCGCGACAGCGGGCCAGCCAGACCGGCATTGGCCAGGTGCGAAGCGATGTCCTCGAACAGGCTGGGTGCGGTTGCCAGGTAGTAGACGCGCACGCGCTCGTCGTTGCCCAGGCGGCGGGCCAGGCGCGAGAACTCGGCGCTCTGCGCGGCGTCCATGGCGAAGTAGTCGAGGCGCGCGGCGAAGCGGTTCCAGGTGTCGCTGTCGAAGTCGCTGCGCGCCACCTGGGCGCGGCAGCGGCGTTCGGCCAGGGCCTGATAGGCCTCGCGAGTGTGAGGAGTGCGCGCCAGAGCAAGGATGCGTGTGTCAGGGTGCAGGCGGCCGTCGCGGTGCAGGTGATAAAGCGCGGGCAGCAGCTTGTGCAGGGCCAGATCGCCTGTGCCGCCGAAAACCAGCATGTCGCAGGGGATGATCAAGGAAAAAGCTCCGACTGGGTTGTAACAGGTCGTGGAAATCCGCCTGTTGACGGTGCGCGGGTGCGCTCCATGTAGTATAACTACAAGGTCACTACAACCGCCGTTTCCCGATCATAACCGAGCCTCGCTCGATCTGGCGCCCGTGGTTGCCCCTTTTCTGCGAAGAGCCCTACACCGTGAATCTGTTGCAACACATCGCCCAGTCGCGCCACCTGCTGCGCAAGTCCGAGCTCAAGGTGGCCGATCATGTCCTGCTCGATCCTGCATCGGTGATGCACAGCTCCATGGCCGAGCTGGCGCACAGCGTCGGTATCAGCGAGCCGACCATCGTGCGTTTCTGCCGGGCCATCGGTTGCAGTGGTTTCCAGGACCTCAAGCTGAAGTTGGCGCAGAGCCTGGCCGCTGGTGCCAGTTTTGGCCAGTTCGCCATTCATGAGGACGACTCGGTCGCCGATTTCAGCCTGAAGATCTTCGACACCACCCTGCATACGCTGATGGAGGTGCGCGAGAAGCTCGATCCCGAGGCCTTGCAGCGCGCCATCGCCGCCTGCTCCAATGCGCAGCGTGTGGAGTTCTATGGCTTCGGTGCATCCGGTGCGGTGGCGGCCGATGCCCAGCACAAGTTCTTCCGTCTGCTGCTCAATGCGGCGGCCTATTCCGACCCGCACATGCAGGCGATGAGCGCGGTGACCCTGCAACCAGGCGACGTAGCGGTGTGCATTTCCCAATCCGGGCGCTCCAAGGATCTGCTGATCAGTGCCAACCTGGTGCGCGAATCCGGCGCCAACCTGATCACCCTGTGCCCGAGTCAGACGCCTCTGGCCGAGCTGGCCACGGTCAACCTGGCCATCGACGTGCAGGAAGACACCGAGATCTACACCCCGCTGACCTCGCGCATCGCCCACCTGGTGGTGATCGACGTGCTGGCCATGGGCGTGGCCATGGCGCGCGGGCCGAGCCTGGTCAACCACCTCAAGAGCGTCAAGCGCAGCCTGCGCAGCCTGCGGCTGTCACCCAAATCGATCAAGGCGGCGGAAGACTGAGGCGTCTTTAACCGGCTGTTCACGTCGCTGCCGTCAAAGCGTCATCTGCCCGGAGCAAGCTGAGGCCTCCAGTCCTCGTTCCGGGAGAACCGAGATGCCTCGTATCTTCGATGACGCGCTGTTGCTCGCCCAACCTGATGCCAAGACCCGTCGCAAGCTGCAGGATCAGCGGCGCATGGCCTACCGCCGGGCCATCGAGACCTATGCCGAGCAGTGCCGTTTGCAGCGTGAGTTGGCCGACTTCCCCGAGCTGATTCCGGGCGGTTATCTGGTCGATGGGCAGCGTAGCGCGGCCTGATTGCCGCTACGGGCTGCTGTGCTGAAAGCGTTCCCCCAGCCGCACGATGGCGGCCCGTTCACTGCGGATGAAATCGACGAAGGCCTGCGCCACGGGCGACAGGCGCCTGCCGCGGATATTCACCACGCACCAACTGCGTTGCAGTGGCAGTTCGGTGACTGGCAGCTCGCGCAGCAGGCCGTGCTGCAGCTCCAGGCGTACCGCGTGACGCGGTAGCAAGGCCAGGCCGAGGCCGGCCAGCACCGCTTCACGTTGCGACTCCAGCGAGCCTATTTCCATGGTCTGCGGAAAGTGCGCGCGCTTCTGGTGGCAATATTCCTCGCAGGCGCGGCGGGTGCCTGAACCGTTTTCGCGGATCAGCAGCGGGTAGGCGGTCAGATCCTGCAGATGCAGGGCTTCGCGCTCGCACAGCGGGTGCTGGGGTGGCGCCACGGCGATGATGGGGTTCTCGAGAAAGGGCATGAAGTCCAGCGCCATGTCCTGTGGCACCTGGCTCATGATCATCAGGTCATCGCGGCTCAGGGTCAGGCGGCGCACCACCAGGGCATGGTTGACCACCGTGAGGTTGAGGCTGACCTCCGGATACTGGCGGCGAAATTCGGCGAACAGGTGCGGTACGAAATACTTCGCGCTGGATTCCACGCACAGGTTGAGTTGGCCCTGCAGCGAGCCCTGCAAGTCCGATAACTGCATGTCCAGGCTTTCCAGGCGGCCGAAGATATCGCTGCTGGCGCGGCGCAGCGCCTCGGCGGCCTCGGTCAGGTAGAGTTTCTTGCCGACGTACTCGAACAGGGGCTGGCCGACCAGCTCCTCGAGCTGGCGAATCTGCAAGCTGACGGCTGGCTGGGTCAGTGCCATTTCCTCGGCCGCGCGGCTGTAGGAGCCCTGTTCGCACACGGCACGGAACACCTGAAGCTGGCGCAGCGTCATGCGCAGCAGGGTCTTACGCACGGTTCAATCCTCTTCGATTTAATGCATAAGCAATAACTTATGCTTGATCAAATAATTATTCATTTTTGTTAATTCGTATAGCCGGATAGGGTTTCACCACGTTTTGCAACCAACTGTTGCAACGGCCCTTGCAGCTCTGCGCTGAGGATTGGATCGTGATAAGAAAAATACTGATCGCCAACCGTGGTGAGATTGCCGTCCGCATCGTGCGGGCCTGTGCCGAAATGGGCATCCGCTCGGTGGCCATCTATTCCGAGGCGGATCGCCATGCGCTGCACGTCAAGCGTGCCGACGAGGCGCACAGCATCGGTGATGACCCGCTGGCCGGCTACCTGAACCCGCGCAAACTGGTCAATCTGGCCGTGGAAACCGGCTGCGATGCACTGCACCCAGGCTATGGGTTCCTGTCCGAGAATGCCGAACTGGCGGAAATCTGCGCCGAGCGTGGAGTCAAGTTCATCGGCCCGAGCGCTGAAGTGATCCGTCGCATGGGCGACAAGACCGAAGCGCGCCGCAGCATGATGGCCGCTGGCGTGCCCTGCACGCCGGGCACCGAAGGCAACGTTGCCGACCTGGCCGAAGCCCTGCGTGAAGCCGAGCGCATCGGTTACCCGGTAATGCTCAAGGCCACTTCCGGTGGCGGCGGTCGTGGCATCCGTCGCTGCAACAGCCGCGAGGAATTGGAGCAGGCCTATCCGCGCGTCATCTCCGAGGCCACCAAGGCCTTCGGCAGCGCGGAAGTCTTCCTGGAAAAGTGCATCGTCAACCCGAAGCACATCGAAGCGCAGATTCTCGCCGACAGCCATGGCAACACCGTGCACCTGTACGAGCGCGACTGTTCGATCCAGCGCCGCAACCAGAAGCTCATCGAGATCGCCCCGAGCCCGCAGCTCACCCCCGAACAGCGCGCCTATATCGGCGACCTGGCGGTGCGCGCCGCGCAAGCCGTGGGTTACGAGAACGCCGGCACCGTGGAGTTCCTGCTCGCCGAAGGCGAGGTGTACTTCATGGAGATGAACACCCGGGTGCAGGTGGAGCACACCATCACCGAGGAAATCACCGGCATCGACATCGTGCGTGAGCAGATCCGTATTGCTTCGGGCCTGGCTCTGTCGGTGAAGCAGGAAGACATCATCCACCGTGGTTATGCCCTGCAGTTCCGCATCAACGCCGAGGATCCGAAGAACAACTTCCTGCCCAGCTTCGGCAAGATCACCCGTTATTACGCGCCCGGCGGCCCCGGCGTGCGCACCGACACGGCGATCTACACCGGCTACACCATTCCGCCGTACTACGACTCGATGTGCCTGAAGCTGATCGTCTGGGCGCTGACCTGGGAAGAGGCGATGGATCGAGGCCTGCGCGCCCTGGATGACATGCGCGTACAGGGTGTGCGTACCACCGCGCCCTATTACCAGGAAATCCTGCGCAACCCGGAATTCCGTAGCGGCCAGTTCAATACCAGCTTCGTCGAAAGCCACCCGGAACTGACCCAGTACTCGATCAAGCGCAACCCATCGCACCTGGCCATCGCCATCGCCACCGCCATCGCTGCCCACGCGGGACTCTAACGATTCGTAGCCCGGATGAAATCCGGGATGCTGCGGCCCCGGATTGCATCCGGGCTACAGGAGACAAAAATGAGCAAGAAGATCACTGTTACCGATACCGTCCTGCGCGATGCTCACCAGTCGCTGCTGGCCACGCGCATGCGCACCGAAGACATGCTGCCGATCTGCGACAAGCTCGACCGCGTCGGCTACTGGTCGCTGGAAGTCTGGGGCGGCGCCACTTTCGACGCCTGCGTGCGCTTCCTCAAGGAAGACCCCTGGGAGCGTCTGCGCAAGCTCAAGGCCGCATTGCCCAACACCCGCCTGCAGATGCTTCTGCGCGGGCAGAACCTGCTCGGCTACCGCCATTACAGCGATGACGTGGTCAAGGCCTTCGTCGCCAAGGCGGCGGTCAACGGCATCGACGTGTTCCGCATCTTCGATGCGATGAACGACGTGCGTAACCTGCGCGTGGCCATCGAGGCGGTCAAGGCTGCCGGCAAGCATGCCCAGGGCACCATCGCCTACACCACCAGCCCGGTGCACACCAACGAGGCCTTCGTTGCCCAGGCCAAGGCCATGCAGGCCATGGGCATCGACTCCATCGCCATCAAGGACATGGCCGGCCTGCTCACGCCCTATGCCACCTTCGAGCTGGTCAAGGCGCTGAAGAGCGACGTCGACCTGCCGGTGTTCATCCACAGCCACGACACCGCCGGCCTCGGCTCGATGTGCCAGCTCAAGGCCATCGAAGCCGGCGCCGACCATATCGACACCGCCATCTCCAGCCTGGCCTGGGGCACCAGCCACCCCGGCACCGAGTCCATGGTCGCCGCGCTCAAGGGCAGCCAGTACGACACCGGCCTGGATCTGGAGCTGATCCAGGAGATCGGCATGTACTTCCATGCCGTGCGCAAGAAGTACCACCAGTTCGAGAGCGAATTCACCGGCGTGGATACCCGCGTGCAGGTCAATCAGGTGCCGGGCGGGATGATTTCCAACCTGGCCAACCAGCTCAAGGAACAGGGCGCGCTGAACCGCATGAACGAAGTGCTGGAAGAGATTCCGCGCGTGCGTGCGGACCTCGGCTTCCCGCCGCTGGTCACGCCCACTTCGCAGATCGTCGGCACCCAGGCCTTCTTCAACGTGCTGGCCGGCGAGCGCTACAAGACCATCACCAACGAGGTGAAGCTGTACCTGCAGGGCCGCTACGGCAAGGCGCCGGGCAAGGTCGACGAGCAACTGCGCAAGCAGGCCATCGGCAGCGAGGAAGTCATCGACGTGCGCCCGGCCGACCTGCTCAAGCCCGAGCTGGCGCGCCTGCGTGAAGAGATTGGCAGCCTGGCCAAGTCCGAAGAGGACGTGCTGACCTTCGCCATGTTCCCCGACATCGGCCGCAAGTTCCTCGAGGAGCGCGAGGCCGGCAGCCTCAAGCCGGAAGTGCTGCTGCCCATGCCCACCAGCCAGGGCGCGGCGCCAGTGGGTGGCGAGGGTGTGCCGACCGAATTCGTGGTCGACGTGCACGGCGAAAGCTACCGGGTGGACATCACCGGCGTGGGCGTCAAGGGTGACGGCAAGCGCCACTTCTACCTGTCCATCGACGGCATGCCGGAAGAGGTGGTGTTCGAGCCGCTCAATGATTTCGTCGCAGGCTCCGGCGGCAAGCGCAAGCAGGCCGGCGAGCCGGGCGACGTGTCCACCACCATGCCGGGCAACATCGTCGATGTGCTGGTCAAGGAAGGGGATACGGTCAAGGCCGGTCAGGCGGTGCTGATCACCGAAGCGATGAAGATGGAAACCGAAGTGCAGGCGCCGATTGCCGGCAAGGTCAAGGCCGTTCATGTGGCCAAGGGCGACCGCGTCAATCCGGGCGAAGTGCTGGTGGAAATCGAAGGTTAACCTCAGGAGCCCGGCCTGTTGGATGGGCAAGTTTGACGGGGCGTAACCCGGGCTCCTTTTTTATTCACAGGCGTCTCGCATGAGGCGCCTCCAGGGTTGAGACCCAGGAGCCGCAAGGCTCCTTTTTTTACCCGGTTTCTACGGCCATGCCCCAGGTGCGCGAGCACAGCGCGGGCGATCAGCACCGTCTGGCGCGGGGCATGGTCTTTTCCTTCTGGACGGCCGGAGCCTGGTGCTCCGGCCATCTCGTTTCAGGGTTGCGCGAAGCGTGCGCGTGGCGTGGCCATCGGCATCTTGTCGCCATCGAGCGGCAGGAAGCTGCCCAGCTCGGCGTCGTAGGCCTTGATCTGGCTGGTTTCGATGTCATACACCCAGCCATGGATGAACAGTTGGCCACGCGCCAGCTTGGCTGCCACGGAAGGGTGAGTACACAGGTGGTTGAGCTGGGCCACCACGTTTTCTTCGGTGAGCACCGCCAGGGCTTCCTGATCGTTGCTGCAGTTGCAGTTCTCCGCCACCACGGTGCGCGCCACCTCGGCATGGCGCAGCCAGGCCTTTACCGTGGGCATGGTTTCCAGCGACTCCGGGTTGAGTACGGCCTTCATCGCGCCGCAGTCGGAGTGGCCGCAGACGACGATATGCTGCACGCCCAGGGCCAGCACCGCGTATTCGATGGCGGTGGAAACGCCGCCCATCATCTGCCCGTAGGCCGGCACCACGTTACCGACGTTGCGGTTGACGAAGAGATCGCCTGGGGAGCTTTGGGTGATCAGTTCCGGCACCACGCGCGAGTCGGCGCAGGTGATGAACATGGCGCGTGGGTTCTGTGCGGTCGCGAGTTTCTTGAACAGCTCTTCCTGCTGGGGAAACACCTCGTTGCGAAAGCGTTTGAAGCCATCGACGATATTTCGCAGCGCTTGTTCGGCGGTTTCGTTGCCCTCATGGGTCTGCAGCGGAATCACCTGGTGTTTGTAAGGCATGCTCTGAACCTCTGGTTACCTGAAAAGACGCTGCTAGAACGACTGTCGCTGCGCTGTGCGAGTCACACGCTCAGTTTCGCCTTGCGCAGGCGGTGCGACAACTGGTCGTTTTCCACCAGGCCCGGCTCGTGACGCCAGAAGAGTGTAGTGGAGCAGGAGCGCTGCAGGATCAGCGGGCGCTTTGCCGTTCCAGTTCATGCAGGTAGGGCAGGTCGGGGCCGACCCGCTCACAGGTCAGCGCGGCTGCAGCGATGGCCAGGCGCAGCATGGCGTCGATCTGCTCGCGGTTCAGCCTCGCTAGCGCCTCGGGGTTGTCCAACCGGTGGCGTGCCAGGTAGCTGAGCAGCGCGGCCTGGAAGGTATCGCCGGCGCCGACGGTATCACGGGTATGCACAGCCAGCGCCGGTGCAGACCATTGCCCGTGATGGCTGTGGACGCTGGCGCCCGCGCTGCCATGGGTGAGGAACACCAGTGGGCAGCGCTCGGTGCGCCAGCTTGCCGCGACCTCTTGCGGGTCGCGTTCCGGGTAGAGCAACTGCAGGTCTTCCTCGCTGACCTTGATCAGGTGCGCGTAACGGGCGAATGTTTCAACGCGCTCGCGCCAACGGGCGATATCCGGCGCCGGGCCGAGGCGCACGTTGGGGTCGAGGCTGATCAGGCGTCGGCCATGCTCACGTTGCACCAGCGCCAGCAGCGTACTGGCCACCGGCTCCACCACCAGGGAGAAGGAGCCGAGGTGCAGGCCGCGCACCCGATCATCCAGGTTCGGCAGATGCTCGGCCAGTAGCTGGCGGTCGGCGCAGCCTGCGCCACGGAAGCTGTAATGTGGCGAGCCGGCAGCGTCCAGGCCGACCATCGCCAGGGTGGTCGGTGCCTCGCTGGCGATCAGGTAGGCATCGCTCACGCCTTCTTCGCGCAGCACCTGGCGCAGACGCTGGCCGAGGCTGTCCGAAGAGATGCCGGTGAACAGCGCAGAGTCGGTGCCCATGCGGCGTAGACCCAGCGCCACGTTGAACGGCGAGCCGCCGGCGATGGCCTTGAAGGCCAGTTCGTTGCTGCGCCCGCCGTCGTTCTGGATGAACACGTCGAACAGTGCTTCGCCACAGACCAGATACATGTGTGTCTCCGTCTAGAACCGTGGCGCTCTCACGCCGGATTGCCTTCGGCGAGCCGGCTGACCTGCTCGCGATAGCGTTGATAGACCACCTCGTACTGCGCCGTACGCGCCGGGTCGGGCTGCGTCTGGGTGCTGGCATCCAGATGCACGCAGCGCTCGCACAGCGCGGCCAGTTGCGCCTGGCGGTCGCTGCCCGGTGTCAGGCACCAGGCCGCCTGGATGGCGGCGCCGAGGGCGGCGGCTTCGGTGTGCTGCGGGCAGACCAGCGGGGTGCCCATGATATCGGCGATCACCTGGCGCCACACCGGGCTCTTCGCCGCACCACCGATCAGGCGGATGGTCTCGCTCTGCAGGCCGCTGGCGCGCAGCAGGTCGAGGCCGTAGCGCAGACCGAAGGCGGTGCCTTCGACCACCGCCCGGCACAGGTTGGTGCGGGTCAGGTTATCGCTGTCCATGCCCAGCAGGCTGGCGCGCGAGCGGGGCAGGGCCGGCACCCGTTCGCCGTTGAAGAAGGGCAGCAACAGCAGGCCTTCGGCGCCGATGGGGGCGCGTTCGACCAGTTCGCCAAAGCTGTGGATATCCAGCTCCAGCAACTGCTGGATCAGCCCCGTGGCGTTGGTCAGGTTCATGGTGCAGATCAGCGGCAGCCAGCCACCGGATGACGAGCAGAAGGTCGCCACCTGGGCGTGTGGGCTGACCGTCGGCTGATCGCTGTAGGCGTAGAGCGTGCCGGAGGTGCCCAGGCTCATGGTGATCGCTCCGGGGCGGATATTGCCGGTGCCGATGGCGCCCAGCATGTTGTCGCCGCCGCCGCTGGCCACCACGGCCTCCGGGTTCAGGCCCAGTTGCCGGGCGATCTGCGGACGGATGCGGCCCACCGGCTGATCCGGCCCGATCAGCTCTGGCAGCGCGTTGCACAGGCGCCCGCTGGGGTCGATGAAGTTCAACAGTTCGGTATCCCAGGTGCGCGTGCGCACATCGAAATACCCCGTGCCGGAGGCGTCGCCGTACTCGCTGCAAGCGCGGCCGGTAAGCCAGTGATTGAGGTAGTCGTGGGGCAGCAGGATGTGGGCGATGCGGGCGAAGACATCGGGGTGTTGCTCCTTGGTCCAGAGCAGCTTGGATACCGTGTAGCCCGGTGCGATGGCCACGCCCAGGCGTTGCAGCGAGCCGGCCTCGCCGCCGAGATGAGCGAGCAGGCGCTGGTTTTCCGGGGTCGATTCGGTGTCGCACCAGAGCTTGGCCGGGCGCAGCACATCGCCCTGTTCGTCGAGCAGCACCAGACCATGCTGCTGGCCGGAGACGCCGATGCCGAGGATTTGCTCCCCGCTGACACCGGCTGCCGCCAGCGCCTGGCCAGTGGCTTGGGCGAAGGCATCCAGCCATTGCTGCGGCTGCTGTTCGCGGTGGCCATTGGCGCCGCTGTGCAGAGAATGGCTGGCGCTGCCGGCGCCGAGCACCTGGCCGCTCTCGGTGTCCAGTATCAGCGCCTTGGTGCCCTGAGTGCCGCAATCGATACCGAGGTACATGGCTCAGTCGCCCAGCAGGGTCTGCAAGGTGCGGGTCACGCCGAGCTGGCGCAGGCTGTCGTAACACAGCTCGAAGGCCGTGACGAAGGCCGCCGACTGCGGGATGGCCGTGCCGAAGATCGCTTCGACGCCTAGCACTCGCTGGCGCACCAGGTCGTCATCGACCACCAGCGCCTGGCAGAACTCGGCGCGTGGATCGGGGATGCGATAGCCCGTGCCGTTCTCGTCGACGCCCTTGAGGTACAACGCCCAGGCCGCGACCACCAGCGCCGCGCGCTCCAGTGGCCGGCCGTCTTCGATCAGACGGTTGATCGTCGGCACGATGAACTTGGGAAACTTCGACGAGCCGTCCGAGCAGACCCGCTCCAACTGATCGGCGATGGCCTGGTTGGAGAAGCGCTCGATCAGAGTGTCCTTGTAGGCGTGCAGGTCGATGCCCGGCACCGGCGCCAGTTGCGGGGTCACGTCGAGATCCATGAAGGTGCGCACGTAGCGGCGCAGCAGCGGGTCGTTCATGGTTTCGTGAACGTAGCGATAGCCCTTGAGAAAGCCCAGGTAGGTCAGCGCCAGGTGGCTGCCGTTGAGCAGCTTGATCTTCATTTCCTCGTAGGGCGTGACATCGTCGGTGAACTGCACGCCCACCTCTTCCCAGGCTGGGCGGCCGTTGACGAAGCGGTCTTCCAGCACCCATTGCACGAAGGGCTCGCAGACCACCGGCCAGGCATCCTCGACGCCGTGCTGTTCGGCCAGTTGCTGGCGATGGGTGGCGCTGGTCATCGGCGTGATGCGGTCGACCATGGCGTTGGGAAAGCTCACGTGCTGGTCAATCCAGCTAGCGAGCTCGGGGTCGGCCAGGCGGGCGAAGGCCAGCAGCGCCTTGCGCGTGACCGTGCCGTTGTGCGGCAGGTTATCGCAGGACATCAGGGTGAAGGCCGGGGTGCCGGCGGCGCGGCGCTTGGCCAGGGCGGCGCAGAGCAGGCCGAACACGCTGCGCGGCGACTCGGGGTGGTGCAGGTCGTGGGCAATGGCTGGCAATTCGGCGAGGAATTCCCCAGTGCTGTCGTCGATGCAATAGCCGCCTTCGGTGATGGTCAGCGAGACGATGCGGATGGTCGGGTCGGCCAGCTTGTCGATCAGCGCCTGGGGTGAGTCCTCGACCAGCAGCATGTCGGTGATGGCGCCGATCACCCGCACCGGCAGGTTCGGTTCGTCGCCCAGTTCCACCAGGCTGTAGAGAAAGTCCTGGCTGGCCAGGGCGTCGCGCATGGCGCGGTCTTCGCTGCGCACGCCGACGCCGCAGATGCCCCAGTCCAGGGCTTGGCCGCGGTTCATCAGGGCGTCGGTGTAAACCGCCTGGTGGGCGCGGTGAAAGCCGCCGACGCCGATATGGGCGATGCCGTTGCGGAGCGTGCGCGGGTCGTATTGCGGCAGCGCGACGGCGCCGCCAAGCTGGGAAAGCTGCTGGCGATTGAGTTTCATCTGGATGATCCCGTCATGAAGTGGCGTCAGGCGGCCTGCTGCAGGGGTTTGGCGACGGCCTGGCCGGCGGCGTCGAAGAGGTGGCAGTGCGCCGGATCGAAATCCAGCGTCAATGCCTCGCCATAACGCGGGGCGAAGTCGCCACGCACGCGCACCGTGAGCATCTCTCCCGAGGCGCAGCGCACGTGGCAGAAGGTGTCGCTGCCCAGGCGCTCGCTGACGTCGGCGTTCACCTGCAGGCGCCCGGCACCCTCGCCGACCAGGTTGAGGTGCTCGGGGCGCACCCCCAGGGTCACCGCGCTGCCGACCTCGAGGCCGGCGGCGGACAGCGGCAGCATCAGTTGCGCGCCGCATTCCAGTTGCACCTCGCAGCTATCGGCCTGGGCCTTGTGCAGGGTGCCGCGCAGAAAGCCCATCTTCGGTGTACCGAGAAAACCGGCAACGAACAGGTTGGCCGGGTGGTGATACAGCTCCAGAGGCGAGCCCACCTGCTCGACGCGGCCGCCATTGAGCACCACCACCTTGTCGGCCAGGGTCATGGCCTCCACCTGATCGTGGGTCACGTAGATCATGGTGGCCTGTAGCTCCTTGTGCAGCCGTGCCAGTTCCAGGCGGGTCTGCACGCGCAGGGCGGCGTCGAGGTTGGACAGCGGCTCGTCGAACAGGAAGATCTTCGGGTTGCGCACGATGGCGCGGCCGATGGCCACGCGCTGGCGCTGGCCGCCGGAAAGCTGCCTGGGCTTGCGCTCGAGCAGGGCTTCGAGTTGCAGGATGCGCGCGGCGTCGGCCACCTTGGCTGCGACTTCCTGCTTGCCCACCCGCGCCAGGTCGAGGGCGAAGGAGAGGTTCTTGCGCACGGTCATGTGTGGGTACAGCGCGTAGGTCTGGAACACCATGGCCAGGTCACGCTTGGCCGGGGCGACATCGGTGATGTCCTGGCCGTCGAGCTCGATATGGCCGCTGCTGACTTCTTCCAGCCCGGCGATCAGGCGCAGCAGGGTGGACTTGCCGCAGCCCGAGGGGCCGACGAACACCACGAACTCGCGGTCGCGGATATCCAGGTCGACGCCCTGGATGATCGCCGTACCGTCGAAGCCTTTTTTCAGGTTGCGGATCTTCAGATCAGCCATGACATGAACCTCTTATTTGACGGCGCCGAACGACAGGCCACGCACCAACTGCTTCTGGCTGATCCAGCCGAAGATCAGGATGGGCGCGCAGGCCAGGGTCGAAACGGCAGAGAGCTTGGCCCAGAACAGGCCTTCGGGGCTGGAGTAGGAGGCCACCAGCGCGGTCAGCGGGGCGGCGGCGGAGCTGGTCAGGTTGAGTGACCAGAAGGCCTCGTTCCAGCACAGGATCAGCGACAGCAACATGGTCGAGGCCAGGCCGCCACGGGCGATCGGCAGCAGCACGCGGACGATCTCCTGCCAGGTGCTGGCGCCGTCCAGGCGCGCGGCTTCGAGGATGTCCACGGGGATGTCCTTGAAGTAGGTGTACACCATCCATACCAGGATCGGCAGGTTGATCAGGGTGTAGATGATGATCAGCGCCAGGCGTGAATCGAGCAGGCCGAACTGCTTGGCCAGCAGATAGATCGGCACCAGCACACCCACCGGCGGCAGCATCTTGGTAGACAGCATCCACAGCAGCGTGCGCTTGGTGTGGCGCGTCTCGAAGAAGGCCATGGAGTAGGCGGCCGGCACCGCCAGGAGCATGCCCAGCAAGGTCGCCGAGGCGGAGATCAGCACCGAGTTCCAGGCGAAGGCGAAGTAGTCGCTGCGCTCGTTGATGTGCAGGTAGTTTTCCAGCGTCGGGGTGAAGATGAACTGCGGCGGCGTGGCGAAGGCGTCGATCTCGGTCTTCAGGCTGGTCAGCACCATCCAGAAAATCGGGAAGAAGATCAGCGCGGCGATGGCCCAGGCCAGAAGGCCGATGATCAGGCTGTGCAGGCGCCGGGACTGTTTCAGGGTCAGCATGCTGCGCTCCTCACTGCCGCTCGGTCAGGTTCTTGCCGATCATGCGGATCAGCACGATGGCGGCGATGTTGGCGATGACCACCGCGATCAGCCCGCCGGCCGAGGCCATGCCGACGTCGAACTGCAGCAGCGCCTGGTTGTAGATCAGGTAGGCGAGGTTGGTGGACTCGTAGCCGGGGCCGCCGCTGGTGGTGGTGTAGATCTCGGCGAACACCGAGAGCAGGAAGATGGTCTCGATCATCACCACCACGGCAATCGGCCGCGCCAGGTGCGGCAGGGTGAGGTGCCAGAAGATGGCGATGGGCCCGGCGCCGTCGAGGCGCGCGGCTTCCTTCTGCTCCTGATCCAGCGATTGCATGGCGGTCATCAGGATCAGGATGGCGAACGGCAGCCACTGCCAGGAGACGATGAGGATGATCGACAGCAGCGGATAGTGCGCCAGCCAGTCCACCGGCTGGGCGCCGAAGAACTGCCAGATGGCGGCGAGAATGCCCGACACCGGATGGAAGATCAGGTTCTTCCACAAAAGCGCGCTGACCGTGGGCATGATGAAGAACGGCGAGATCAGCAATACGCGCACGATGCCGCGGCCGAAGAACTCGCTGGCCTCCAGCAGCGCGGCGATCAGCACACCGAACACCACGCTGATCAACAGCACGCTGCCCACCAGCAGCAGGGTGTTGAGGGCGCCGGAGAGGAAGGCAGCGTCGGTGACGAAATACTCGAAATTCTCCAGGCCGACGAAGCCGTTCTCGCCGGGGTAGAGCAGGTTGTAGCGGATCAGCGAGAAATACACCGTCATGCCCAGCGGCACGATCATCCAGATCAGCAGCAGGACGACCGAGGGGCTGACCAGGAACCAGCCGGGCGCCAGGCGCCGGGGCTTGCGCGCCACCGGCGTGCTGGCCTGCACGGCGGGGGTATCGATGGCCGAGGTGTTCATGGTGCCTCCGAAAGGCGATGTCGTGGTGAAACGTAGAGTGGACAACGCTCTTTTTGTCCACCATTGGCGACATAGAGCGGTGGACAAGCTTCGCGTTGTCCACCCTACAGATGGCTACTTCGGATAGCCGGCGCGCTTCATTTCCCGTGAGGTGCTCTGCTGCGCCGCCTGCAGGGCCTGCTGCGGCTGCATCTGCCCGGTGAGCGCGGCGGCGAACAGCTTACCGACACTGGTGCCGATGGCCTGGAACTCGGGAATGGTCACCAGCTGAATGCCCACGTAAGGCACCGGCTTGGCGCTGGGATCGGCCGGGTCGGCCTTCTTCAGCGAATCCAGTGTCACCTTGGCGAACGGCGCGGCCTGCATGTAGGCCTCGCTGTAGGTGGAGGCGCGGGTGCCCGGTGGCACGTTGGCCACGCCGTCGGTGTCGGCCACCAGCTTGGCGTAGTCCTTGGAGGTGGCCCAGGCAGCGAAGGTCTTGGCGGCGTCCTTGGCCTTGGAGCTGGTGGGAATCGCCAGCGCCCAGGAGTACAGCCAGGAAGCGCCCTTGTCGGTGACCTGGGTGGGGGCGAAGGTGAAGCCTACCGAGTCGGCCACCTTGCTCTGCGACTCGTCGGTGACGAAGGAGCCGGCCACACTGGCGTCGACCCACTGCGCGCACTTGCCGCTGTTGAACAGCGCCAGGTTCTCGTTGAAGCCGTTGCTGGAGGCGCCTGGCGGGCCGTACTTCTTCATGTTGTCGACATAGAAGTTCAGCGCGTTCTTCCACTCGCTGCCGGTGAATTCCGGCTGCCATTGCTCGTCGAACCAGCGGGCGCCGAAGGCGTTGGCCAGGGTGGTGATCAGCGCCATGTTCTCGCCCCAGCCGGCCTTGCCGCGCAGGCACAGACCATAGATGCCCTTGTCCGGTTGGTGCAGCTTGCCGGCGAATTCGGCGATCTGCTCCCAGGTCGGCTGTTCCGGCATCGTCAGGCCGGCCTGCTCGAACAGATCCTTGCGGTAATAGGTGATCGAGGCTTCGGCGTAGAACGGCAGGGCGTACAGCGTGCCCTTGGCCGACAGGCCTTCGCGCACCGAGGGGAACACGTCGTCGAGGTCGTAATCGGCCGGCAGATCGGTCATCGGCGCCAGCCAGCCTTTCTCGCCCCACAGCGCCGCCTCGTACATGCCGATGGTGAGCACGTCGAACTGGCCGCCCTGGGTGGCGATATCGGTGGTCAGGCGCTGGCGCAGCACGTTCTCTTCGAGCACCACCCACTTGAGCTGGATGTCCGGGTGCTGCTGCTCGAAGGTCTTCGACAGCCGCTGCATGCGGATCATGTCGCTGTTGTTGACCGTGGCGATCGTCAGGGTTTCGGCGCCCTGAGCAAGCACGGCGAAGGACAGGCAAGAGGTGGCCACCAGGGCCTTGATCGAGTGGTTCATGCTTGTGAACTCCTCTTCCGCGCCGGGGCGGCTACGGAAGAACGCTATTGTTTTTGTTTCGCTCGGGCCGGATTACACCCCCGCAAGGGCGCGCGAACAAATCCTTGAGCGCACAGCGACCGATACTTTTTTGCACTCGATGAACAGCGTAAAACCGCCCGAGCGGCCGGTGGATCCGTCTGGCAGTAGGGCTGAAGAGGAAGTTGCAGGAGAACGCCGCGTCCGATTCAGTACAGATTTTGCTCGGTCAGACGTTGCACCACCAGCTTGCGATAACCCGAGGGCGTCATGCCCTTGAGCTGCTGGAAGCGGCGGTTGAAGTTGGAGATGTTGCTGAAGCCGGACTCGAAGCACACCTCGGTCACCGGCTTGTCGCTCTGGCTCAAAAGCTCGCAGGACTTGCTCACCCGCAGGCGGTTGACGAACTCGACGAAGCCGCGACCGGTGGCCTGCTTGAAGAAGCGTGAGAAGTAGGTGGGGGTCATGCCCAGGTATTCGGCGACTTCCTCCTGGCCGATGCCTTGCGCGTAGTGCTGGAAGATGTAGTCCACCGCGCGGTTGATGCGCTCGACATGCTGCTCGTCGCCCAGCTCCGAGGAGGTCAGGGTCGAGAGCAACTGGTAATCCTCGCTGGCGGCCAGCAGCTCCATGAGGATGAAGAAGTGCCCCAGGCGGGTGATGCCCCGGCTGTCTGCGATCCTGCGCAGCAGCACGGCGGCTTCGCGTATCACCTGTGGGTCGCGGAACTCGATGCCGAACTGCGCGCGGGCCAGCAAGGGGTGCAGGGTCTTGAGTTCGGCGAACACCGCGCTGCCACTTTCCAGCACCTCGTCGGTGAAGTTGACCAGCATGTCGCGAGTCTCGACCACTTCGCCGTCCTCCACCTGGCTGATCCAGTTATGCGGCAGGCCGGGGCCGGTGAGGAACAGGGTATGGGGGGCGAAGTTGCCGATGTAGTCGCCGATGAACACCTTGCCCGAGCTGGCGACGATCAGGTGCAGCTCGTATTCCTTGTGGAAGTGCCAGCGCACCAGGGGCGAAGGAAAGCCGTGCTGACGGTAGATCAGCGAATGGCCTTCGTGGTCGTCCATCAGCTCGTAGGACGGGTCGGCTACGCGGGAGGTGCGGGTCATGGGGCTGCGTCGCTCAATGCCTCGTGTTGCGACGTTTTAACATATCGGCGGCGGGCGCCAAGTCAGAGCAGGCTCAATTGCATCCCCGGCGGGCAGAACTGTGAACAGTCCAGCACCACGCGCTCGCGCTTGTCCAGGCCGAACTTGCGCCGCGCCAGGCGAAAGCGCTGGGCCAGCAGTTCGGCGAACTGGCCCTCGCCGCGCATGCGGCTGCCGAAGCGGCTGTCGTAGTTCTTGCCGCCGCGGCTCTGGCGGATCAGGCTCATGACATGGGCGGCGCGCTCGGGGAAATGCACCTGCAACCATTCCTCGAACAGGTCGGCGATCTCCAGCGGCAGGCGCAGCAGCACGTAGCCGGCCGAGCGCGCGCCGGCATCGGCCGCGGCTTCGAGCAGGGCTTCCAGTTCCATGTCGTTGATCATCGGAATCATCGGCGCACACATCACGCTCACCGGCACGCCTGCCTCGTGCAGCGTGCGCATGGCGCGCAGACGCGCGGCCGGCGCTGCGGTGCGCGGCTCCATGATGCGTTTCAGCTCGTCGTCCAGGGTGGTCAGGCTGAACGCCACGCTGACCAGATTATGGCTGGCCAGCTCGCTGAGCAGGTCGAGGTCGCGCAGGATCAGCGAGCCCTTGGTGATGATGCTCAGCGGGTGCTTGTAGCGCAGCAGAATTTCCAGGGCCTGGCGGGTCAGGCGCTGTTCGCGTTCGATGGGCTGGTAGGCGTCGGTGTTGATGCCCAGGGCGATGGGCTGCGGCACGTAGCCGGGCTTCTGCAGTTGCTCTTCCAGGCGCTCGGCCAGGTTGGTCTTGGCGATCAGGCGAGTCTCGAAGTCGATGCCCGGCGACATGTCCCAGTAGGCATGGGAGGGGCGGGCGAAGCAGTAGATACAGCCGTGCTCGCAGCCTCGGTAGGGGTTTACCGAGCGGTCGAAGCCGACGTCCGGCGAGTCGTTGCAGGTGATCGCCGTCTTCGCCTTCTCCTTGCGCACCTCGGTGGCGCGGCTGGGCGGGGTTTCGTCCTGATACCAGCCGTCGTCCTCCTGCTCCGAGCGGGTCGGCGCAAAGCGGTTGTGCGGATTGCTGGCAGTGCCACGGCCCCGTGGCGGCATGCTGACGGACATGATCGGGCTCCAAAAATATACTGTATAAAAATACAGCTATCTGGCGCCCGATCAAGCTCCGTCTATCGCCAGGCCTTCACGCGGCCTGCACTTGCGGCGTTTCCTCGCGGCGGGCGTAACGCTGCGCCAGCACCGCGCAGACCATCAGCTGGATCTGGTGGAACAGCATCAGCGGCAGGATCAGCACGCCGATGGTGCTGCCGGCGAACAGCACCTGGGCCATGGGCACGCCAGTGGCCAGGCTCTTCTTCGAGCCGCAGAAGATGATGGTGATGCGGTCTTCCAGGTTGAAGCCCAGCCACTTGCCGAGCAGGTGAGTGGTCAGCAGCGCCAGGGCCAGCAGCACGCTGCAGGCGAGGATCAGGGCCAGCAGGGTGACCAGCGGCACCTCCTGCCACAGGCCACCGATCACCGCAGCGCTGAAGGCGGTATAGACCACCAGCAGGATCGAACTCTGGTCGACGTATTTCAGCCAGTTCTTGTTCTTCGTCACCCAGCCGCCGATCCAGCGCTGGGCGATCTGCCCGAGCACGAAGGGCAGCAGCAGTTGCAGGCTGATCTTGCCGATGGCGTCCAGGGTCGAGCCGTTATCGCCGTGCACACCCATCAGCAAGGCCACCAGCAGCGGCGTGACGAAGATGCCCAGCAGGCTGGAGGCCGCCGCGCTGCAGATCGCCGCCGGGATATTGCCGCGCGCTAGCGAGGTGAAGGCGATGGCCGACTGCACCGTGGCCGGCAGGGCGCACAGGTAGAGCATGCCCATGAACAGCTCGGTGCCCAGCAGCGGCTCCAGCAGCGGCCGCAGCAGCAGGCCGAGCAACGGGAAGATGATGAAGGTGCAGGAGAACACCAGCAGGTGCAGGCGCCAGTGGCCGGCACCGGCGATGATCGCTTGGCGCGACAGCTTGGCGCCATGCAGGAAGAACAGCAGGGCGATGGCCAGGTCGGTGATCCACTCGAAAACCGTGGCCACCTGGCCACTGGCGGGCAGAAGCGAGGCGGTGAGCACCACCGCGAGCAGGGTGAGGGTGAAGTTGTCGGGCAGCAGGCGGGAGCGAGCCATGTTCGAGATCCGGTTATTGTCAGACGGGCCCGGCCACTTTAGCCTGAGCCGTATCGACCGACTAACGCCATCAGGCCAGAGAATGTCGCTTAACGGACAAAACCCGCTGCCAGAACGCGCAGTACCGCGCCTGCCGCATCTGCCCAGGCCGCTCTACGCCCGTACCGAGTCCCTGGCCCTGGCGGTCAGCACGCCGCGCCATAGTCACCCCTGGGTGCAGCTCTCCTATGCGCTGGAAGGGGTGTTGCATGTGCACAGCGCCGCCGGCCGCTTCGTCGCGCCGCCGCAACGGGCGATCTGGATACCCGCCGATCTCGAGCATGAGGTGATCAGCTCGCCGGGCACCGAGATGCGCAGCCTGTACATCGACTGCGCCGTCAGCACCTGGGCGCCACCGCGCTGCCGGGTGCTGGCCATCGACAGCCTGACCCGCGAGCTGATCCGGGGCTTCTGCGAGCTGCCGGTGGAATACGACGAGCAGGGCGCCGAGGGTCGCCTGGCGCAGGTGTTGTTGGATCGGTTGTGTGCGGCGCAGGAGGTGGGGTTGTCCTTGCCATTGCCGCAGGATGCACGGCTGCTGCGCCTGTGCCGCGCCTTGCAGGCGCAACCGGACGACAATCGCAGCCTCACACAATGGAGCCAGGTGCTCGGCGCCTCGGAGAAGACCCTCAGCCGCCTGTTCCTGCGCGAAACCGGCCTGACCTTCCGCGCCTGGCGCCAGCGCCTGCGCCTGCTGCATGCGCTGGAACCGCTGCAACGCGGCGAGCGCGTCACCGACGTGGCGCTGGCCTGCGGCTACGACTCAACCTCGGCCTTTATCGCTGCCTTTCGTCAGCAGTTCGGTGCGACGCCGGGGGAGTTCTTTCGTGGTTGAGGCGAGCGCTGAGTCGCGCAAAGCGCGACCCAGTCAATGATTTGAAGAAGCGCCCACGGGTTAGACTTCCCCGTTTCGCATAACCAAGTAGCAAGGACGCAGGCAAGATGAAATATCTGAAGAAGACCATCTGGGTACTGTTGTGCATCGGTTCGGGCATTTCCATGGCCGCGGGCCTGTTCCAGTTCATGATTCCCCAAGGGGATAACGGACTGGGGCTGATGCTGGTCATGATCGCCGTCATCTCAGGCTTCTATCTTCGCCCCGAAAAGCCTCGCCCCGGGGTGCGCTGAGCCGCCGTAGCCCGGATGCAATCCGGGAAGAAGCGCACACATCCGTCCCGGCCTTGATGGTATGACCCGCCAGTGGTGCCAGGCACACCTCCGCCCGGTGGGTTACGCGGCGCGTGAACTTCATTGGTGTTGGTCAGCCCGTGCCCGGCGCCGCTAACCCACCCTACGGTTCCCGTCCGGCGCAATGATCGCCAGCGCCACTTTGCCGAAGACGGTTGCGGCGAGCTGAAAAGCATCCCGTTGATTGTAGGAGCGAGCTCTGCTCGCGAACCATGGCAAACGGCAGAAGCTTCGCGAGCAGAGCTCGCTCTTACAGCGGGGCCCGCTTGCCAGCTCCTTTCCCAAGGGGCGAGGGTGCTGACCGGAGTCGCCATCACGTCCAGCGGCACGGTTTGGCTCCCCTCTCCCATTTATGGGAGAGGGGCTGGGGGAGAGGGTGCTTTTTCAGCCAGTAGCCCGGATGCCATCCGGGAAATACCTGGCACATCGCCCCGGATTGCATCCGGGCTACGTCGTTACTCGCTGGGCTTCTTCAGCTTGGGATTGGGAAAGAACTGCACGGCCTGCACATTGGGGTCGGCGGCCTTGGGCTTGAGGCCGCTGACGTTGACCCGGGTCGGCAATTCCTTGGGCACCGAGTTGCCGTTGGCATCCAGGGTATCGGCGTAGCCGCAGGCCACGCATTCGCGGTGTGGCACGCCGTCCTCTTCCCACATCTGGATCTTGTCCTGCTCGCTGCAGGCCGGGCATACGGCGCCGGCGATGAATCGCTTCTTCATGCTGCCTCCTGACTCAGGCCGAGGTGGCGCAACAGGGCGTCGATGCTCGGTTCGCGACCGCGGAAGTCGATGAACAGCACCATCGGTTCCTGCGAGCCGCCACGGGCCAGGATGGCCTCGCGGAAGGCGCGGCCGGTATCGGCGTTGAACACACCTTCTTCCTCGAACTTGGAGAAGGCATCGGCGCTGAGCACTTCGGCCCATTTGTAGCTGTAGTAACCGGCCGCGTAGCCACCGGCAAAGATGTGCGCAAAGCCGTTGGCGAAGCGGTTGTAGGCCGGCGGGCGCATCACCGACACCTCGCGCCGCACGCCTTCGAGCACGTCCAGCACGCTGCGGCCGTCGCCGTGGGTGGCGTGCAGCTCGAAGTCGAACAGGGAGAATTCCAGTTGGCGCACCATCATCAACCCGGACTGGAAGTTCTTCGCCGCCAGCATCTTGTCCAGCAGGGCCTGGGGCAGTGCCTCGCCGGTTTCATGGTGGCCGGAAATCAGCGCGAGGCCTTCCGGCTCCCAGCACCAATTCTCCATGAACTGACTCGGTAGCTCCACTGCATCCCAGGCCACGCCGTTGATGCCCGAAACGCCGGCATGCTCGACGCGGGTCAGCAAGTGGTGCAGGCCGTGGCCGAACTCGTGGAACAGGGTGGTCACTTCATCGTGGGTCAGCAGCGCCGGCTTGCCGCCGACCGGCGGGGTGAAGTTGCACACCAGGTTGGCCACAGGGGTGATCAGCTTGCCGTTGGCGTCGCGGCGCTTGTCGCGGGCGCCGTCCATCCAGGCACCGCCACGCTTGTTGGCACGGGCGTAGAGATCGAAGAAGAAGCGCCCGACATGCTGGCCGTTCTCCTGAATCTCGAACAGGCGCACATCCGGTTGCCAGGTGTCGAAGTCTTGCAGCTCGCGAATCTCGATGCCGTAGAGCTTCTGCACGATGGCGAACAGGCCGCTGAGCACCTTGTCCACCGGGAACCAGGCGCGCACCTCTTCCTGGGAGATGCTGTAGCGCTGCTGGCGCAGCTTCTCGCTGTAGTAGCCGACATCCCAGCTTTGCAGATCGTTCAGGCCGCGCTCGCTGGCGAAGGCCTGCAGCTCGGCCAGATCCTGCTCGGCGAAGGGCTTGCTGCGTACCGCCAGATCACGCAGGAAGCTCAGCACCTGGTCGGTGGACTCGGCCATCTTGCTGGCCAGGCTCAGCTCGCTGTAATTGGCGAAGCCGAGCAGGCGTGCCAGCTCCTGGCGCAGGTCGAGAATCTCGCTCATCAGCGGGCCGTTGTCGTTCTGCCCGGCGTTCGGCCCCTGGTCGGAGGCGCGGGTGCAGTAGGCGGCATACACCTCTTCGCGCAGGGCGCGGTCGTCGGCGTAGGTCATCACCGCGTAGTAGCTGGGGAACTCCAGAGTGATCAGCCAGCCGTCCAGGCCCTTGGCTTGGGCAGCCTGCTGCATCTGCGCCTTGGCCGAGTCGGTCAGGCCACTCAGCAGGGCTTCGTCGGTAACGTGCTTGCTCCAGGCCTGGGTGGCGTCGAGCAACTGGTTGGAGAATTTGCTGGTCAGCTCGGACAGGCGCATCTGGATTTCGCCATAGCGCTTCTGCTGCTCGGCGGGCAGGTCGATGCCGGATAGGCGGAAATCGCGCAGAGCATGTTCGAGGATGGTCTGCTGCGCCACGTCGAAATCGGCCGCCTCGGGGCTCTTGGCCAGCGCATCGTAGGCCTCGAACAGCGGTTTGTTCTGACCCATTTCCGTCCAGTACTGCGACAGCTTGGGCAGGCAGGCTTCATAGGCGGCGCGCAGTTCGGGGCTGTTGCACACCGCGTTGAGGTGGCTCACCGGGCTCCAGGCGCGGCCCAGGCGTGCGCCCAGCTCGTCCAGGGCCAGCACCAGGCCGTCCCAGCTCGGCTTGGCCTGCTGTTGTTCGAGCAGCTCGGCGATGGCGGCGCGGCTGTCGGCCAGGATCTGGTCGACGGCGGGCTCGACGTGTTCCGGTTTGATCTGCGAATAGGGCGGCAGGTCGAAGTCTTGCAGCAGGGGATTGTTCGCGGTCACGACGAGATACCTGTGGCGAAGGAGGGCGGTGTTGAGGTGGCTGGCATCCGAGAATGCAGCACGCTGACAACAGACATGGGGGCATCTTAATTACAATCAAGCTTTCTCGCAGCTCAGGAGCCTCTATCGTGGCCATTCGCAAATACCAACAGCATCTCCCGCAACTGGGCGCGCGCGTCTTCGTCGACGCCAGCGCCGTGGTCATCGGCGACGTGGTGCTGGGCGAGGACAGCTCGGTGTGGCCGCTGACCGTGATCCGTGGCGACATGCACCGCATCCGCATCGGCGCGCGCACCAGCGTGCAGGACGGCAGCGTGCTGCACATCACCCATGCCGGGCCGTTCAACCCGGAGGGTTTCCCGCTGATCATCGGCGACGAAGTGACCGTCGGGCACAAGGTCACCCTGCACGGCTGCACCCTGGGCAACCGCATTCTGGTGGGCATGGGCAGCATCGTCATGGACGGCGCGGTGGTCGAAGACGAAGTGATCATCGGCGCCGGCAGCCTGGTGCCACCGGGCAAGCGCCTGGAGAGCGGCTACCTGTACGTCGGCAGCCCGGTCAAGCAGGCGCGCCCGCTGACCGACAAGGAGCGCAACTTCTTCAGCTACACCGCCGGCAACTACGTCAAGCTCAAGGATCAACACCTGGCCGAGGGGTACGACCAGTGAGCGATGCACTGATCATCCGCCCCATCGAGGCTGCAGATTTCGACCAGGTCTGGCCGATCATCCGTGACGTGGTGCAGGCGCAGGAAACCTACGCCTATGACCCCGAGATGGATCGCGGCACGGCCTGGAAGCTCTGGGTGGAACTGCCGCGTGCCACCTTCGTCGCCGAACAGGATGGGCAGATTCTCGGCACCTACTACATCAAGGCCAATGCCGCCGGGCCCGGCGACCACGTCTGCAACTGCGGCTATATGACCGCGCCTGCCGCGCGGGGTAAGGGCGTGGCCAGCCGGCTCTGCGCCCATTCTCTGGAAGTGGCGCGCGAGCTGGGTTTCAGCGCCATGCAGTTCAACAGCGTGGTGGCCACCAACACGGTGGCCGTGGCGTTGTGGCAGAAGCACGGCTTCGCCATCGTCGGCACCCTGCCCAAGGCCTACCGCCATGCGCGGCATGGGTTGGTGGATTGCCATGTGATGTATCGCAGTTTGCTGGGCTGAGTGCTGTGCAGCCGCCCGAATGAGTAGCCTGGGTAGAGCACCGCGAAACCCGGGAAACTCTGCCCCGGGTATCGCTCCGTCCCACCCAGGCTACAGGCTGAGCTGCCTATGCGGCAGTGAACCGCGTTGGGCAGGAGATCCTGCTCAGCATCGATTTCTGAGCTGCCTATACGGCAGTGAACAGTTGCACCTTGCGCGTGGAGCGACGGGTCTTTTTCTGAGCTGCCTATACGGCAGTTAACACGCTCTACAAGCTCAGCGAGGCCACTCCATATTTCTGAGCTGCCTATACGGCAGTGAACGACTTGAAGCCAGGCGATGCCATGCTGGTGCTTTTCTGAGCTGCCTATACGGCAGTGAACGACGATCATGGGTGAAGCCGCGCGCCATTTCTTTTCTGAGCTGCCTATACGGCAGTGAACTCGGGAAGCCTGCCGAGCTGGGGCTCGGCTTTTTTCTGAGCTGCCTATACGGCAGTGAACGCACTGGCTACTACGGTGCGGCGTCGAGCACTTTTCTGAGCTGCCTATACGGCAGTGAACGTGCCGTCGTCGCCCACCTGCTTGACCTTGAATTTCTGAGCTGCCTACACGGCAGTGAACACGGCAGTCAGCCAGGGCCTGGCGGTGACCACTTTCTGAGCTGCCTACACGGCAGTGAACTTCGTATGCCAATCGACTCAACAAGTCATTCATTTCTGAGCTGCCTACACGGCAGTGAACCGCAGCAGGCTGCGTTGGTGTTCGGCGCTGACTTTCTGAGCTGCCTACACGGCAGTGAACTATCTACCACTGCGGATGCACGTAGCCTTCTCTTTCTGAGCTGCCTACACGGCAGTGAACCCGTCGTCGGCCAGGTAGAACTGGGTGGAGATTTTCTGAGCTGCCTACACGGCAGTGAACCAGCTCATAGACCAGACCATCGCCCAGGCGCATTTCTGAGCTGCCTACACGGCAGTGAACGCCTCAAGCTCAGCCAAAGCGGCGTCGCGCTCTTTCTGAGCTGCCTACACGGCAGTGAACAGCGTAAGGCTTCCAACGTCTCCAACCTGGCATTTCTGAGCTGCCTACACGGCAGTGAACGTGGCACCTGCCTGCACATCGAGCGGCAGCACTTTCTGAGCTGCCTACACGGCAGTGAACCCTGGCGCCTATCAGGAAATGGAAGAGGCTCATTTCTGAGCTGCCTACACGGCAGTGAACCGGCACCTCCTGCGATTTCTGACGCTCTGGCTTTTCTGAGCTGCCTACACGGCAGTGAACTTCCCTGATGCCACTCTTGCGAATGGCATCGATTTCTGAGCTGCCTACACGGCAGTGAACCCCGGCAATGTCCTCGATCAGTTGTGATTCGATTTCTGAGCTGCCTACACGGCAGTGAACCGGAAATGGTTGACGTTGCTCTGCGCCTGCATTTTCTGAGCTGCCTACACGGCAGTGAACGCGGTATCGGCCATCAGTGCCGTGGCGCGTGCTTTCTGAGCTGCCTACACGGCAGTGAACGCGCCGTTCACCCAGGCCGGGGCTTTCTTCATTTTCTGAGCTGCCTACACGGCAGTGAACGGCACGAAGGAATGCGGGCTGCAGGCGTGGTCTTTCTGAGCTGCCTACACGGCAGTGAACGGCTTGCTGGTCGGTGAATTCGTCGTCATCCATTTCTGAGCTGCCTACACGGCAGTGAACTTGTCTCGGCGCTCGAGTACCACCGCCCCGAATTTCTGAGCTGCCTACACGGCAGTGAACCCTACTGCACCGGCATCACCCTGCATGACGGTTTTCTGAGCTGCCTACACGGCAGTGAACGTCTTGCTCCAGTTCCTGCCAGGTTTCCGCCGTTTCTGAGCTGCCTACACGGCAGTGAACCCACATAGCAGGCGCGGCCGGCGAAGTCGTCGATTTCTGAGCTGCCTACACGGCAGTGAACTAGAGCCTGAAACCCCTAACCCTTTGATTGTTAAAGAACCATCCCTGTTTTGCCGCTGTTACCCCTTTTTTCGGAGCCACCTGCAAGTCATTGATTTTGCAGGGGCTCCGTTTGTGCTGGGAAAAAAGGGTCAGAACCAGGGGATGCTGGCCTGGGCGCTCAGGCCGTAGGCGCCGAAGGTGCCTGGGGTGGGGGCGTCGAGCAGTGGGCCGTGACGGATGAACAGGCGGAAGCTGTGGCCGCTGCCGTTGCTGCGCAGGCTGGCATAAGGCAGGTCGCAGCGTTTGCCGGCGCTGTCGGGGATGCGCTGGCGCGCCTCGGCTTCGCTGATGCCATGGCGCTTGATCAGGCGGCGGCGGGCGCGCTCGGGGTTGCTGTCCACCTGCACACGGCTGACGCAACGCCAGCGCACCTGCGCCGGGATCGGCGCCAGTTCGCCCAAGTGCAGGTGGTCGCGCATGCCGTTGAGCCAACCAAGCGCCATCAGCCTGTCCAGCGCCTCGGCACTGCCATGCAGGCGCAGGCGCGCGCCGAGGCCGTGGTCTGCTGTTTCCACATCCGGGAAGCTGATGCCCACATCGCTACGACGCAGGTCATGCAGGCCCCGGTGCAGCTTGGCCAGCAAGGCGCTCATCAACTGCGTGGCCGGGAACTCCGGGTCGGGCAGGAGTTTGAGGTCGAGGTAGTGATCCACGGTCATTTCTCCTCGGCGGCCCCGAATACGCCGCCACGGATGAGGTTGGCAATCACGTAGTGCTGCTGTTCCAGGCTCGGCACCGCGTCGTTGAGCACCCAGGCATCGAACAGGCTGTAGAAGTCGGCCTTGTCCTTGGGCTGGCGGTAGGCCTTGCCCTGGGAGGTGACGGAGCCATAGGGCTCGACGGCGATGGGGCCGAGTTCGCCGGCATCCGGATACCAGGTGTCGATGGTGCGCAGGGCATTGCCGATCTTCTGCGAGTGGATCGCGGCCATGTCGCCTACGTGGTAGAGCGTCTTGCTCTTGCTGCCTTTGCTGTCACCTCGGTCGAGGATCAGCTCTTGCGAGGGGAAGACTTCCTGGCCAGCGCCGATGCGTACGAAGGCCACCACCTCCAGCAGCAGGTGGCCTTTGCCCGCCAGGCCATCGGCGATCACCTGGCCCAGGCTGTCGACCTCGGCGTGGGCGGCGAAGGCGCGCAGCGGCAGGCTCAGGCCGTCGAATGTCCAGCGCTGTATGGCTTCGCCGTTTTGCAGGCGGGCGATCTGCACTTCCACCTGTTCGGCGCCGATGCGGTTGCGCCAGAGGAAGCGGCCATTGGCCAGGTTGGCGGCGTAGCGCCGGCCCAGTTCGGCGAAGCCCTGTTGGCTGACGTAGCCCTGCACGGTGGCCAGCAGCTTGGCCTGGTAGTCGGCATCGTTGCAGGCCGAGGGCGTACCGGCGCCGCCGAGCACGCGCAGGGTGAAGCGCACCTTGAGGGTGTCGGCGTCGGCGGGCAGGGCGGCGACATCGACGGTCTGCAGGTTGGGCGCCTGGATCGAGGCGTCCAGCTTGGCCGGGTCGCGATCCTTGGTTTTCAGGCGGTTGGAGATGGTGCCGCGCACGGATTTCTCGCGAATATGCACGGGTTGCCAGGTGCCAGCGTCACGCTCGCTCCAGCGCCCGGAAGAGAGCAGGGCGTCGGAGGGGTCGAGCTTGCGCTCGAAGGCGAGTACGGAGGCGGTGGTCAGTGTGGTGGTCTTGGCCATGGTCGGATGTCCTTATGCGTGGGCGTCGAGGTCGAGAAAGGGGGTGTTGCAGCGGAACAGGCCGGCATCGGGCTTGGCCTGGTGATACCAGAGCAGTTGGCGGATATCGCTGAAACGTAGCGGGCTGCGCCATTCGCCGAGGCCATAGAGGCTTTCGGCGAAGTGGAACGGCACCTCGCGGTCGCGGGCGTTGCGCACGCTGCCGGGGGCATGCGCTGACAGTGAGCGGTAACCCAGGGGGATGGGCACCAGCCAGCCGGCGCGCTGGCGCACTTGCCAGGTTTCGCGTGGCTCACCGTGGTCGTCCTTTGATCCGGGCGGGTCGACGTTCAGGCGGGTGAGGTCGAGCAGGGCGTCGAGGCTGGTGAGGCTGGCGTCCTGTTCCTGCAAGGCGTGGGTGTGCTGCGTCAGCAGGTCGTCACGGGGGATCAGGGCGAAGCCGGGTAACAGGCGTTGCGCCAGTTTACGGCTGAGGCGGGCACCGTCTTCGGCGTTGCCGGGCCAGATTTCCAGCGAGGCTTGGTTGCGTTCGCCCAGTTTCCAGGTCGGCGGCAGCAGGCTGCCACCGGCCAGGCGCATGCCGAGGGCGGTGTCCCAGGCGCGTTGGGCGATGGTTTTTTCATCCAGCAGGCCGTCGTAGAGCGCCATGCCGGAAACGCCGATCAGCAGGCTGACTTCCAGGTGCATGCGGCCTTCTTCGACGATGGCCGCTGTGCTGCCGTCCTTGCCCACCGGGTTGCGCGTGAGGTGGAACACCTGGGTGCGCTTGCCCGCCGGTTGTGAGGTTTGCGTTTGATGCCGGTGGCAGACGATGGCCACGCCGTCCAGGGCGATGTCCATGTCCTGGCTAAGCTGGCGCTGCAGGGCGTGGACGAAGCCGGTAAAGGCGGTGACGGCGGGAAAGCCCCAGGTCAGCGGGCCGGAAATGGCGTTGGCGTTCTGCACGCGCAGGCGTGGCAACAACAGCAGGGCTTCAGGCGCGTCCATGGTCGAGCATCTCCTTGAACAGGGTCAGTTCATCGTGCAGCACGCCACGCCAGTGCGCGGCCTCGTCTTCGCCGAGGCGCAGGGCGTCGTGGTCGAGCTTGGCGTTGAGCCAGTTGCCGAAGCGCTTGCTGGCTTGCTCCGGCCAGTCGCGCCAGAGGTGGGCGCTGTTGAACGCCTCATCATCGTGGGCGCGCAGCGGGTCTAGCCAGCGTCGCTCGCTGTCATCCAGGCGGCACTCGGCGTGGGCGCTCCAGCCGGCGGCCAGCTCGCCGTTGCGGTTGGCTTCCAGCAAGGCGGCGGCGTACTGGTGGCAGGCATCGGTGATTTCGCCGAGCAGGCGCGCGCGCTTGCGACGAATCTGCCAGTTGTTGTGGGCTGTCACGCGCAGGAAGTGCTGCAACTCGGCCACGCGGGCGCGTAGCGCCTTGTCGTTGCGGTAGATGAACTCGAAGGCCGAGTCGCGGCGCAGCGGCGGGCGCAGGTCGAGAGTGCGCCATTGCGGTGGCAGCGAGGCGAGCAGCCAGTTCTCGCCATAGCGTTCGCTGTTGAGTTGGCTGATGTTCTGCGGCTTGGTGCCACCGAATTTCTGGATCGCCAGATCTAGGTACTCGCAGTAACCGTGCGGGTGCGGTTGTTTGGCCTTGCGCGCATCGCGCGCCGCCTTGGCCGCCTCGCCGAAACGATCCTCACGCATGCGCCGTTGCACGCGATGCACCAGGCTGGTGGGGAACAGCGGCGCCAGCAGGTGGTAGCTGCCATCTGGCAAGGGGAAGTAGATCTGCTTGGCCAGGGTATGGGAGGCCGGCGTGCCTCGGCTTTCGGTGATAGCAGCGAAGCTGGCGCGCCAGGCCTCGGCCTGCGCGGCATCGTCACTGAGCGCGGCGAGCAGCTCGGCGTCGTGCTCCAGCAGGCGTTGCAGCAGGCTGCGGCCTGCGTGTTCCTGCTTGAGGAACTTGAACACATCCAGCGCCGCCGCGTTGCCCACCACGTCATCGTCCCACTGCTCGGCCAGGCAATGGCTGGACACCAGCCCTGGCAGGTCGAGCGCGGGCGGCGGCGCATGCAGGTTGCTGCCACGGGCATCCGGGTGAATGGGCTTGAGGGTGTGGGTGGCGAGCTGGATCTGCGCCACGCGCCGTGCGGCATCGGCGAGCCAGGCGTCGGGCTGGTGCTCGTCGAGCAGTTTCTGGCGCTTGGGATCGTCGTCGGCCAGCTTGTCGAGCTTGGTCTGTAGGCGGGTGTGGATAAAGGTGTGGATCAGGTCGCGCAGGGCGGCTGATTCAGATGAGCTCCTCGTCGCCATGGAACCTCCTGTTTAGGCGAAAGCATTGATGTCAGGACTGCCTGTCCGAATGGTAGGTGGTGCCATCATTTTGCCGGTTGCTCAGTTAGGCTAGTACATATTGGTGAGGGCGCAAGCTGATCCTTCAAGACAAAAACATATTAGCGCAAAGCAATAGGTGAGCTAGGCTGAAGGCACTACCGATCAGGTAGCTCAGAAATATTGCTTTGCACCTTTGTGTTCCTTCGACTGCTGAGCAAGCAGCCTCATGTAAAGAAATCGCCGTTTTCTTTATGCGTTGGGCGTGACGTGTAAAGAAAACAGCGTTTCTTTTACACGTTGTCTATTGCAGCCGAGCGGCCTGCTCTGCCACCAGTGCCCGAATCGCTCGCAGGCAACGCATTTCCCCTGCAAAGGTGGCGCGCAGCTCCGGGCGTTGGGCTGCAAGCTCGGCGTTTTCCTGTTCTGTCTGTGCCAGCATTTCATCGGCGTACGCGACGATGCGTGTCTGCATACGCTGCAACTGCGCGTTGGCCGGGGAGCGTTTCAGACCCAGCGCTTCGGCGGCATCGAGCAGATGCTGGCGGTCGATACGTGCCAGGTGCGATTCGTCGAGGAGCGGCCAGGCCAGGGTGGTCGCATGGGGCCAGCGATCCTGATCGAAGGCGCGGGTTTCGTAGACGGCGGTGCTCAGCAGGTCATAGAACGGCGACAACTGTTGACCGCGCGGGCCGACCAGAAAGCTGATGTTCTTCAGGTGGGCGTCGGTGTTGCCGATCAGCACATTGAACAGCAGCCAGTTGAACAGACGTGTACGGGTAACGGCGGGAGCTGTGGTCAGCCCCAGTAGCTGAACCAGGCGCTCGATGCTGCCGGCCTGGTACTTGAAATGACGATCCAGGCCGAGCATCTGGCAGGCGTCGATGCTGTGCAGGCGTTGCCAGGTGTCGCCCTGTGACTGGCGGTCGAAGCGCTCGATCAGATAGACCGGCTGGGGTACGTAATGACGGCTGACGTTGGGCACGGCCACACCGACGCGGGCGGCCAGGCGCATGCAGAACCACTCGTTGATCACCGAATGGGCGAAGGCGCGCTCGGGGTGATCCGGCTTGAGAATATGCGTCGAGGGTGCGGCGCCGACCGGTTCATACAGCTCGCCGCCTTTGAGCACCACGGCCAGCTTGTGCTGGGCGCCAGCCAGGGACATGCGCTTGTGGGCTTCGTGGGTCAGAGGCAGACGCGGCATGGCGGCGATGCGTCTGGCCAATGCTTCGTCCGTCAGAGGGCGCAGTGCGCCGCTCGGCAGTGCCTCGCCCGGCGGCAGCAGGGTCAATGAGCCGGCCGACTCGGCGCCGTAGTACGCCAGCAAGGCGAAGGCGTCGCTGGCTTCCAGGCGAGCATCGGCAGCCAGCAACTGGCGCTGGCCTTCTTCGGGCAGCAGATTGTCGAAGTACCACTGCACGGGGCGCTGGCTGCTGCCGTCTACGATGCTGCCCTGTGCCCGTGGCAGGTTCGGGCAAAGGTCGAAAGCGGCCCAGTTGTCGGCATAGCGGAAACTCCACACGCCATTGTCGTCATACAGATGCCCGACCAGGCGATCATCGATCCAGGCCAGCAGTTCGCGTTTCATGCGTCAGGCTCATCGGAGCGTGCTTGCACCTCATCCGGCAAATCGACGATCAGTCGTAGGCCCAGTCCGTCGAGCACCTGGAACAGCTTGCCCCACTGCACGCTCTCGCTACCGCGCTCGACCTTGCCGAGGAAGTTCTCGCTGACGCCGATACTGCCGGCGGCGTCATCCTGGCGGATGTTCTGTGCTTTGCGCGTCCGGCGTATCAACTCGCCCAGTTCGGCGGCGTTCTTGAGTGTGGTTTGCATATTGAATCCTCACGATTGTGAGGAATCTGGCATGTAATACCCGGTTGAGCAAGTAAATCCCCACATTCGTGAGGATTATTTGGCTCCTCACGACATGGCGAGCGCCAATCTTCACGATCATGAGGATTAACGTGCACGGGTGAAGCCCAGTGCCTCGTGCCAGCGCCAGGGGAGGTCGGTCAGGGTGCCGCTGTCGTTGTGCTGGCAGTCGAGGCTGAGGTATCCGTAGCGCATGGCGCAAACACGCAGGCTCAGGCCTTGCTGCTCGGCCATCGCTATCAGCTCGGCCTCGTAGCCGAGGTGGCCCCAGCGGTGGATGCGTGGGCCGTAGTCCAGCGGCAATGCTTCGAGCAGATTACCCAGCGGGCGCCAGGTGCCGTCTTCCTCGTCGCGGTGCAAGACATAGGGCGGCTCGTCGTCGCTGTTCGGCAGCAGGGCGTAATCGAGTTGTGGGCGACCTTTGCGAAAGCGTTGCGCGTTTTGCATCACGCCGCTGAGCGGGGCCGGCGTTTGCCACCAGAACGCTGCACTCAGTTCGGTATTGCTGGCGCCTTCCCCGAGCAGTTCGGCGCGCAGGCGAGCGTGCTCCAAGTCCACCAGGCGGGTTTTCGGCTGCAAGGGGCTGGCCTCTACGATGCGCGGCGCAGCGTCGATGGCGAGCGCTGCGGCGGGCAGCAGTTCACGCAGGTCGTGGCTGGCCAGGCGCAGGCGCTCGCTCTCGAAGCCGGGGCGGGTAAAGGCCTGTGCTTCGCCTTGCAGGGCCTTGAGGTTATGCGACAGCAGGTAGAGGTTGTCGCCCTCGCAGGCGCCGGGGCGATGACGGCGAATGCGCCCGGCGAGCTGAATGATCGAGCGCATGGACGAGGGTTCGACAATGGCCCAGTCGTAGTCGTGATCGCGGCCCACCTCGGCCACCGGCGAGGCGAGCACGACGAACAAATGATCGGCCTCCGGGTAACGGGCCAGGGCGTCGCGTACCGTGGGTTGGTCGAACACGGCCTGCGGATCATGGCGGCGCAGCAGCGCATCCAACTGGCGTTCGATGGCCGAGCGCAGCAGCAATGGGAAGCGCGCGTGGTAGACGCAAAGGTGCAAGCGCACGCCCTCGGGGGCGCCCTGGGCGTGCAGGGCTTGGGCCAGCTCGATCAGCGGGTCGATATTGGCCAGGCGCAGCAGGCCGAAGCTGACGCGTCGGCCGTCACTGGCCGTGCTGTGGTGACGCTGGTGCAGTTCGCTCATCCAGCTCGGTAATTGCTGCGCCAGCTCGGCGCAAATGACTGGGCGTTGTTTGCTGCTGGCACTGAGCGGGACGATGCGCGCGCGGCGGCGCACGGGTTGTGTGCTCAGGGCGGCCAGGCGCTTGTTGATAAAGGTGCTGTGCTGAATGGTGAAACCTTCGCCGTCGGCGTGCTGCGAGGCGTTGCAGGTGAACTCGTCGAACCAGGCGCAGCAGATGTCCGCCGAGGTGCCGGGCTCGCCTCGGTGCTGGCGATAGGCCGCGCGCCCGGCGCTGTAGGCCTCGAACAGGGCGCGCAACAGCGCTGGCGGCAAGGTGGCCGAGGAGAGCAGTACGCGGCTACCGAGCAGCCCGGCCCAGTGCACCAGGCGCGTCAGCGCTGGCAGGTCGGCCAGGTCGAAGTCGTCCGGTTCGTCCAGCACCAGGTCGGAGGTGAGCAGGCGCAGCATCGGCGCGATTTGCCGTCCGCCACGGGTGCTTTCGCAGGCGGGGATCAGGTGGTCGACGGTGCAGGCCAGCACGGGCGCGCTGACCAATTTGTGTGCCTGCGGGTCGCGTTGCAGCCAGTCCTTGAGCGGGCCGTCCTGCAGGTTGGCTTCGTAGTGCACGTGGCCATTGTCCAGCAGGCTGGCTGCCGATTCGCTGCCTCGGGCGGCGGCGCGCTGTTCGCGGGCGCCCAGCTCGAACAGCTCGCGTACTGCCGTGCCGCCGACTCTCACGGCCAGGTCGTCTTCATCCAGGCCAAGTTTTTCCCGGTAGGCTTCGCCAGTCTGCAAGGTCAGGGTGCGCAGGCCGAGGGCGATGGAAAAGCGCGCGCCGCGCTGCGGGTCGGCCAGGGCATAGAGGATGCGGCCGTTGGCCAGGGTCTTGCCGCAGCCGGTGGACGCCAGGTTGATGCCGAAGAAGCCCTGGCGCATGGAGGTTTCGCGCAGGCTGCAGGCCAGGTCGAAGGCCTTGTCCTGCCAGCGAAAGCGCTCGTCCGTGGCGCGGCGTTTGAAGCCCTTGTGCCGGGCGATGCGCGGCAGGCTGCGCTCCAGGCGCGGCAGCAGGCCGACGATGCGCCGGGCGCCCTGAGCGACGCCGAGCAGGTGTTCGTCGAGGCGTTGTTTCAGCGCGCCGTTGCTGTCCGTGTTGGCGTGGGCGGGAAAGGCGGCATCCCCCAGGCGGGCATTGCTCGGCAGGCTCGAATAGTGGTGGTCGGCAAGCATCAGCACCAGGCGCGACAGGTGCATGAGGTAGGGATCGCTCAGCCACTGCGGCGCGTTCTGCAGCAGGCCGGGGCGCTCCAGCATGGCCTGGGCGCAGGCGGCGACACCTTTGTTCCAGGCGGCGCTGGCGAACGGCAGATGGCCGGGCGGGAATTGCCAACAGGCGGCTTTTTCCGCTGGGCTGGCATCGGGGCGTGCGCCACACCAGTCGGGTTTTATCGGCGCCGGCAACAGTTTCAGGCCCGCTGCTGGCAGCTTGCCGCTGGGCAGACGGTGATGGCTGACGATCAGCCAGCCGATCACCTGCGCCAGCGGTGGCAGGTGCCGTTGCATGAACGGGCTGGGCTGTGGCTGTGGATGGTCGGCGCGCAGGCGGGCGAACCAGTCGGCATCGCCGTCTATCAACCGCTGCAGCCAGTCGGCATCGCTGGCGCCGCTGCCGACGAAGGCCTCGAACAGGCGCAGCGACACCCACTCATGTCGGTAGGCATCGGCCAGTGATCCCTTGCCACGCAGCTTGGCCTGGAAGGCGGCGTTGGCCTTGCCGACGTCGTGGAACAGCGCCGCCATCTGCGCCAGCAGCTTGATGGCCTCGGCGCTGTGCCAGTCGTTCTCGTCGTCCTTGCGCAGCACGTCGCGGCGGGTACTGTTGGTCGGCACCGCGCCCTGGGCGTTGAAACGGCTGGCGTCGCCGACTATCCACAGCAGCTCGCTGTGATCCTTGCCGCGTATCCAGTGGCAGGCCACGGCGGTGTTGCGCCGGGCGCTCTTCTTCAGCAGCTTGCGCAGGGTGTCCAGCCCGGCCTGGGTGATCGGCGTCTGCCAGGTGCGTTCGCCCCGGCGTTCGGCGAACTGGTCGAGGATGCGCCGGCTCTCCACCAGGGCGCGTTTGTCGCACTGGGCGATCAACAGCACGTTCATGCGCCGACCTGCTCGGCCACGGCCTTGAGGGTGTCGATCATGAAGTCCAGCGATTCGCTGCGGGTAAGGCTTTCGATACAGGCCTGGCGGAACTCCTGTTCCTCGTCGCCGCACACGGCACTGACGAAGGCCTGGGGCAGGATGGTGGCGTCTTTCACCAGATCGGCCACGTCGAACACCAGGCCGCCACGGCGCGTCTTGCCATGCAGCACGGCCAGGCCATGGGGGATGCCCAGCACCCAGGTGGCGCTGGCGGCCAGGCCGTAGGCCAGGTAGTTGCCGTGGTCGAGAAAGCGGTTGGCCGGGTCGCTGCCACTGCCCTTCTTGGCGCGGGTGAAGTCGCCATAGCTGACGGCGCGGGCGGCGAGGGCGAACAGTTGCTTGCTCAGGCGGGCTTCTTCGGTCAGCAGAAAGGTGTTGTCCGGGGCGGCCAGGATGGCTTGCTGCGAGGCATCGAGTGCGTGCTCCAGGGCGGCAGCATCGACCTGGAAACCGGCATCTTTCAGGGCGCGGCTGCTAAGCCATCCCTGGCGGATGCGTTGCAGGCGCGCCATTTGGAAGGCCTTGGCTGCCTCCAGACGTTTGCCGTCATCGAACCAGAACCCTACCCATTTCTGCAGATATTCTGTGGGGCGGTATTCGCTCTGTGGTGAGAACCAGGCGACTTCCACGTCCATCTCGTTGGCGGAAAACAGCGGTGTGCCGCCCCCGCCACAGAAGCCCACCAGCACACCGGCCTTGGCCAGCTCGCGCATCGCCGCCTGGGTGATCGAGGTGCCAGTGCCGAGCAGGATGGTAGTGGTGTTGGCGATGGGAATGTTCCAGTACAGCGACTGCTTGCCGGCATCGGTGACGTACTCCACCCGCCCGCCGTTGACCAGCACCCGACAGTGCTGCAGATAGTACAGGTTGGCGCGCTTGGAATGGAGGATGGTCTTGAGGTCGGAGGGGCTGATGTCGTCCATGAAAGGCTCCTGAGGCAATGCTGGCAGTTAAGCGCTTTTGCCAGAAGGTGCCAAGTGCAGGGGCGGCTTCGTTGACGATCTCATGGCCCATTCATGAGCGGCAGAGTGAAGCGGGACACCGGTCGCACCATGGCCTTTTCTGAGCTGCCTATTCGGCAGTGAAGACCGCTCTCGCCCGCGAGGCGTCGGGAGGCAGTTTCTAAGCTGCCTGTTCGGCAGTGAAGAGGCACAGGGCCGCGCTTTTGCTCCGCTCGCTTTCTAAGCTGCCTACACGGCAGTGAAGTGCGCGGTCGGCTTCGGCTTGCGACCGCCTCCGTTTCTAAGCTACCTACACGGCAGTGAAGCACTGCACCTGCTCAGCCTTGACGGTTGGGGCTTTCTAAGCTGCCTACACGGCAGTGAAGCGTGACCGATGCCGACCAGTACCGCGTGCACTTTTCTAAGCTGCCTACACGGCAGTGAAGCAAGCCCCTGCCGCGCGGCTGCGGCGGCACCTTTTCTAAGCTGCCTACACGGCAGTGAAGTGGCAAAAGTATCGCGAGCTGGGCGACAAGGTTTTCTAAGCTGCCTACACGGCAGTGAAGCGGCATGATGACGGGTCGCCCGCGGTCGACGTTTTCTAAGCTGCCTACACGGCAGTGAAGGGCCTTCACCGAGGCGATGGCGTCGTGTTCCTTTTCTAAGCTGCCTACACGGCAGTGAAGGATCCGCTGGCGGTCACTTTGTCGATCGACCATTTCTAAGCTGCCTACACGGCAGTGAAGACAAAGCGAATCGACGCCGCGATGAAGAACAATTTCTAAGCTGCCTACACGGCAGTGAAGACCAGGCTCAACACCCGCCCCGTTCGACCCCATTTCTAAGCTGCCTACACGGCAGTGAAGTCGTAATCCAGCGTGAGCTTGCCGTCCTTGAGTTTCTAAGCTGCCTACACGGCAGTGAAGGACGCTCTCGCTCGACAGTTGGCAGCCGTACTTTTCTAAGCTGCCTACACGGCAGTGAAGACCCGAAACTCATCATGGGCACAAACCCACAATTTCTAAGCTGCCTACACGGCAGTGAAGGCAAAACCCCTGCTCGTCTGCAAAACCCTGAGTTTTCTAAGCTGCCTACACGGCAGTGAAGATCAGCGGTAGCGGCTTGCTGCCACTTGGTTTTTTCTAAGCTGCCTACAAGGCAGTGAAGGTGATTCGCTTCCTGGGCGCGTCTGTCGTCGATTTCTAAGCTGCCTACACGGCAGTGAAGCCGTCTTGGTTTTCATCGCGCCGTGGGCGATGTTTCTAAGCTGCCTACACGGCAGTGAAGTGTCCGTATTGCCGGTGATCTTCACACCACCATTTCTAAGCTGCCTACACGGCAGTGAAGCTTGAGCAGCTCAGGATGCGTGATCGCTACATTTTCTAAGCTGCCTACACGGCAGTGAAGCCGAGGCACTGCCCCACTCAGGCCCTGTGGCTTTTCTAAGCTGCCTACACGGCAGTGAAGGTGGTGCCAGGCGAGGGATTCGAGGCCGGCACTTTCTAAGCTGCCTACACGGCAGTGAAGGAGCCGCCAGTCAGGTAGGTGAAGCCGATGTTTTTCTAAGCTGCCTACACGGCAGTGAAGCGACTGGCCGACGTGCGCGCCGAGCTGAACCATTTCTAAGCTGCCTACACGGCAGTGAAGGTGACGCGGGTTTCCAGCTCGGTACCGCGTTTTTTCTAAGCTGCCTACACGGCAGTGAAGCGATTCGAGAACCTGGCGCCTGGCGCCTATCATTTCTAAGCTGCCTACACGGCAGTGAAGGGGGAGGAGGGAGCGGCTGCCAATGAGTTACATTTCTAAGCTGCCTACACGGCAGTGAAGTCACGGTGCTGCGTAGCCAGGCCGACATGCGATTTCTAAGCTGCCTACACGGCAGTGAAGTAGGCACGATAGCCGGCAAATCCGCGCCGCTCAAGGGATGGCGGGATTCGGTGGTGGATACCCCTTTTTTCTGAATGTCTTGCAAGTCATTGATTTTTAAAGGTGAGGCGTCAGCCGTAGAAAAAAGGGTATGGATACGCTTTGCATCTGTCTCCAATCGACGGGCCGTACCGCACAGTTCTGCCATCTCGAACTATTGCACTGCGGGGAGGGTCGGTACTCTCGCGTTCTCGATGGATCCAAACCCCGACAAGGAGTGCTGCATGAGCCAAGCCAATCCCTTCGATTCTTTGCCGGCTGCGGCCGTGAGTCCCAGCCTGAGCGAGTGGCCGGCATTGCCGCGCAGGTTGGCTTGGGTTGCCTTGGCGGTCGGGGTGATCGGCATTGTCATCACATTGATTACCTGGGGCAGGATCGATGAGGTCGACTACGCCAGTTTGTTGCGTCAGTCGGTGTCGGCCTGGGCGGGGTATCTGCTGCTGTCGGCGCTGGCCGCTTACTGGGTTATCTTGGTCTATCTGGAACGCAACGGCCTGGCGGACTACCCGCAGCCTGGGTGGCTGATGCTGGCTTACGGTTTGGTCTGGTTGCTGGTTTCCTGGGGCTTGGGCTACGCGCTGAGTTTTCTGTCCATCTGGCTGTACGAGAAAACCGGTTATAACGGCATTGGCCGCCTGCTCAATGATTGCCTGTGGTGGCTGATCGGCTTGCTGCGTTTCGCCGTCGAGACGCTGCTGACGCTGTGGCTGGTGCTGCATCTGTTCCGCCACAAGGCCAGGCCGACGGAAGACACCTTGCGGGTGTCGGCGACGGCTCTGGCCTGGTGTTTCGCCCTGGGCGTGGTGGTGGTCAGCCTGCAGCTTCATGGCCTCTCGCTTCGCCTTGTGAAGGCTGTGGCTCCGAGTAGCGTGAGCGACGGTTGGCAAATGCTGGCGCTGTTGCTCAATGCCGGGTTGTGCCTGGTCGTGTCGTTCTTCGCGGCGCGCTCGGCACTGCCTGCGCAGGTGCGCGGCTTCAGAGGTGGGCGGCTGGCGTTGGCCTGCCTGATCACCTTTGCATTGTGGCTCGGCAGCGCTGTGCTTCTGAGTGTGCTCATGGTGCTGACGTCGTTCGTGTTTGGCGTAGCGGGAGGGTTGGTGCTGATGCTGCTGCTCGCCTTGCTGCAACTGGCGCTACTCTGGCCGTTCACTTGCCTGGGGTTGCGCTGGGGCTATCGGGCGCAGGCCGCTTGAGCGTGAAGCTGGTGATGAAGGCGGGTATCCTGCGCAGCCGTTCCGGTTACGAATAGGCGCCCGCCATGCAGCACTCCACTCTCCTTTTCGATCTCGACGGCACGCTCACCGACCCGCGCGAGGGCATTACCCGTTCGGTGCAGTACGCCTTGGCCAAGCTGGGCATCGACGAGCCGGATATCACCGCGCTGGAGCACTTCATCGGCCCACCCTTGCTGCAGTGTTTCATGAGTACCTATGCGCTGGACGAGGCCACCGGCTGGCAGGCGGTCAATCACTACCGTGAGCGTTTCGGGGTGACGGGGCTGTACGAGAACCGGGTATTCGAGGGTGTCGAGGCATTGCTGGAGGCCTTGGTGGCGCAGGGGCGCACGCTGTACATCGCCACCAGCAAGCCGACGGTATTCGCCGAGGAGATCGCTCGGCACTTCGGCTTCGGCCGTTACTTCACCCGTATCTATGGCAGCGAGCTGGATGGCACGCGCACCAACAAGGTGGAACTGCTGGCGCACCTGTTGGCGTCGGAGAAGCTGGCGCCGGAATCGGCTCTGATGATCGGTGATCGCAAGCACGACCTGATCGGGGCGCGCAGCAACGGTTTGCAGGCGGTGGCGGTGGGTTATGGCTTCGGCAGCCGTGAAGAGCTGCTTGGGGAGGCACCGGCCTATCACGTCGAGACGCTGGCAGAACTGCACCGGGCGTTGATCGGCTGAAGGCTGTGTAGGAGCGAGCTCTGCTCGCGAAGCATTTTGTCTGCTCGACATGTTTCGCGAGCAGAGCTCGCTCCTACAGGCGTTGGGTGTCAGTCGTTGCGCTGGTAGATGATCTTCTTGCTGCCGCCGTCGCAGCTACCGACCACCATGCTCTGATCCTTGACCTCGTCGTTGGCGACGATTTCCAGGGTGTAGCTGGGCACGTTGTTGGCCTGGATCTTCACTTCGATTTCCTGCTTGAGTTCTTCGCAGGGCTTGGTCGCGGCCAGGGCGCTGCCGGCGAGCAGCATCAGGGCCAGAGCGGGAATCAGTCGTTGCATCGCTTGTACCTCCGGTGTTGGGCGAAACCTGAGTAGGTTGGACTGGCAAATGGCCGCTCAGTTCTGGCGTTCTTGCAGCAGAGCTTGTAGCTGCGCCTGGCGTTCGGCTGCAGGCAACTGGCCCAGTGCGGCGACGGCGGCATAGAAGGCTGGCCAGTCCTGCCCTGCACGGGCGAACAGGGCGGCGAAGGCCGGCACCCACTGGTCGTAGAGGCCGAAGGGCAGCAGCTTGGCGTTGTTCAGCGGGCTGTCAATCCAGGCATCGAAGCGGCCCTGGCCACCCCATTCACGCTGGCGCAAGGCGCGATAATCACGGCGCAGACGGGCGAATTCGGCCTGCTTGGCCAGGCGCATGGCTGCCTCTGGCAGATCGCTGGCATAGAGCTGGCGCAGGCGTTCGCGGCTGGCCAGCACCAGGTCGACGAACTGCTGACGCTGGCGGTCGTCGCTGGGCGGCGGCGTTTCGCCACGGGCTGCGTGCCACTGGCGCAGGCCTTCGCGCTCGACGAAGGTGGCGAAGGATTCGTTGAAGGCGGTATCGCCTGGCAGGTAGTACTGCTGGTGGGCCAGCTCGTGGAAGATTACCGCCACCAGGCGTTCGTCGTTCCAGCGCAGCATGGTGCTGAGCAGCGGGTCGTCGAACCAGCCCAGGGTGGAGTAGGCCTCCACGCCACCGATGTAGGTGTCCAGCCCCTCCTGGCGCAGCAGCGCGGCGGCGCCTCGGGCACGGCCCTGCTGGTAGTAGCCGCGATAGGCGACGCAGCCGGCGATGGGGAAGCAGTGCAGCTCGGGGTCGAGGGAGAACTCCGGGGTGGCGAAGACGTTCCACACCACGAAGGGGCGGTGCAGGTCGGCGTATAGGCGATAGCTGCGGTTGTCCGGCAGGTGCAGATGGCTGCTGGCAAAGTCTCGTGCGGTTTGTGACAGGCGCAGGCGCCGGGCCAGCGTGGGGGCAGTGGCCGGGTCGGCGAGCAGGCGTTCGACCGGCTCACGTGCCTGTAGCAGTTGCCATTGGCCCTGGCCCAGGTGGGCGTAGTAATCCAGGGTCGAGCAACCCGTTAGCAGCAGGGCGAGCAGGGGAACGCCGAGGCGGCGCAGCCAGTCGATAGGAAGGATAGTGGGCATGGCGTCACGCTACCTGAATAGGGCACCTCTAAAAACTACCTACGTTGCCATCGCGGCGTTAAAAACAGGCTCGCGTGCGAGCCCAGTCAAAATGCTCATTTACAATGCGTAAACTGCGCTTTTTCGCCTGCTTTTGTCTTGCGCTGACTGCCTCGCCTACGTTTTTAGAGATGCCCTATGGCGACGTTTCGCCCAGATACAGGCTGGCCTTCAGGGGTGTAGGCTGGCGTCGAGTCACTCATCGATTGGAGGCCACCATGCGTGCCCTGCTTCTCGCGCCCGCCCTGCTGATGCTCGGGGCCTGTGCTTCGCCACTGCCCAAGCCCGACCCGCAGCAGGCTTGGGTCGAGCTTTACTCCTCCGCCGATACACTGCTGATGGCCGACCGCCTGGATGGCCAACGCTGGCCGGATGGGCGTTACTTTCAGGTAACGCCCGGCGAGCATGAGTTGCAGACCCGCTTTCAGTTCGAGGTGCGCGGCGGTGGCTCGCTGGGCATGCAGAGCGAGCCGCTGCGCATGACCTGCGAGATCACCCTGCGTTATGCAGATTTCGCCCCCGGCCAACGCTACCGCATCGAGGCCAGGCCGCTGCTGATGAAGGCGCAGGCCTGGCTCTATGACGAGCAGCGCCAGGTGTTGGCGCGGGGTGAGGTGGAGCGCTGCGGCACGGCGCTCTGAGTCATGCGCCGCGGCCATCGATTCAGTTATCGAGTACCGCTTCCAGGGTGATCTTGGCGTTGAGCACTTTGGAGACCGGGCAGCCGGTCTTGGCCGTTTCCACGGCTTTCTCGAAGGCGGTGCGGTCGGCGCCGGGAATCTTCGCCCGCAGCGACAGGTGCACGGCGCTGATCTCGAAGCCGCCTTCCACCTTGTCCAGGGTCACTTCGGCCTTGGTGTCGATGCTCTCGGCAGTCATGCCGGCATCACCCAGCTCCTTGGACAGAGCCATGGAAAAACAGCCGGCATGGGCCGCGCCGATCAGCTCCTCGGGGTTGGTGCCGGGCTCGTTCTCGAAGCGGGTGTTGAAGCCGTAGGGGTTGTCCTTGAGGGCGCCGCTCTGGGTGCTGATGGTGCCCTTGCCGTCCTTGATGCCGCCTTGCCAGTGGGCCGATGCTGTCTTCTTCATGCGCGTTCTCCCATTGCTTGATGGCGAGCCGCCTGGCTGGCGGCCCTCGTGCATTCAGAGGCCTGTGTGGCGCACAAGTTCGACTTCAGCAACCTGTCAGCCGCGCTGCAGCTCGGCGAGGATATCGAAGGCATGCAGGCGATCGGCGAAGTCGTACATGTCACAGGTGAAGATCAGCTCGTCCGCTTCGGTCTGCTCCAGCAACTGTTCCAGACGGTTGCGCACGGTCTGTGGCCCACCGATGGCGGCCAGGCCGAGGAACTCGCTGACGGCCTGGCGCTCGTGTGGCAGCCACAGGCCTTCCATGCTCGCTACCGGCTTGCGCTGCACCAGGCTCTGGCCACGGATCAGCGCGAGGATGCGCTGGAAGGCCGAGGTAGCCAGGTGCTGCGCCTGCTCGTCGCTGTCCGCTGCCAGCAATGGCACGCCGAGCATCACGTAGGGCTTGTCCAGCACCGCCGAGGGGCGGAAGTGGTTGCGGTAGACGCGGATCGCCTCGTGCAGGTAGCGCGGCGCGAAGTGCGAGGCGAAGGCATAGGGCAGGCCTTTCATGCCGGCGAGCTGGGCGCTGAACAGGCTGGAGCCGAGCAGCCAGATCGGCACTTCGGTGCCGCTGCCGGGCATGGCGATGACCCGCTGGCCCTCCTGGCGCGGGCCGAGATAGGCCTGCAGTTCCTCGACGTCGTTGGGGAAGTCCTCGGCGCTGCCGTCGCGGCTGCGGCGCAGGGCATGGGCGGTGTACTGGTCGGCGCCGGGCGCACGGCCCAGGCCCAGGTCGATGCGGCCGGGGTAGAGGGTGGCGAGGGTGCCGAATTGCTCGGCGATCACCAGCGGCGCGTGGTTGGGCAGCATCACCCCACCGGCGCCCAGGCGAATGCGCGAGGTGCCGGCGGCCAGATAACCGATCAGCACGGCGGTGGCGGAGCTGGCGATGCCGTCCATGTTGTGGTGCTCGGCGACCCAGAAGCGCTCGAAGCCCAGGCTTTCCACATGACGGGCCAGGGCCAGGGAATTGTTCAGGGCCTGAGCGGCGTCGCCGTCATCACGAATCGGCGCCAGGTCGAGGGTGGAGAGCTTGATGGAGGCCAGTCGGCTCATGGATGGGATCCTCATGACAACAGGGTGAACACTCTACGGGCTTTGCCGACAGGGCGCCAAACCCTGTACTGCGGATACCCGCCTGGCGACGAGAGGGGTCGCCGCTTGCCCTCAAGCCTATGCTCGAGTGGCGCTGTCAGGGCTGCTTTACACAAGCGGTTACGAGCCCTGGCGAACGACGGGCGTGCATTCTCGTCCCTAGCGGTTAGACTTCAGGTTCCCCGGCTCGTGCCCACGAGGTGCGCCGGCTCCACAAAACAGAAAAAGGAGATTCCCCATGAAAGGCAAATCCTTGGCATGGGCTCTGTCTGCCGTACTCGCAGGCACCACCTTCGGTGGAATGGCACAGGCTGACGAGAAGTTCGTCACCATCGGCACTGGCGGCCAGACCGGCGTGTATTACGTGGCGGGCCAATCCATCTGCCGTTTCCTCAACCGTGGCACGGCCGAGCACGGTATCAAGTGCAACGCACCGGCCAGCGGCGGTGGCGTGGCCAACGTCAACGGCATTCGCAGTGGCGAATTCAACTTCGGCATCATGCAGTCCGACCATCAGTACAAGGCGCTCAAGGGAGCCTCGCCGTTCGAGGCCGAAGGCCCGATGGAGGACATCCGCGCGGTGTTCTCGCTGCAGAGCGAAGTGTTCACCATCCTCGCCCGTCGTGACGCGAACATCAAAAGTTTCGATGACCTCAAGGGCAAGCGCGTCAATATCGGCAACCCCGGTTCCGGCCAGCGTGACACCCTGGAAGAGATCATGGCCGTCAAGGGCTGGGATCGTTCCGCCTTTGCCCTGGCCGCCGAGCTGAAGCCGGCCGAGCAGGCCAGTGCCCTGGGCGACAACAACATCGACGCCATGACCTACTTCGTCGGTCATCCCAACGGCGCGATCCAGGAAGCCACCACCACCGTCGACGCCGTGCTGGTGCCGGTGACCGGCGCCGAGATCGACAAGCTGCTGGCCGAGAAGCCTTACTACACCAAGGCCGACATCCCTGGCGGGCTGTACAAGGGCAACGATCAGCCGACCCCGTCCATCGGCGGCAAGGCTGTGCTGTCCACCAGCGCCAAGGCTGACCCGGAAGTGGTCTACCAACTGGTCAAGTCGGTATTCGACAACATCGACCGCTTCAAGCGTCTGCACCCGGCCTTCGCCGACCTCAAGGAAACCGACATGATCAAGGTCGGCCTGAGCGCGCCGCTGCATGAAGGCGCCGTGCGTTACTACAAGGAACGCGGCTGGATGTAAGGCGATGGCCCGCCGATATCCCTCGGTGAGCCTGTTACGTCCCGCTGCCGGTGATATCCGGCAGCCCTGGCAAAACCCGCATGGCGCAGGCCTGCGGGTTTTTGCCGTTTTCCGATTCATTCAAACGCAGGTTCCATTCCATGCCTGACAAGCAACTGTCCACCGAGGAACTGATCGCCCAGGATGTCGGCGCACGCTCGCCTGTCGGCCTCATGGCCAAGGTGATCACTGGCCTCGCCCTGCTCTGGTCGCTGTTCCAGTTATGGATCGCCTCGCCGCTGCCGTTCATCTTCGACTTCGGCGTGCTCAACGATACCCAGACTCGCGCCATTCACCTGACCTTCGCCCTGTTGCTGGCCTTTCTTGCCTACCCGGCCTTCAGGCGCTCGCCACGCGACCGGGTGCCGCTCATGGACATCGCCCTCGGCCTGGTGGCGGCGGCCAGTTCGGCCTATCTGTTCATCTTCTACGAGCAACTGGCGCTGCGCCCCGGCAGCCTGACCACGGCAGACTTGGTCACTGCCTGCATCGGTATTCCGTTGCTGCTGGAGGCCACCCGCCGCGCGCTCGGCCCACCGCTGGCGATCATCGCCCTGGTGTTCCTCGTCTACAGCCTGGCCGGCCCCTACATGCCGGGCCTGCTGGCGCACCGTGGGGTAAGCCTGCAAGCGCTGGCCAACCACCAGTGGATCACCACCGAGGGGGTGTTCGGCATCGCCCTGGGGGTTTCCACCAGCTTCGTCTTCCTCTTCGTGCTGTTCGGTGCGCTGCTCGAACGGGCCGGCGCCGGGCATTACTTCATCCAGCTCGCGTTCAGCCTGCTCGGCCACTTCCGCGGTGGCCCGGCCAAGGCGGCGGTGCTGGCCTCCGGCCTGACCGGGATGATCTCCGGTTCGTCCATCGCCAACGTGGTCACCACCGGCACCTTCACCATCCCGATGATGAAACGCACCGGCTTTTCTTCGGAGAAGGCCGGCGCGGTGGAAGTGGCGTCCTCGGTCAATGGCCAGATCATGCCGCCAGTGATGGGCGCGGCGGCCTTCCTGATGGTCGAGTACATCGGCATGCCCTATGTCGAGATCATCAAGCACGCCTTCCTGCCGGCTGCGATTTCCTATATCGCGCTGCTCTACATCGTCCATCTGGAGTCGCTCAAGCTTGGCCTGCAACCCATTGGCAGCGTCCAGCCCAAGCCCTGGCTGCGCCGTCTGACCGGCTTCGCCTTCGGTGCGGCGCTGATCAGCGGCCTGTCCCTGGCGGTGTATTACGGCCTGGGCTGGCTCAAACCGTTGCTCGGAGACTATGCCCTGCCGGTGATCGGCACCTTGCTGGCGCTGGTTTATCTCGGCCTGCTGAAGATCGCCGCCAGCGTGCCGGTGCTGCCGGCCGAAGACCCTAATGCGCCGCTGGAAGAACTGCCCGAGACGCGTGCCGTGTTGCTCTCCGGCCTGCACTTTCTGCTGCCGGTGGTGGTGCTGGTCTGGTGCCTGATGGTCGAGCGCCTGTCACCCGGTCTGTCCGCCTTCTGGGGCAGCGTGATGCTGGTGATCATCCTGCTCACCCAGCGCCCGCTGCTGAGCTGGATGCGCCATGACGGCAGCCATGATCACGGCACCTTCAAGGACGGTGTGGTCGATCTGCGCGAAGGCCTGATTGCCGGTGCGCGCAATATGATCGGCATTGGCATCGCCACGGCGGCGGCCGGCATCATCGTCGGCGCGGTGTCGCAGACCGGCGTGGGGCTGGTGCTGGCCGATCTGGTCGAGCTGCTGTCGATGGGCAACCTGATGCTGATGTTGCTGCTGGTGGCGGTGTTCAGCCTGATCCTCGGCATGGGCCTGCCGACCACCGCCAACTACATCGTGGTTTCCAGCCTGCTGGCGCCGGTGGTGGTGGCGCTGGGGCAGCAGAACGGCCTGATCGTGCCGCTGATCGCGGTGCACCTGTTCGTCTTCTACTTCGGCATCATGGCCGACGTCACGCCGCCGGTGGGCCTGGCCTCGTTCGCCGCGGCGGCGGTGTCCAAGGGCGACCCGATCAAGACCGGCCTGGTGGCTTTCTACTACAGCCTGCGTACCGCCGCGTTGCCGTTCCTGTTCATCTTCAACACCGACCTGCTGCTGATCGACGTGGACTTCTGGCACGGCGTGCTGATCTTCATCGTGGCCACCATCGCCATGCTGATCTTCGCCGCCGGCACCCAGGGTTTCTTCCTGGTGCGCAGCCGCTGGTACGAAAGCGTGCTGTTGCTGCTGGTGGCCTTCACCCTGTTCCGCCCCGGCTTCTGGATGGACATGCTGCACGACCCCTATCGGGAGGTGCCGCCGGCGCAACTGGCGCAGGCGCTGGGCAATGTCGAAGACGGCAGCTCGCTGCGCGTGTGGGTACGTGGCGAAGACGCCGTGGGTGATCCGCGCGAGTTCGTCGTGCTGTTGCCGGTGCCTGCGGGTGAAGATGGCCAGGCACGCCTGGACAAGCTGGGCCTGATGACCTACGAGGACAATGGCAAGGTGCTGATCGACAGCGTCGGCTTCGGCAGCCCGGCGGCCGAAGCGGGGCTGGAGTTCGATCAGCAGATCATCAGCATCAAGGCGCCCACCGACCGCTGGGTCAAGGAGCTGATGTGGATTCCGGGCTTCTTGCTGTTCGCCCTGGTGGTCGTGCTGCAGCGTCGACGCAAGGCGCTGCAACCCGCCTGACGCGCTGGCGCTAGGAAGACACAAGGCAGCTTCGGCTGCCTTGTGCGTTTTTGGCCCGGCTCAAGCGTCGCGCAGCACCTTGAGTTCGGCCTCGTCGGCGGAGAACCCGCGTTCGAGCTTGAACCTGAGGCTGAGGTCAGTGCGTGAATCGGCGAACTTGAGCGCGTCGGCCAGGCCGATACGCCCGGCTTCGAGCAGGGCGAACAGGTGCTGGTCGAAGGTCTGCAGGCCCTGTTCGGCGGCGCGGCCGATGGCTTCGCGCAACTCGTCCAGCTCGTCGCGCTGGATCAGGTCGCGGATATAGGGGGTGCCGAGCATCAGTTCGACTGCCGCCACGCGTTTGTGGTCGAGGCCGGGCACCAGGCGTTGGCCAACCACCGCCAGCAGGTTGTGCGCCACATCGGCCAGCACCTGCTTGCGCGCCTCGTCGGGAAAGAAACGGGCGATGCGTTCGATGGCGTGGCTGCTGCTGGTGGCATGTAGCGTGGCCATGCACAGGTGGCCGCTCTCGGCGTAGTGCAGGGCGTGTTGCATGGTGGCAGCGTCGCGGATCTCGCCAAGCATGATCACGTCCGGCGCCTCGCGCAGCACGTTGCGCAGGGCATCGGCGAAGCTGTGGGTGTCCAGCCCCACCTCACGCTGATCGATGATCGAGCGCTGGTGGCTGTGGAGAAACTCGATGGGGTCTTCGATGCAGAGGATATGCCCGCTCTTGTGGCGGTTGCGATAGTCCAGCATGGCCGCCAGGGTGGTGGACTTGCCCGAGCCGGCGGCGCCGGTGACCAGGATCAGCCCGCGATCCTGCAGGGCCAGTTTCTCCAACAGCTTGGGCAGGCCGAGCGCCTCGAAGTCGGGGATCTGGCTCTTGATCAGGCGCACCACCATGGCCACTTCGCCGCGCTGGTAATAGACGTTGACCCGATAACGCCCGGCGCCTTGCAGGCTGACCGCCAGGTTCATCTCCAGATCACGCTCGAACTCGGCGACCTGCTTCTGGCTCAGCAACTGGTAGGCCAGTTGTTGCACCTCGCCGGCCTTGAACGCGCGCTGCCCGACCGGCTGGCTGTGGCCTTCGACCTTCATATGCGGCGGCGCGCCGACGCTGAAGAACAGGTCGGAGCCCGCATGCTGGTGCATCAGTTGCAGGTAGGGGAAGACGTCTAGGGTGTCGCTGGCGTCGTTCATTGGTATGACCCTGTGCTGGATCGAATGTGCCGGCAAGCATAGTCGTAGCGGCCCGGTTGCGTGCTGAGCGGGATCAATCTCGGCGCAGGGCTGAAAGCCTGCACAGGAGCGCGCTTCAGCCTACCGCCGCGCTGACGAACATCCAGGCACCTAGCGGAACGCCTATGGCAATGCCGAGGGCAATCACGCCGAAAAGCAGCAAAGCCGTTTCAATGTTGGCGCCAGGCACGGCATCGAAAAATCCCGTTGCACGTTTTACTTCGGCACGCTTGAGCGGTACGACCTTGCCCTGGCCGCGCAGCGGAACAGGGCGACGAGAAGAGGCAGGCGATGATGCTGATAACTGCTCGGCAAGAGTGCGGCTATCGTCGAGCTGAGGTTGTCGATACTTGGGGAGGGTAGCGGAACTCTTCATCTGTGATCGGGTATAGCTTCGCGGGGCGAGAAGGCTAACACCATGATTTATCAATCAAAAACAAATTTTCGAGTGCTGTGGCAACGTGCTGGTCTTTTCGTCAGGCAAAGAAAAAGGGCCTCGTTATAGAAGCCCTTGATCTGGGTGGCAGCCGGCCTTACTGACCCGGATCTTCCTTGCGCCCGCGCAGTACGCGCATGCGGATATTCAGTGCCTCCACGCCCAGCGAGAAGGCCATGGCGAAGTAGACGTAACCTTTTGGTACGTGCACCTCGAAGGCCTCGGCGATGAGCACGGTGCCGACCACCACGAGGAAGGACAGCGCCAGCATCTTCAAAGAAGGATGCTTGTCGATGAAATTACTGATGGTGCCGGCCGCCAGCATCATCACCAGCACGGCGACGATGATCGCCGCGACCATCACCGGGACGTGGGACACCATGCCGACGGCGGTGATCACCGAGTCCAGGCTGAATACGATGTCGATGATGGCGATCTGGATGATGGTGCCGATGAAGTTGCGCGCCGCACCGTTGCCTGCCGTTTGCTCGGTTTCCTCTTCGCCTTCGAGGCTGTGGTACATCTCGGTGCTGCTCTTCCACAGCAGGAACAGGCCGCCGAAGAACAGGATCAGGTCACGCCCGGAAATACCCTGGCCGAACAGGTGGAACAGGTCGTTGGTCAGGCGCATGATCCAGGTGATCGACAGCAGCAGGCCGATGCGCGTGACCATCGCCAGGGCCAGACCGAAGAAGCGCGTGCGCGCCTGCAGGTGCGGCGGCATACGTCCGACCAGAATGGCGATCATGATGATGTTGTCGATGCCAAGGACGATCTCCAGGGCCGTCAGGGTGAAGAAGGCGACCCAGATTTCCGGGTTGCTGAGCCATTCCATATTCGATTCTCGTAAACGCTGAGGGGAGCCACGCGCGGCTGGACGGCGCATGTTACATGGCCGCTGGCTATTCTTGAATTTTGCGGGTTGGCGACTGCTACGAGCGGCCGCAAATCTCGGAGATGGGCGTCTGAAATGTCTTGGGCGTGACCTGTCTTGTTCTTGTCGGTGGCGGCTGCGCTGTGGCGCAGTGCTACGTCATCCTAGGTGCGGCTGCTTTCGGACAGCTTTCAGCCGTGGCCCGGTGTCAGGGTACAAGTGCGGCCATCACCAGCAGCAAAGTGCCTGCCGCCAGCAACGTCTGCAGAGTGATGATCCCGGCCATCAACTGGCTGTCGCCACCGAGCTGGCGGGTCAGCACGTAGGCGGTGGGGGCGGTGGGCAGGGCGAAGAACAGCACCAGCACGGCGCTTTCCATCGCCGGCAGATGCAGTACCCAGGCCACGCCCCAGGCCAGCATTGGCATGGCCAGCAGGCGCAGAGCGCTGTTCCAGCCCAGCGCGGGAATCTCCCCGCCCAGTTGCTCGGGCTTGAGTGCCGCGCCGACGCAGAGCAGGCCCAGTGGCAGGCTGGCGGCGGCGAGCAGGCTTAGCAAACGATCCGTGCCGCCGGGCAGGCCTATGCCCGTCAGGTTGAACAGCGCGCCGCCGACACAGGCGAGAATCAGCGGGTTCTTGACGATCGGCAGCAACAGGCTGCGCGCGCTGACGCCGCGCTCGGCGGTCAGCGACCACACCGACAGCACGTTTACCGTCGGCACCATCAGCGCCAGCATCAGCGCGGCCAGGGTCAGGCCCTGCTGGCCGAACAGGCTGCCCACCGCCGCCAGGCCGAGATAGGTGTTGAAACGCAGGATGCCCTGGGTAAAGGCGCCAAAGCGCCCAGCCGGCCAGCCGCGCAGGCGGCGCACCAACAACAGGGCGAGCCAGGCGATACCCAGGCCTAGCAATACCGCCAGGGCCAGGCGCGGCAGGGCCGGGTTGTTCAGCGGCGCCTTGGCCAGGCTGGAGAACAGCAGGGCGGGGAACAGGATGAAGTAGTTGAGGCGTTCCGCACCGGGCCAGAAGGCCTCGCTGGGAAATTCACGCAGGCGCAGCCAGTAGCCGGCGACTATCATGGCGAACAGCGGCCACAGGGCCAGCAGCAGATCGATCACGGCAATTCTCGGTGGCGAGGGTCGCGCTATCTTGGTCAGCGCGGCGGGGCAATGCAAGGAGGAGGTGGGATGAGCGAGCGTCATGAAGGCGGCTGTCAGTGCGGGGCGCTGCGTTATCGCATCGAGGCCGCGTTGCACGACAGCGCGCATTGTCATTGTTCAATCTGCCGGCGCAGCAGCGGCGGCATTCTCACCACCTGGGTCACGGTGCCGCGCCAGACGTTCCAATGGTTACGTGGCGCGCCAAAGGCTTTTGCCTCGTCGGCCAGTTGTACCCGCTATTTCTGCGGCGACTGCGGCGCACACCTGGCCCTGTTCACCACGCTCAGCCCAGACACCCTGGACGTGACCGTGGCCACCCTCGACGCCCCCGAGCAGGCGCCAGCGAATCGGCATATCTGGGTGAGCAGCCGGCTGCCCTGGCTGACGGTCGACCAGCACCTGCCGGAAGAAGATCAGGAGATCATTCCGTAGGATCTCGACCCGTAGCCCGGATGCAATCCGGGGACTGGGTAGAGTGATTTCCCGGATTTCATCCGGGCTACTCAAGAGGCTAGGGCAGCTCCAGCCCACCACTGGCCTTGTGCAGCGCGCGCAGGTGTTCGCCCAGGGCGAGCAGGTTGGCTTCGTTGGCTTCCAGTTCGGCACGGCGCTCGGGCAGCAGCAGGTTGCGCACTTCGCCGTCCAGCTCGTCACTGAGCTGGCGCAGTTGCTGCTGGCGTTCGCGGCTGCTGGCTTCCAGGCGATCCCATTCCTGTTGCTGTGGCAGCCCGTAGCCACCTTCGAGCAATTCCGCCGGGCGGCTGAGAAAACCGCTGTTGGCCAGTATCTGTTCCAGCGCTGCGCCAGCCTTGTTCAGGCTCGGGTCGCCGGCCGCACGGCCGGTCAGGTAGCGGCGCTTGAGCTCGTCCTGGGCCAGCAGCAGTTGCCGGCGCAGCGCCGCCTGTTCCAGTAGCAGCAGGGCGGCGCTGGCGCGCAGGTCGGCCTGGGCGAACCACCGGCTGCGCTCTTCAGCGGTCTGTTCCAGCCAGCTTTCCACGTCGCTTTGTGGAATTGGCAGGCGTTGGCGCAACACGGCGAACATGGCCTGGTAGCGCTCGCGGAAGGAGTCGAAGCGGTAGCCCAGGCGCAAGGCTTCGCGTGGGTCGTTCAGTACCGAGGTGTCGGCCAGACCACGCGCCGCCAGCAGCTCCAGCAGGCCGTTGGGCATGATGCTGTCGAGGGCTTGCAAGCGCGGATTGCCGGTGCCGCTGCGCAGCAGCTTGAGCGTCTCCACCGCGCAGTTGTTGGAGATGAAGTAGTAGTCGCCGTCATAGCTCCAGTGCTGCTCGGCGGCGCGTGCCACCAGGCGCTCCAGTTCGTCGCGCGACAGGCGCAGCGGCACCGAGGCCAGGCTGCGCAGCTCGATCTTGGTGTACTCGTCGATCACCTGTTCCAGTGGCAGGACGAACAGGCGCGAGGGGTAGGCGCCGGTGAGGCCGTCCCAGCTCGACAGTTGCACGTCGCCGACGAAGGCGCGGTAGGACAGCACCAGATGCTGATCGAGATCCAGCCGGCAATCCGGGCCGCGTGGTCGACCCGGCGCGCAGATCACCAGGCGCAGCATGCTGTGGCCCCAGCGGCTCATCCAGGCGTCGTTGGCTTCGGCCAGCAGGTAGTCCACGGCGTAGACCCGTTCGGGGTCGATGCGTGCCAGTGGCTGACGGGCGAAGTCGCGCCCGGCGTTGAGGTAGGCGTAGCCCTCGGCGCAGGGCTGGCTTGGCGCCGCCCAGTCGAAATGCTCACGGAAGTAGCGGGCCAGGGACGGGCGGCGGCAGGCGTAACTGGGATCGAGCAGAAAGTACTCGAGGTTGACCGCGACGAACTCCAGCGGGTTGCTCAGCTCGTAGCTGTCCGGGCTGCGCGCCACCTGGCCGTTGTCGTCGTCACGCGCGCCGCGTCGGCCGACCCGCTGTGGCCAGCCAGCCAGGTCGAGCAGGCGTGGATCGTCGCTGAGGGTGAAGCGGCGCTCGGTCTGGCCACGACAGGCATCCGGCAGCCCGACCAGCCCAGTGGAGCGGGCGCGTTGCCGGCACTGGACGATCTGCCGGCGCTGGGCAGCGGGCCAGAGGCGAGCGCGGTCGTAGAGATGAGTCAGCTCATGCAGCAAGGTGGCCAGCAGTTCCTGGCGCTGGGTGCCATGGGGGCGGCTGGTGCGGTTCTGCGCCGCCGAGCCATCGACCAGTTTCGGCAACAGTCGGGCGTTGAGTTCGATACCGCTGTAGCGCCCGACCTGGCCGTACACCTGGGTGGGCATGTCGGCGCGCCACCTGACCCGTACGTCTCGATCCAGGCGTTCGACGAAGCGCGGCGGCAGCGCCGCCATGGCCTCTTCCAGCAGGGCCTGGCTGACCTGGCGCTGGTCGGCGTCGAGACCGCGGTTGTCCAGGGTCAGCCGCAATTGCGCCTGGGCGACGCCTGTGGTCAGGGCCAGCAGCGCGCCGCAGCACCAGGCGGCAAGGCGTATCACAGGGCGAGGATGGCTTCGGCCAGTTGCAGGTCGCTGGCGCTTTGCGCCTCGGGCAATTGCTGACGGATAGCTTGCAGTGCGGCTTCCAGTTGCGCGCCACGGATCTCCCCGGCGCTGGCGACGAAGCTGGCGGCGTCGTCGCGGGCCTGCACCACGGCTTTCATGTCACGAATCGAGGTGGTGGTATCGGAGGTGAAGTTGATGCTGCGATCCAGGGCGCGCACCACGATGTTACTGGTGGCGACCACGGTTTGCGCCTGGGCGATACCGCTGAACAGGGCGCAGGTAGTGAGGGTGATGACGAGTGAACGACGCATGATGGATAGCTCCGAGAACTGCAGGACGGACGATTGGACGTGGCCAGGCCAGCGCGGTTCCGCTGCTGGGATGTCGCTGTAGTTTACGGGGCGCCGACGCGGCGGTCAGCAGCCGTCCACGGCAATCAGCGCGCGAGGATGGCGCTGGCCAGTTGCAGGTCGCTGACGCCATGCAGGGCCGCCGATTGGCTGCGCAGGTAGCGCAGTGCACTTTCCAGCCGAGCCCCGCGCACCTGGCCATTGCTGGCGACGAAGCTGGCGGCATCGTCCTGGGCGGCTTGCACCACCTTGCTGTCGCGCAGCGAGGAGGTGGCATCCGAGGTGGCTTCGGCGCTGCCTGCCAAGGCACTGCCGAGGGTATCGGTGGTGGCGACGAAGCTGCTCGCAGAGGCAGCGCCTGCCAGGGTCATCAGGAGGGTGAGGCTGATCAGGTATCTGCTGTGCATGGCAAGGCTCCGAAAATGCCGCCTCGTTATCGTTGAGCGGTCAGGCGAGCTTATGCAGGGCGTGAATAAAACGAAAGCCCTACCGCGCAGAGTCGGTAGAGCTCTCAGAAGATCCCTTAATGGGATGGAGCAAAGGGGGATCAGCGCCAGAACGGCTTCTGCAGTTCGAGGTAACGCTGATCTTCGGTGATGCCGGCGTCGGCCAGCAGGCGGGCATCGAGTCGAGCCAGTTGACGACGGCTGACGATGCGGCGCTGCCACTGGGTGAGGGTGGCGATCACGCGGAGCGGCCAGGGGGACTTGTCACTGGCGGCGCTGTGGGTTTGGAGCAGGGCGGAACTGAGGGTACGTTCCATGGTGGTCATCCTTCCGCTTGTGGCGGGGTGTGTTTGCTGTCGATGGGCAAATTATCCCGAGCGCGGAGGAGACTCAGTAGTCACAGATGAAGAAAATTGTTGTGCTATTAGATAGGTTGCTTTGTAACTGTGATGCTATTAATTGAATTAACTGTACTGGTAATAAGTGAAAAAGCTGGGTGCAACCGTAATTTGCAGTGTTTTTAACTGGGTGCAACCCAAAAAATACAGCCTTTCAAACAGTACAGTTTTGAATTGATTGGCTTTTGTTTCTGACCTGAAAATCAATTTTTTCTGAGAACCCGGGCACAAAAAACCCGGCACGAGGCCGGGTTTCCTGTCGGGCTGGTCAGCGCTTATTCAACGGCCTTGACCATGTCCTCGATGACCTTCTTGGCGTCGCCGAAGACCATCATGGTCTTGTCCATGTAGAACAGTTCGTTGTCCAGGCCGGCGTAGCCGCTGGCCATCGAGCGCTTGTTGACGATCACGGTCTTGGCTTTGTATGCCTCGAGGATCGGCATGCCGGCGATCGGCGACTTCGGATCGTTCTTCGCCGCCGGGTTGACCACGTCGTTGGCGCCGAGCACCAGCACCACGTCGGTCTGGCCGAACTCGGAGTTGATGTCCTCCATCTCGAACACCTGCTCGTAGGGCACCTCGGCCTCGGCCAGCAGGACGTTCATATGGCCCGGCATACGACCGGCCACCGGGTGGATCGCGTACTTCACGGTGACGCCGCGGTGGGTCAGCTTCTCCGCCAGCTCCATCAGCGCGTGCTGGGCGCGGGCCACTGCCAGGCCGTAACCGGGGACGATGACCACGGTGTCGGCGTTGGTCAGCAGGAAGGCCGCATCGTCGCTCGAACCCGACTTGACGCTGCGTTGCTCCTGGCTGCCGGAAGCCGCGCCGGCGTCGGCATCCGCGCCGAAGCCGCCGAGGATGACGTTGAAGAACGAGCGGTTCATCGCCTTGCACATGATGTACGAGAGGATGGCACCCGAAGAACCCACCAGCGAGCCGGCAACGATCAGCATGGAGTTGTTCAGCGAGAAGCCGATACCGGCCGCTGCCCAGCCCGAGTAGCTGTTGAGCATCGATACCACCACCGGCATGTCGGCGCCGCCGATGGGGATGATGATCAGCACGCCGATGACGAAGGCCAAGGCCACCAGGATGGCGAAGGCGCGGATGTCGCCGGTGAAGGTGAAATACAGGCCCAGGGCGACGATGGCGATACCCACCAGCAGGTTCAGCAGGTGCTGACCCTTGAACACCACGGGCGCGCCCTGGAACAGACGGAACTTGTACTTGCCCGACAGCTTGCCGAAGGCGATCACCGAACCGGAGAAGGTGATGGCACCGATGGCGGCGCCGAGGAACAGCTCCAGACGGTTGCCTGCCGGAATGGCATCACCCAGGGCGGCGACGATGCCCAGCGACTGTGGCTCGACCACGGCAGCGATGGCGATGAACACGGCGGCCAGGCCGATCATGCTGTGCATGAAGGCGACCAGCTCCGGCATCTTGGTCATCTCGACACGCTTGGCCATGATCGAGCCAGCGGTGCCACCGACCAGCAGACCGACGATGACGAAGCCGATGCCCTGCACGGCCAGTTCAGCGCCCAGTTTGTGAATCAAACCCACGGTGGTGAGCACGGCGATGGCCATGCCGACCATACCGAACAGGTTGCCGCGCCGCGAGGTGGTCGGGTGCGACAGGCCCTTGAGCGCCTGGATGAAGCACACCGAGGCGACGAGGTAGAGAACGGTGATCAGATTCATGCTCATCGCTTACTTCTCCACCTGGGCCTTGGGGGCCTTCTTCTTGAACATTTCCAGCATGCGCCGGGTGACCAGGAAGCCACCGAACACGTTGACCGCCGCCAGTGCCACGGCCAGGGTGCCCATGGCCTTGCCCAGCGGGGTAACGGTGAGCGCGGCGGCGAGCATGGCGCCGACGATGACAATGGCGGAAATGGCATTGGTCACGGCCATCAGCGGGGTGTGCAGGGCCGGGGTGACGTTCCACACCACGTGGTAGCCGACGTAGATGGCCAGCACGAAGATGATCAGGTTGTAGATGCCGTCGGAAATCAGATCCATGTCTCTACTCCTTAGCCGTTCTTGCGCACGACTTCGCCGGCGTTGCACATCAGGCAGGCCGCGACGATGTCGTCTTCGAGGTTGAGCTGGAACTGGCCTTCCTTGTCGATCACGAGCTTGAGGAAGTCCAGCAGGTTGCGTGCATACAGGGCGGAGGCGTCCGCCGGCACCAGTGCGGCCAGGTTGGTGTGGCCGACGAAGGTGACGCCATGCTTGACCACCACCTGGTCGGCTTCGGTCAGTGGGCAGTTGCCACCCTGAGCGGCGGCCAGGTCGATGACCACGGAGCCCGGCTTCATCTCTTGCACAGTGGCTTCGTGCAGCAGCGTGGGTGCCTTGCGACCCGGAATCAGCGCGGTGGTGATTACGATGTCGGCCTGCTTGGCGCGCTCGTGCACGGCCTTGGCCTGGCGCTCCATCCACGAGGCCGGCATTGGCCGGGCGTAACCGCCCACGCCCTGGGCGCATTCGCGCTCCTCGTCGGTCTCGAAGGGGACGTCGACGAACTTGGCGCCGAGCGACTCGATCTGTTCCTTCACCGCAGGACGCACGTCGGAGGCTTCGATCACCGCACCCAGGCGCTTGGCCGTGGCGATGGCCTGCAGACCGGCGACGCCGGCACCGAGGATCAGCACGCGGGCGGCCTTCACCGTACCGGCTGCGGTCATCAGCATCGGCATGAAGCGCGGATAGTGGTTGGCGGCGAGCATCACGGCCTTGTAGCCGGCGATGTTGGCCTGCGAGCTGAGCACGTCCAGGCTTTGCGCGCGGGAGGTACGCGGCGCGGCCTCCAGGGCGAAGGCGATGATGCCGCGGGCATTCATGCGCGCAATGGTGTCGTTGCAGAAGGGGTTGAGCATGCCCACCAGCACGGCGCCGCTCTTCATCAGCGCCAGTTCGGCGTCGGTCGGCGCGACCACCTTGAGCACCAGGTCGGCGCCGAAGGCGGCGGAGTCGTTGCCAATGGTGGCGCCAGCGGCTTCATAGGCGCTGTCCGGGATGCTGGCGCTGATGCCGGCGCCGGTCTGGACGGTCACCTGGTGGCCCTGGCCAACCAGTTTCTTGACGGTCTCGGGCGTCGCGGCAACCCGCGTCTCCCCAGCATGGGTTTCGAGAGGAACACCAATGTGCACTTCTAATCTCCTGCGTGATCTTTTTTGTGAACCGGTGCACTGCGCTGGCGCGCCGGCGATTGGGGATCAGCACAACACCTGCCGGATGAAGGCGGGCGCGGCGATTGTGCAATCGAATGCAGACCCTTACAAGAAGTTATGGAGTAAAAAAAATGGATTACTACAAGTAATGGGTCTATGAGGGATTTTTATACTGCGGCAAACCCGCGTCATATCTGGGGAAAGCAGGCTATACGGGCTTTGTGCTGCGCGCGCGATATTCATCGAGCGAATGACCGTTGGTCGTATTGGCTGCAGTGTGAAAAGTCGCGAACGGGGCGTTCAAAATTGTGGAACCACCCGAAAGTACTGGCCATGGCGCGGATTGGCTCAAGGATGGCGCTGTAGTGTGACCAATTTATTGCTACCAGTATTGATCATGACTTTTTTGACTTCTTCTAGCCGTCTTCGTGGCGCTGGAGATCGCCCTCGCGGTAGGCGCTAGCTTGCAGCAGCAGCCAGTCGCGAAAGGCCTTGAGTGCCGTCGACTCGGCCTTGCGCTCTGGCACCATCAGGTAGTAGGCGCGGTCGTTGTTCGGCACCGCGCGATCGAGGGCGATCACCAGGCTGCCATCCTGCAGCTCGCGCTGGATCAGGAAGGGGGGGATCAACGCCACGCCCATTTCATGTTGTGCGGCCTGGGCGAGCATGGAGAACAGCTCCAGGCGCGGGCCGGTCATGTCGCGGGAGACATTCATGCCCTGAGCCGCGAACCATTGGCGCCAGGCATAGGGGCGGGTCGTCTGCTGCAGTAGCGGTAGCGTTGCAATGTGCTCGGCGGTGACCGGGCTCGCGCCGAGCAAGGCCGGGCTACACACCGGCAGCAGATGCTCGTGCATGAGAAAGTGCGCCTCGGTGCCTGACCACTCGGCGTCGCCGTAATAGATGGCGGCGTCGAAGTGAGTGTCGGCGAACAGGAAGGGGCGGGTGCGGTTGGTCAGGTGCACGGTCACCTGCGGATGCACTTGCTGGAAGGTGCGCAGGCGCGGCAGCAGCCATTGCGTGCCGAAGGTGGGCACCACTGCCAGTTCGATGCTGCTGGTGCCCTGGTTGCCCATCAGGGCCAGGGTGTCGCGCTCGACGGCATCGAGCTGCGTCGCCACCTTGCGGCTATAGGCAACGCCGGCTTCGGTGAGTACCACGCCGCGTCGCGAGCGGCGGAACAGCTCGACATTGAGGAAGCTCTCCAGCCCGCCGATCTGCCGGCAGATTGCGCTTTGCGTCAGGCTGAGCTCGTCGGCGGCCTTGGTGAAGCTCTGGTGGCGTGCAGCGGCCTCGAAGGCCACCAGGGCGGCAGTGCTGGGGATCTTGCGGCGCATTTATGCCAAGGCCTCACTCATAAGCCATCTATATCGCCTTTCAGGCTATCTCGAAGTGAGTAAAAAGCACAGGTCTGTGCGAATTCTGCGTTTGCCCGCCGCGCCAGGTCGGCCTAGGATCGGAGTCATTCACCGATTGCTCCTTTCACTGCTTCGAGGTTTTTCGCGATGGCCAAGGCAAGCTTCAACTGGATCGACCCGCTGCTGCTGGATCAGCAACTGAGCGAAGAAGAGCGCATGGTGCGCGACAGCGCCGCACAGTTCGCCGCCGACAAGCTGGCACCGCGCGTGCTGGAGGCTTTCCGTCACGAGCGCACCGATCCTGCGATCTTCCGCGAGATGGGCGAAACCGGCCTGCTCGGCGCCACCATCCCCGAAGCCTATGGTGGCAGTGGCCTCAGCTATGTGTGCTATGGCCTGATCGCCCGTGAAGTGGAGCGCATCGACTCTGGCTACCGCTCGATGATGAGTGTGCAGTCCTCGCTGGTCATGGTGCCGATCAACGAGTTCGGCAGCGAGGCGACCAAGCAGAAATACCTGCCCAAGCTGGCCAGTGGTGAGTACATCGGCTGCTTCGGCCTGACCGAGCCGAACCATGGCTCCGATCCGGGCTCCATGGTGACTCGCGCCAAGAAGGTCGAAGGTGGCTACCGCCTGAGCGGCAGCAAGATGTGGATCACCAACAGTCCCATCGCCGATGTGTTCGTGGTCTGGGCCAAGGACGATGCCGGCGAGATTCGCGGTTTCGTGCTGGAGAAAGGCTGGGAAGGCCTGTCCGCTCCGGCGATTCACGGTAAGGTCGGCCTGCGCGCTTCGATCACCGGCGAGATCGTTATGGACAACGTGTTCTGTCCTGAGGAAAACGCCTTCCCCGACGTGCGCGGTCTGCGCGGCCCCTTCACCTGCCTGAACTCCGCCCGTTATGGCATCAGTTGGGGTGCGCTGGGCGCTGCCGAATTCTGCTGGCACACCGCGCGCCAGTATGTGCTCGATCGCAACCAGTTCGGCCGGCCGCTGGCGGCCAATCAGCTGATCCAGAAGAAGCTGGCGGACATGCAGACCGAGATCACTCTGGCTCTGCAAGGCTGCCTGCGCCTGGGGCGGATGAAGGACGAAGGCACTGCCGCGGTGGAAATCACCTCCATCATGAAGCGCAACAGTTGCGGCAAGGCGTTGGATATCGCCCGTATGGCCCGCGACATGCTGGGCGGTAACGGTATCAGCGACGAGTTCGGTATCGCCCGCCATCTGGTCAACCTCGAGGTGGTCAATACCTACGAGGGCACGCATGACGTGCATGCGCTGATTCTCGGTCGTGCGCAGACCGGCATCCAGGCTTTCTTCTAAACCGCAGCGGCAAGCTTCAAGCCTCGAGCTGCAAGTAACGGCAGCTTGTCTTGCGGTTTGAAGCTCACCGCTTGTAGCTCCTCGAAGAGGTTTCCCATGGCTGGCGCCCTTTCCCATATCCGTGTGCTCGATCTTTCTCGCGTCCTCGCCGGCCCCTGGTGCGGGCAGATCCTCGGTGACCTGGGTGCCGAGGTGATCAAGGTGGAGCGGCCGGGTACCGGCGACGATACCCGGCACTGGGGCCCTCCTTATATAAAGGATGCCGAGGGCAACGACTCGCGGGAGGCGGCCTATTTCCAGAGTGCCAACCGCAACAAGCAGTCGCTGACCCTGGATTTCACCCAGCCAGAAGGCCAGCGCCTGGTGCGTGAGCTGGTCGCGCAGTGCGACGTGTTGCTGGAGAACTTCAAGGTCGGTGGTCTGGCGGCCTATGGCCTCGACTACGAGTCCTTGAAGGCGATCAACCCGCGCTTGATCTATTGCTCCATCACTGGCTTCGGCCAGACCGGTCCCTACGCCAAGCGTGCCGGTTACGACTTCATGATCCAGGGCCTCGGTGGCCTGATGAGCCTGACTGGCCGGCCAGAAGGGGAAGAGGGCGCCGGGCCGATCAAGGTGGGCGTGGCGCTGACCGATATCCTGACCGGGCTCTACGCCACCGTTGGGGTGTTGGCTGCACTGAATCAGCGTGAGCAGTCCGGCATTGGCCAGCATATAGATGTAGCGCTGCTGGACGTACAGGTGGCCTGTCTGGCCAACCAGGCCATGAACTACCTGGCAACCGGTGTATCGCCCAAGCGTCTGGGCAATGCCCACCCGAACATAGTGCCGTATCAGGACTTTCCCAGTGCCGATGGCAACTTCATCCTGGCGGTGGGCAATGACGGGCAGTTCCGTAAGTTCTGCGAAGTGGCGGGTATTGCGCACCTTGCCGATGATCCGCGCTTTGTCAGTAACAAGGAGCGGGTGGCGCATCGTGCCGAGCTGATCCCACTGCTGCGCCAGGCCACGGTATTCAAGACCACGGCGCAATGGATCGAGCTGCTGGAAAAGGCTGGCGTGCCCTGTGGGCCGATCAACGACCTGCAACAGGTATTCGCCGATCCGCAGGTGCAGGCGCGAGGTCTGCGCCTCGATCTGCCCAATGCCATGGGCAGCACGACGCCGCAGGTCGCTAGTCCGTTGCGCCTATCCGCTACGCCGGTGGTCTACCGCGCAGCGCCCCCTTTGCTGGGGCAGCACACCGAGGCTCTGTTGCAGCGGCTGCTGGGCATGAGCGAGGCGCAGGTCGCCGAGCTGCGTGGGGCGGGCGTGATCTGAGGCTGCCGTTGCGTCCTTATATAAAGAAGAGGAGAGGGCGCCTGGTTCTATTTGCGCAATTTTTTGCATATCAGGGCTTTACAGCCCGCTAAGCTCATGTAGAATGCGCGCCTCGCTGAGACGAACTCAGGTTCGGCGAAGCGCTAAGTTGTTGAGATAGAAAGAAAATTTCTTCAAAAACAACTTGACGGAGTAACGAGGTGCTGTAGAATGCGCGCCTCACCGAAGCTGAAGAGATGAAGCTGAGGATTATCCAAGCTGTTGAATTGAAAGAGTTTTCTCCAGAAAATAACTTCGAAAAACAGCTTGACAGAAACAAAGGCTGCTGTAGAATTCGCGGCCTCGGTTGAGACGAAAGACTTAACCAACTGTTCTTTAACAACTGAATCAAGCAATTCGTGTGGGTGCTTGT
>NZ_JBQLIX010000032.1:0-64618 GCF_052156495.1 Pseudomonas sp. NCHU5216 | reverse complement strand
ATCTGCTTCATTGAGAAACTCGGGCAACGGGATTGGCCTATTTCACCAGAAACGGGAAGTCTTCTTCAGACTTTCCTAAGGCGAACCTTCGTGACGGTTGCCCAGAGGACGCTGAGAGATCTGGCCACAGTGAAGAAGCTCGTAAACCACAGTTCTGGTGCTGATGTCACCATGAAGCACTATCTGCGCCTGAGTGTGGAGGATCTACGAGAGCCAATGCAGCGAGTTGAAGACGCGTTCGACCGCTTGCGCATGCAGCCACACATTTTTGGCGAAAAAATCTGAGCGCCTTTTTGTAATAGAGAATTGGCCGTTTCCCCCCGTACCGGGGTGGGGTCTTGGTTCTGCTCGCCCGCGTTTTGATCGGAGGCATCCGAGACATCGACAGCGCCTCATCCATTTCGCATATCCGGCGAAAGTGCTAGTGTTCAGGCAGTAGACAAAGGCATTCGCTCTCAACTGCAAGGATTGCTCAAAGGCAGCGACCATGACGCCTGTAGAGTACGTATTCACCGTAGATTCGCTTCGCCCGGCGACCGCCTCCATGCAGCGGGTGGCTGAGTATTTCCTAGAGCTTTCGAAGCTTTTGGGACAGCCTGAGCAGGTGCATTTCCATAAGGTGACTGAGGGAAGCCTCAAATGCCACGCCCTGGCCGACTTCGATGCGACTCCCAAGATTGATGAGCGCATCAAGCAAATAGCCCTGCCAGATAGCGACATCGCCCGCGTCTACGACCGCATCAACCAGATGCTGGCCAAAGATAATGCTGTAGGTCGCCTTGACCGAATAGGCATCGATGGTAAGACGGCAAAGATCTACTCATTCCCTGGCAGAGAGCTTCCCAAGGTTTCGACCTACAAAATTCGTCAACAAGGAAGCCTGGACGGCGTTGTCGTATCTATCGGCGGACGTGATAACTCCTCACATCTCCACTTAGACGCAGGCGACGGACGCTATTGGAAGTGCGTCACCAGCAGGGAGCTTGCGGTCAGCCTTGCACATCACCTCTATGGGAGCAGCATCAGGGTCTTTGGCTCTGGTACCTGGCTGAGAGACTCAGACCGCAAGTGGACTCTGGATGGATACTTCAGCGTTGAGCACTTTGAGGTCTTAACGGAGGAGACGCTAGACACTGCTCTATCCCGGATCCGTGAATGCGGAACCCGATGGGATAAGCAGAGCATCAGCGAAGCCTGGAAGGAATTGCGCGAGGGAGATAGCTGATGGTTCTGCTAGATACATCTGTGCTTGCGCATCTGCTCTTTCCAACTGGGCAAGTGATTATCGACAATGCGACCGGTCATCCGGTTACGTATTGCCAGGAGCGACTGCAGCACTTTGTCCAAACCCATCAGAAGACGAAGATAGTTATCGCCGCTCCCAGCTTTGCCGAGTTCCTCGTTCATGCAGGAGAACGCCGGGAGGATGTCATCCAAATTCTCAAGGGAACCAGCGCCTTCAAGATCGTCCCATTTGATGAAGTTTGCGCCTTGGAATGCGCGATGCTTGAGCAAGAAGCGAGAGTAAACGGCGGGAAGCGCGGCGCAAGCACCGCCCCCTGGCAAAAGGTCAAGGTTGACCGGCAAATTTTGGCGATAGCCCTAGTACACAATGTCAGCGCAATCTACACAGACGATACAAGCCTGAAGGCGCTATCAACCGAGCTAGGACTGCCTGCTCTGGGTATAGCCGACATGCCGCTACCTGACTCCTCGCGGCAACATAAGCTAGACCTCCCTCCTCCCGATGCTGACACACCACAAGCCTGGTCCTAAGACGCCCACAGGGCATCTCCCCTCTTTGCGAGGCCAGACCGCTCTCCTATCGTCTTACTCGCTAAATAGCGATTGCTGATTGCAGCTAGAAGACACCGCTAGACATCTCTGCCGGTCATTGCGCTCATACATATCCTGCCTCCACCTTCGTATTCATCAGGGTATACCTCAGCGACAACAGCAACAGCCGCCTGGCTTGTTGTCGTTTGGTATGGTCTTGACCACTCATACGGCAACATGCATAGTGACAACACCTAAACGACAACAAGGAGCTGTCACCAATGTTTGTCCGTGCGTATCTCCGGGCATCCACTACTGAGCAAGATGCTAGCCGAGCGCGGTCTGCCCTGGACGCCTTCGCCCAAAGCCATGACCAGCACATCGCTAGCTACTACACCGAGAACGAAAGCGGCGCTTCTCTGCAGCGCCCTGAGCTGTTCCGTCTGCTGGCCGACGCCAAGCCGGGGGATGTTCTCTTGGTTGAACAGGTCGACCGCCTGAGCCGCCTCACTGAGGGCGACTGGCAGCAACTCCGGGCGACCATCAAAGCAAAGGAGGTGCGGGTCGTTGCCCTGGATCTGCCGACCTCCCACCAATTCATGGCCAGCAACAGCAACACCGCAGCCGATGCCTTCACCTCTCGGATGCTGGGCGCCATCAATGACATGCTGCTGGACATGCTCGCAGCGGTTGCCCGGAAAGACTACGAAGACAGGCGCAGACGCCAGAACGAAGGCATCGCCAAGGCCAAGGCTCAGGGGGCTTACAAAGGCCGAGGCATCGACAAGGATAAGCACGCCAGCATCCTGGCCCTGTTGAATAAGGGGACAGGTATCAGAGAGACGGCCAAGCTCTTGAAGGTCAGCACCAGCACTGTGCTTAGAGCCAGAGACAAGGCCAGCGCCACAGCCTGAGGCCTATCACCAGCACCACAAAGACGAAGCCCCCGGAGGTCACCCAACGGGGGCTTGGCGTATCTGGTGGTTGATAAACGGATACCTAGTCCGTGTCATAACCACCAGCACCTCAGGGCTTCACGGATTCCCCGTCCGTTGCACAACCACTGCCTGCATCTCCAACCCCCTGTTGTTTTCTCCTCCCCTCAAGTCCTTCCAGAAAACCCTCATGGCCCTGGAAGACCTCAACGCCCGTAACCGCGCAGTAGCGGCCAGCAAGATCGAGCAGGCCACCCGCCTGGAAGAGCAGGCCGACGAGCTGCTGACCGAGGCCACCAAGGCCCAGGCCATCGCCAACAACATCAAGGAACTGCTGGGCGAGAAGTAAGGCTCGCCCCCGTCCCCAGCCTATTACCCCCAGTACTAGCTGAATACGAACAGCCGGCCCCAGAGGCCACGAATTGACCAGTCTTTGGAGAGACACCATGAACGCACTGACCGCCCTGAACACCAACGCCGCCCTGACCATGAGCAGCCGCGAGATTGCTGAACTGACCGGGAAGCGCCACGACAACGTAGTCCGCGATATTCGCAGCATGCTGGCCGAACTGGGAACCAACCCCCTCAATTTTGAGGGCGTCTACATCGACTCGAAAGGAGAATCCCGTCCCTGCTTCAACCTCCCGAAAGACCTGACCATCACTCTGGTCTCTGGCTACAACGTCCAGATGCGCTACGCCATCACCAAACGCTGGATGGAACTGGAGGCCCAGCAAGCTCCGAAGCTGCCGACCTCCTTCGCTGAAGCCCTGCGCCTCGCCGCCGAGCTGGAAGAGCAGAAGGAGCAGCTCCGCTTGCAGAACGAAGCGATGAAGCCGGCAGCCGCCGTAGGCGCTGCGGTGGGCAAGCTGAAGAACCTGACCATTCCTGACTTCGCCCGCAAGCTGCCCAGAATCAAAACAATATAGGCGCAGAACAAGGCGATTATCGCCGCCGCCGGTCATTCCGACCAAGCCCCAGGCTTAGCCCTTTGGGGAGCTGCTCAATCGCTATAAGGGTAGATGGCCTGCTTATTATCCGATTGTTCTCAAGTATCGCGTAAGACGGGTACCACACAGAACCATCTCGATCAAACTCATACACCAGTTTTCGAGGAGGCATACCGCGCTTTTTCAAACTAGAAATCAGCCGTGCTGCGCGCATAGCTGCGTCCGCCATATTTTCATGAGCAGCATAATGGCTCTTGACGCACTTGCCTCTAACAATAAATGAAATCTCGCAGCCATCTTGAAATGACTGAATATCAACGATTGGATTTTTCCTATCACTAAGGCGCTCGAGAAAGTTTCTCAACCAAACTCTCATGCCATGGTATGTATCCGTCCCGGCCTCAGTAGCAATCGCTGTGACAAAGGGATTCCAGACCAGAATCAGAAATGGCAGCGCAACTGTGATTAACTCTTGCGCTGATACCGCAGCATTATGAGACAGCTCAACGTATTCAACTTTAACGGGGCAGTCTAAAGAAGCAAGCTCCAGCCACTCTCTTTCAACATCTCTTGGGTCCGCGCCGACTTGAATATAGGCTCTATCGGGCAGTTCGGGCAGCGAGCTAGGTGACAACCAATCAGCATCAGCATCCAAATTCAAGTCGTCAAAATTTAGGCAGTCTTTGCTGGAATAGTATCCTAGAATCGCCACCACAAAACACTGACCAGCATCCGAGTAAAACTTGGCGCTTCTCAGAACCTGCCCCACCGGTTTTCCTGGGTCGTGATTGTGAAGAACAATCATAGGAAAGCTATTAATCTTATTCACTAGAACATCTGGGTCAGCAGGAACAATTAAGTCACCCGCCTCATTTCGCTGCTCAGTCCATAAAACTGCGGACACAAGCTCGCTATAGATATTACTCTTGTTCTCCTCCAGGGCTTCTTTTACCCAGGCAAGCGCAGCAGGAGTTTTATCAATCAGGTTAGACATAGGCGTCCTTGTTCGTCCGAATGCATAAATACTAAACGATAGAAGACACAACGTCTCGCTTACCCAGCACTGGTAACTGAAAGACCAACACCATGAGCAACATCATCACCCGCGACTACAACGGCAACGTCTTCCAGTTCCGCGCTGACGGCTACTTCAACATGACCAAGGCAGCGAAGGTCTTTGGGAAGGATGTACGCGACTTCCTGTACGCCGACTCAACTGGCGAGTACGTCCAGGCTCTCGAAAATGCGGAAATTTCCCGCAATATCATCGAGACCGCCCGAGGCCGTAACGGCGGCACCTGGGGCCACCCTAAGCTGGCCGTCTTCTTCGCCCGCTGGCTGGACGTGAAGTTCGCCGTGTTCTGCGACATGGTCATCGACGACATCCTGAACAAGAAGGCCGAGCTGACCATCACCAAGCCGGAAGAGTCGATGGCGATGAAGATGCCGCAGACGTTCTCTGAAGCCCTGCGTCTGGCAGCGGAACTGGAAGAGCAACGCGCATACCTGGCATAGCCTATTACCCCCAGTACTAGCTGAACCCCAAAGCGCAGCACATAGGCACCAAACCAGATGATGAACTCTATAGGTTGGCTAGTCGTCCGCGTGCGCTAGGGACGACTTCAAACTATCCACCCAACGGGAATCGTTTCCATCTTTTCTCAAGGAGTAAATCGAATGTGTGTACCAACCGCTGCCGCTATGGCTGCAATGGCAGTTGCATCCACTGCCTACGGAATCCACGAATCCAACACCCAGCAGAACTACGCCGAGGCCGTCGCCAAGCAGAATGCTGAGATGCAGAACGCTGCGGCCATGGAGAACTACAAACTCCAGAACCGCCAGTTGAACCTGCAGCAGCTCCAAGAGAGCGAAGCGACCGCCCAGCAGAAACACCAGCAGCGTCTGGCAGTGCAGCGCGAGGTTGCCACTGCCCGAGTAGCTGCCGGCGAATCCGGTGTGTCCGGCCTGTCCATCGACTCCCTGTTCGCGGACATCATCCGCCAGGGCACCAACAACATGACCACCCTGGATCGAAACCTGGCAGACGCCAACGACCAGCGCGACATCGAGAAGAAGGCTCTGCAGAACAACACCTGGGCAGGCCTCCAGAATCCGTCGTTCTACAAAGGATCGAACGGCATGCTCGGCGCTGGTCTGCAGATCGCCTCGGCTGGTCTAGGTGCCTACACGGCGTCTGGCGGCACCTTTGGCTCGTCCAGTAAGAGCACCGGCATCAAGCCCAACGGCCAAGCCGGCTTCCGCGCCGGTAATGGGCAGGGCCGCTAATACCCCTCTTTTACCCCCAGTACTAGCAGAAAGAAAAGCGCGCAAAGCCCCGTCTTTCCTGCCCCAGAGCACTCCCCCGGCGACACCTCCCGACACCTGCAGGGCTACCCCTGGCAGGGCGCTGGCGTTCGCCTATCACAAAGGAACACTACCCAATGAAACATCAACTACCTGCTCCCCTGGTGCGCTTCCATGTCCATATGCTCCGCGACCATGCCACCCAGTTGGTCGCCCTGGCCAACGCCTTGGCAAAGCGGAAGGGCCGCGATACACGCCTGGGCGAAGCCCTGGAACTGGCCCTAGTCGCTGGCCTGAGCAAATCGCTTACCGACCTCCTGGCGCTTGCACAGGACGACAAGAACGCCCCTCACTGGCTGCAGCTTGGCCCGGTCAATCGCATGGGCGGGAAGGCGCTCACCCCGGCTGAACTGAGCCGCTAAGGGGGACCCATGGAACAACTACCGAGCGCTGCCCTCAGTGACGTCGAGACCAAGACTGTTGCTGTTCTCTCTTATGAGCTGGGCCATCGCTTTTATGTCGATATCGAGTCAGGCGAAATCCTGAATCTCACAGATCAAATGCAGGAGGCTCCCTTAGCATTGACGAAGCGTGACCTGAGGAGTGCTCCCGATGTTGGGCTTGATACACCTTGGGTCAATCACGCCAGAAACGATGAGGAGCTATGGCGGGCTGTCCAGACATTTGACTGGTGGATAGATCGGCTGGTTTATGACGCCGACAAGATCCTGAGCCTTCTTGATACCGGGCTGAGCGACAAGGCCGTCAGGGTATTTAAGTATCTTGCCTGCGGGCTGTCGGCTCGCAACATCTGGTTTGGCTCCATAGCTGAGCTATCCGAGGCATTGGGCACTCCGCAGCGTAACGCCGAGCGGGCTTTGGCTGATCTGGAGCGGCATCGTCTGATTGAGCGCAAACACCAAGGCCGATACTGGCCAATGAAAATCAGCCTCCACCCTTGGTACGCATGGAAAGGTGACCTTCAGGCCAGAGACCAAACATTGCAGCAGTGGGTACTCAGAACCGCCAAAAATGGCGGCAGATCTTCGCTGCAGGCCGCTGGTATCAGGGGGGTGGAGAAGCCCCTAGTAATATAAAAGACCACCAAGACCACTGCCTCCCAGAGGTCTCCGGGCGTTCGCTCTGGTGCGATTGTTGTAGTAGCCCTTTCAATGGCAAACCAAGCAAAGACCAGCACCAAGGCCATCTCCGAGCGAAGCTCTCAGCCCTACACCCAGCCAGCGTATGGCGCCCCCTCTGCGTTTGGTCTTCCCCCGCAGGCCTTCGGCCTCGTCCACCTGAACCACATCACTGGAAGTCTCCACCTGAGAAACGTCAGGAGGGAGAGGTCTGCCTGCACTTCAGACAAGGAACACTTACCCATGAACACCTACACCATCTACACCGACGGCGCATGCACCAACAACGGAAAGCCCAACGCTAGAGCAGGCTGGGGCGCTGTTCTGACCAACCCGCAAGGCGACACCCTGGAGCTTGCCGGGCCAGTCCCAGAGGCTCAGGAGCAGACTAACAGCCGAGCCGAACTCCTGGCCTTGGTCGAGGCCCTGGAGCGATGCACTCAGCCTGCGCCTATCACCCTTCACACCGATAGCGAATACATCGCCAACGCCTGCAATGGACACCTGGAAGCCTGGAAGGCCAACGGCTGGAGAAAGTCTGACAAGAAGCAGCCTAAGCACCTCGACCTATGGCAGCGCCTGGATCAACTACTGCAGGAGAAGGACGTCACTGTCAGGTGGTTAAGGGGCCACAATGGCACGCTGGGCAACGAACGAGCCGATGCCCTGGCGACGCTCGGGGCCACCGGGAAAACGCTTAGGAAGCGCACCAAGCGGCCGAATGAGGCCGACAAGAGCTAGAGCGCCACCAAATCAACCATCTCTACTACAGGCGCCAGCACCTCAGGCCTGAAGTCTTTCCCGTAACGACCGAATGTTATCCCGCCTGTCTGGTGCCCCAGCACACCGCCGACCAGCGCCTCAGACACCCCCTTCTGCTTCAAATGATCTGCGAATGTATGCCGGAAGCTGTGGAAGTCCTTCTTCCCCTCAAAGCCCAGCTGCGCCCTAACCCGAGCAAACCACTTGGAGGGGGCAGCGCTGTAGCCATGCTTCTTGTGAAGGGTCAGCTCCGGGAATAGCCGCGCATGCCCATCTACACGCAGGCTGGCGACATACTCCATGAACCCAAGGGCCTTCAGGCGAGAGTGAATCGGGACCAAACGCTCAGAGCCATCGTTCTTGAGCTTCTGGTCCGGCCGCCCCTTTCGTATGTGAAGACAGTCCACACCATTAACGACCACGATATCGTCCAGGTACAGCTGACACAGTTCATTCAGCCGTGCGCCCGTATAGAGCCCCAACAGGGGCAGCCAATACTGGTTTGGCTTAGGCCCATTTGCAGGCGCGTACCTGCTCCTATCGAACAAGGCCTTCAGGTCGGCCTCAGTGAACGCCGAACGCTCCTGGTTCACCTTCCCCCTGCGCTTGATGCCAAGTCTGTAGAGCGGGTTCTTATCGCAGTACCCCTCCCGGATGGCATAGGCGAAGAACGTCGTCAGGTTCTTCACGTAGTTGTTGAACGTGGTCTGACTGATGGTGGTCTTGGCCTCGGCAATGGCCTGCTCCAGGGACGTGACGGACAGCTGGTGTATCCGTGGCGGCAGCTTCAACGCGGTCTCCCGGAACTGCTGTGTCTCCTTGCGGGTGATGAGGTTTATCGGGTGGTCTCCGATGACGCGGACGAACAGGGAAGCCATTGCCCGCTTGTCGTCCAGGGTCTTGGTAGAGACACCTTCCCGAGCTTGCTGTCGCAGGTACTCGTCGACGACCTTGGAGAACAACGGGGCCAGCGGCGGCTCGTCACGAATGGGGACCGTATTGGCCTTCTGCGGCCCCCTGCTCGGCTGCTCCCGAGGATTAGCTATCACGGCCTCGAAGGTACTAACCAACTGCTGCTGGCGCAGCCAGGAGGCCCAGCTAGCGACGCGCTTCCCACCCGCCTCCCAGGCGCCCTTCAGGAGGTCCAACGATGGCCGACGCCCCTGGAACGCCTCTGTGAACAGTCGCTGGGCCTGCAGCAGAAGCTCACGCCCACGGATCAACGCCTCCCTACGGCAGCGCGTCTGGAGCGACCTGCGTATCTCCCGCTGGGGGAACAAAGGGCGAATGACTTCAGGCACCACGATACGGAAATAGAAGACCGAATGGCGCGACAGAAGAAGGTAAGACGGGACAGTAGACACGGATGTATCACTCCTTGTACCACTGCATGGACTGGAGTGAAAAACCGTTCAGAATCAATGACTTAGGTCACTGGAGGTGAACCCTACCAGCCACACCCCGGCACACGATGTTCCCGCTGTGGCTGCTCCCTTCCGGGCCTGACCAGGTTCACGGGTAATCGTTGCGAGGGGACCGGCAGGGCCCACCATAACGAAGCCCGTCATTGCGACGGGCCGCGCCATTGTAACGACTAAATGCAAACTTACAACCGCCTCAAGCACTTAGAAGCACCAGGCGAGTCATCAGACCCGAAAACGCCCCACCAACTGGGCAAGGCCATGGGACAGGTCGGACAGGTGCCGACTGGCAATGGTGCTCTGCTCGGCGGTTTGCGAAGCCTCGTTGGACAGCTCGCGAATGTCGCTGATGTTGCGTGCGATCTCTTCGGTGACGCTGCTCTGCTCCTCGCAGGCCGTGGCGATCTGCGCCGCCATGTCATTGATGCGCTGCACCGAGTCGCCGGTGGCGCTCAGGGCCTGATCGACGCCCGCGGCCTGCTCCACGCTCTGCCGCGCCCGTTCGCTGCCCATGTGCGTCGCCTTGACGGCATTCTGCACACCGATCTGCAGCCGCTCGATCATGTCCTGAATGTCCTTGGTGGACTCCTGGGTGCGGGCCGCCAGTGCACGCACCTCGTCGGCCACCACGGCGAACCCCCGCCCCTGCTCACCGGCACGTGCTGCCTCGATGGCGGCATTGAGCGCCAGCAGGTTGGTCTGATCGGCAATGCCCTTGATCACCGCCAGCACGGCACCGATGTTGGCCGCGTCCTGCTCCAGAGTCTGAATGCTCGAGGAGGCGCTCTCCACCTCCTGCGCCAGTTGGCGGATAGAGCCGATGGTGGCACCGACTACCTGCGCACCGTCCCGTGATTGCTGTTCGGCGCTGCGCGCGGCATCTGCGGCATTCTGGGCATTACGGGCCACCTCATGCACTGCCGCGCTCATTTGCGTCGCCGCGGTGCTCACCTGGTCGACCGCTGCATGTTCGCTGCTGATCAGACGGTCGTTGGCAGCCGCCAGGCCGGCCAGACTCCTGGCCGAATCGGCCACTTCGTCGGTTACTCGCCCGACTTCCTTGATCAAGGGTTGCAGCTTGTCGAGAAAGCGGTTGAAGGCATGGCTGAGCCGACCCAGCTCATCCTTGGAGAACACTTCGAGGCGCACGCGCAGATCGCCGTCGCCATCGGCGATCTGCTCGATACGGTGCAACAGATTGTGCAAAGGACGCGTCACCAGCAAGGGAAAGCCCAGCACCAGCAGCAGGCACAGGGACAAGCCAACGACAATCAACATGCCCTGCTGCCAGGACAGGGCCTGCCCTGTGGCGATGGCAGCGGCACCCTCGGCATTGGCGGCCTCATCCTCCAGCTCGCCGAGCTTGTCTAGGGCAGAACGTGCCGCCTGGAAATGCTCTTCGCTTTCACCGAAGCTGAGCCTGCTGGCCGCCTGGGCATCGCTCGTGGCCAACTGCATGACCCGCGCGGAGGTGGCCTTCCAGCGCTCGAAGCCCTGGTCGAACTCGGCGACCAGGGCGAGCGCCTCGGCACCGGGCTGCAGAGCGGCGAACTTGTGCACGCGCTCATAGGCTTGCTGCAGGTTTTCGGCGTGGAATGCACGCAGTTCCTCGACATTGCCAGCGACATCCTCATCAAGCAGGCTGCGCTCAGCCACGAAGGCCTGGTACAGGTCTCGATCCGCATTGAGCAGGAGACTGATGGCAGGCAGGTGTTGCTGCGTGAGGATGGTACTGGAGGCGGCGACCTGGGTGATGCCACGCATGCCCAGCGCTCCCATGATCACCAGCAACGCGGCCAGCAGCAGAATTGGCAGGGCGATTTTCCAGCGGAAGCCAAGGTCGGCGAAGATACGCAACATGATTGCACCTCAGTACCAAGCGGATATGTCTCAGCATAGTCCAGGCTGGCGAGCTGCAATCGAATCGCGTCAAGATAAATTCTGACAGTCTTTCTGTAAGCCTTTATCCCGAGAGCTTATCAGCCAATTTCCAGCCTAGGTTTTCATCCGCCGCCTGGAACCCCGGCACGTCCTGCGACACTAAGCCCTATCGGAAAGAAAGCCCTGACACTGGCGTTAAAGTACGTTTGTGCTAGCTTCTTCTGGTTTTCGGCGCCGCCTGCCATAGCGGCCTTCGGCGCACCGAATCTCTCACCCGCATATGGAGTTACATCATGGCAATGACCAAAGACCAACTGATCAGTGACCTGGCCGAAGCCGCTTCCCTGCCCAAGGCCAGCGTGCGTGGCCTGATCGACCAGTTGGCCGAGATCGTCGGTGACGCACTGGAAAACGACGGTGAGATCACCCTGCCAGGCATCGGCAAGCTGAAGGTGAGCGAGCGCCCGGCCCGCACCGGTCGCAACCCGCAAACCGGCAAGAGCATCGAGATCGCCGCCAAGAAGGTGGTCAAGCTGGTGCCGGCCAAAGCCCTGAGCGACAGCCTGAACTGATCGATGTAACGGTCGCCCCACCAGGGGGCGACCGCTGCAATCCCCGCGCTTATTTCTCCTCAGGTTGCAACTCGGTCACCACATAACGGCTGCCGCGCTGCTCTACCTGAAACCTCACCTTGTCCCCCACCGCCACCTGCTCCAGCAGGCTGGGCGGATCGACCTCGAAGACCATGGTCATCGGCGGCATGCCCACGCTGGCGATGGGGCCATGGCGCAGGGTGATTTTCTTCGCACTGCCATCTATCTTGCGCACCTCGCCCTGGCTCAATGGCATGGGTTCGGCAGCTTGCAGGCTGAAACTGATCAGGGCGGTCAAGGCTGCGATCATGATGTGCTTCATCGTGTTTTTCCTCCTGTAGATCATTGAGCCAACACTTCGATGCTGCCGGTCATGCCGGCCTGGTAATGACCGGCGATCAGGCAGGCGAAATCGAATTCTCCTGCGCGGTTGAATGTCCAGATGATCTCCCCGGTCTGCCCAGGTGCGACATGCGCCATGTAGGGCTCGTCGTGCTCCATGCCGGGAAACCTGGCCATCATCTCGGCATGCTTGTCCAGATCGGCGCGGGTGCCGAGCACGAACTCGTGCAGCGTTTGTCCATCATTGTGGATGACCAGACGAACGCGCTCTCCTTGCCTGACCTGTAGCCGATCCGGGGTGAAGCGCATCTGGTCGCTCATGCGAATGTCGATGCTGCGGTCGACCTTCCCGGCCTCGCCAGCGATGCCCCAGGGCATCTGCTCCATGGGCCTGGACATGTCCATGGCCTGATGCTTCATGTGCTCTTCATCGTGGGCCAGAATCACCGGGCTGACGAGCAGCCCGCTCAGGGTCAGAACCAATAGCGGTAGTGTCTTCATCGAGTCGTTCTCCATCATGCGTGATAAACGGGCCACTCACGGCAGCCCGCCCGTGATTCAATGCCCGGCATGCCCGCCAGGTTTGCGTACCTGTACTTCAACCGGCGTGTCGACCGGCTGCTCGAGCGGCATCGACTGCCCGCCTCCCGCATGCGAGCGACTGGGCTTTGCCAGTGCGCCATTCCATTCATAGGCCTGCGTGCCTGGCGGGTGCCTGAACCAGCCAGGGTCGTGGTAATCCCCAGCGGCCTGCTCCTTGCGCACCTTGAGCACGGTGAACATGCCGCCCATCTCCACCGAGCCGAAGGGGCCGTCGCCAGTCATCATCGGTACCGTGTTGTCCGGCAGCGGCATCTGCATCTCGGCCATGTCGGCCATGCCGCGCTCGCCCATGACCATGTAATCGGGCACCAGCTTGGCGATCTTGCCAGTCATCTCGCGATGATCGACGCCGACCAGCGTCGGCAGGTCGTGGCCCATGGCATTCATGGTGTGGTGGCTCTTGTGACAGTGCAGCGCCCAGTCACCCTCCTCGTTGGCGATGAACTCCACCTGGCGCATCTGCCCAACCGCCACGTCAGTGGTCACCTCCGGCCAGCGCGAGCCCAGCGGTGTCGGCCCGCCGTCGGTACCGGTGACCTCGAACTCGTGACCGTGCAGGTGGATGGGGTGATTGGTCATGGTCAAATTGCCGACCCGCAGACGCACCCGTTCGCCCTGGCGCGCCACCAGTGGATCAATGCCGGGGAACACGCGGCTGTTGAAGGTCCACAGGTTGAAGTCGAGCATCTGCATGATCTGCGGCGTGTAAGCGCCAGGCTCGATGTCGTAGGCATTGAGCAGGAAGCAGTAGTCGCGATCCACCTCGCTGATCAGCGGGTGATGTTCCTTGGGGTGGGTGACCCAGAAACCCATCATACCCATGGCCATCTGCACCATCTCGTCGGCGTGCGGGTGGTACATGAAGGTGCCGGGGCGGCGCGCGACGAACTCGTAGACGAAGGTCTTGCCCACCGGAATCGCCGGCTGGGTCAGACCCGAGACACCATCCATGCCGTTGGGCAGGCGCTGGCCGTGCCAGTGGATGCTGGTGTGCTCAGGCAGCTTGTTGGTGACGAAGATGCGTACCCGGTCGCCCTCCACCACCTCGATGGTCGGCCCCGGCGACTGGCCGTTGTAGCCCCACAGGTGGGCCTTGTAGCCAGGCGCCAGTTCGCGTACCACCGGCTCGGCGACCAGGTGGAACTCCTTGACGCCATCGTTCATGCGCCACGGCAGGGTCCAGCCATTGAGGGTCACCACCGGGTTATAGGGCCGCCCGCTGTTCGGTTGTAGCGGTGGTTGCGTATCAGCACTGGCCTGCAGCACCGGCTCGGGCAGTGCGGCCATGGCCACCCGGCTGACCGCCGAGGAGGCCACTGCGGCGCCGATGGCGCTGGCGCCGAGAAAGAAGTCACGTCGTGAAACCATATCAGCAGTTCCTTGTTCAGTGGCCGCCAGCGGCCGGCTCGGCACTGGCGGCAGGCGTCGCGGCGAGCGAGGGATTGGGGGCGCCCAGCAGGGCCATGTCGAGATCGGCGCGGGCCAGCCAGAAATCACGCTGCGCCTGCAGGTAGCCATCCACCGCTTGCACCTGGCGGCGCGCATCGGCAAGTAGCTCGAAGGTGCTGATGAACATGCCGTTGTAGCGCAGCAGGTTTTCCTCGGCCATGCGCTGGCGCAGCGGCAACACCTCGACGCGATAATGACGCGCCAGCTCGAAGGCATTGCGGTAGGCCTGGTAGGCCTCGCGCACCTGCGAGCGGGCGTTGATCGCCGTCTCGGCGGCGCGGTTGAGCGCCTGGCGGTACTGCGCCTCGGCCCGCGCCACCTTGGCTCCGCTCCAATCGAACAGCGGCAGTTCGACGCTGATCTCGTAGCCGCGCTGGGTCGGCTCTTCGTTGGAACGGTTGTTCACCACGCCCAGCTCCAGCACGTTGATGAAGCGCGTGGTGCGGGTCAGCCCGAGGTTCTGCGCCAGGCGCTCGGTGTCCAGACGCATGGCCTGGATATCCTGGCGTTGACTCATGGCCACACGCTCCACATCCGGCAGTTCCTCGGCCTGTTCAGGCAGCGTCGGCAAGCGTTCGGGCAAGCGATAGGCGAGCTGCTCACCCCACAGGCCCAGCAGCCGGGTCAAGCGTTCGCGACTGGAGACCCGCGCCTGCTCGGCACGCAGCAGCGCGATACCAGCCTCGGCATAGAAGCTTTGCTGTTCCGCCTGCTGCAGCTTGCTGAAGTTGCCGACGGCCGCCAGCCTGCGCGCCAGCTCGGCGCTGGCCTCGGCTGCCTCCAGCACCTGCTGCGCATAGACGCGGCTCTCCTCGGCGGCGACTGCCTGGTACCAGGCCTTGCGGGTCTCGCTGGCCAGCTCGACCACCGCCAGGCTGGTACGGCGCTGCAACTGCTCGAAACGACGCCCTTCCATGCGCGAGGTCATCGGCAGCGCGACCAGGCGCGCCAGGTTCAGGTGCAGACCGCGCTCGTACTCCACCTCGCTACCCTTTTCCAGGCGGCCGTAGGAGAAACCGGGATTGGGCAGGCGCCCGGCCTGCACCCGCTCGGCCTCACCGATACCCAGCTCGTCGAAGGACGCCTGCAGGCCACGGTTATTGAGCAGTGCCAACTGGATGGCGGCGTCCAGACTCAAGGGCTCGGCCAGCAACTCGGCGACACGCGTCTCGATCTGGCTGCGCTCTTCTTCGTCCCGCGCCCAGAGTAATTGCTTGTCCAGGCGGCTTTCGGCGACCTGCTGCACCGGGCCAAAGCCGCCGTCCTGGCTGAAACTGGCGCAGCCGGCCAGCAGCAGCGTTGCGCAGAGCAGCATCAGGGGTTTAATGGTGATGGGCATGATCACCTCCCTCGGCGGGCTCGACGCCCTGCTCGGCCGGCTGTTCCCAACCTTCCATGCTGTAGCGGCGCCAGCCGCCGATACGGCCGACCAGATCGTTGGCCGCGCGCCAGTCCTGCAGCGGCTCGTCAGCCTGGGCGCGATAGTCTTTCAGGGGGGAACGGTAATCCTGCGCCGGCACAGCCGCGCTGGCGTCCAGCGGATCGGGCTGGGCGGCCCAGAGGATGCCAGGTAGTGCCAGGGCGACGATGCCCAGCGACCACCCGACAAGGGGATGCAGATTCATGATGTGTTCTCGCATGCAGCGGCCAGGCGGCCGCGTGAGCTACAGGCGCCGCTTTACGGCGCTAACCAGGGGGCTCAGGCGAGAATGGAACGGGGTGGGCGCTCGGGCGTGTCGACCACGCCGATTACGAGACGATCCGGCCAGGCCAACGCCGGCTGAACGCTCTGCAAGATGGGATGGTTGAAGAAGGGCTGACTGGGAGTGGCGACACCCACGCAGAAGGCGCACAGGGTACATAGGCTGCTATCGCCCGGGCTGTCGTCACTGGCCACGGCGCTGGCCGTCTGATGCATGTCATGTGCACCATTGCCCATGTCATGGCGCGTGCCATGAGCCTCGTGCCGCTCGGCGCTCATCTGCAAGGCGCTGGTGCGATGCACCTGCTCGCACAACTGCATGCCGAGCGCCGCCATGGCCTGTGCCGGCAGGGCCAGCATCAGCATCCAGATCAGGGCGGTACGCAGGGATTTGCGCATGAGGTGGCGAGGCCAAGGTAATGGGGAGGATGGGCTGGATTATCCGCACTACGCGGCCATTGTCCAGCCCTGGTTGGATGTGCCGCACCTCAGCTGAGCATGCTCACATGCCGCGGATGACTGGCCACACGGTCTAGCCAGGCGCGAATGGCCGGAAAGGCCTCGAGGCTGAAACCGCCTTCGTCCGCCACATGGGTATAGGCGTACAGGGCGATATCGGCGATGGAGTACTGCCCCCCGACCAGATAGGGCGTGCACTCCAGTTGCTTCTCCATCACCTTGAGGGCCTTGTAACCGCCTTTCAGGCAGCGCGCGTGCTCCTCGCGGCGCTCCTCGGGCATGCCCTGGTAGAGTTGGATGAAACGCGCCACCGCCACATAAGGCTCATGGCTGTACTGCTCGAAGAACTGCCACTGCAACACCTGGGTACGCAAGCGCGGCTCGCGGGGCAGGAACTCGCTGCCATCGGCGAGGAAGTTGAGGATGGCGTTGGACTCCCACAGGCAGGTGCCATCTTCCAGCTCCAGCACCGGAATCTTGCCGTTGGGGTTCTTGGCCAGGAAGGCTTCGCTCTGCGTCTCGCCCTTGAGAATATCGACGCCAATCCACTGGTACTCCTTACCCAGCAGATGCAGCATCAGCTTGACCTTGTAACAGTTACCCGAACGGTAATCGCCGTAGACCTTGTACATCGCCTTGCCCTCCCTATCGATCCTCGCGGCAAGCTCGCCGCCAATCACCCCAGCTTTTGTAGGAGCGGATTTATCCGCGCAAATCGCGGCTGAAGCGCAATGCCGCCCAGCCGCGCCTACAGGGGTAAACCTTAATCACGCGCCCTGCGCTTCACGGATTACCGCAGCCAGCCGGCGCAGCCCCTCGCCCAGGCGCTGCGGGGCCACATGGCTGAAGTTCAACCGCAGATGACCCGGATTGGCGTCCGGGTCGATGAAGAACGGCTCGCCCGGCATGAAGGCGACGTTCTGCGCCAATGCGGCATCGAGCAGCGTGCGGGTATCCAGCGGCTGCTTGAGGGTCAGCCAGAAGAACAGGCCGCCCTGCGGGATTTCCCAGGTGGCCAGCTCGCCGAAGTGCTCGACCAGCGCGGCCTGCATGGCATCACGGCGCACACGGTAGAAGTCGCGCAGTTCGGCCAGATGGCCGCGATACTGCTCGCTGCCCAACCACTGCAGTGCCTGCCACTGGCCGATGCGGTTGGTGTGCAGGTCGGCCGACTGTTTCAGGCGCAGCAGGTGCGGGAACAGATCAGGCGTGGCAATCAGATAGCCCACGCGCAGGCCTGGCAGCAGGGTCTTGGACACGGTGCCGGTGTAGATCCAGCTGGCCTTCTGCAGGCGGCTGACGATGGGCGTGGCGCTGCCGGCGTCGAACACCAGTTCGCGATACGGCTCGTCTTCGATCAGGGTGACGCCGAACTCGTCGAGCAACGCCGCCACGGCGTCGCGCTTGGCCTCGCTGTAGCGTGTGCCGGACGGGTTCTGGAAGGTCGGAATCAGGTAGGCGAAAGCCGGCTTGTGGTTCTCCAGGCGCTGACGCAGCGCCGCCAGCTCGGGGCCGTCGGCCTCCTGCGGCACGCTGATGCAATCCGCCCCGAACAATTGGAAGGCCTGCAGCGCGGCCAGATAGGTCGGCGCCTCGAGCAGCACCTCGGTGCCCGGATCGATGAACAGCTTGGCGGCCAGATCCAGGGTCTGCTGCGAACCACTGACGATCAGCACCTGGCTGGCTTCGCAGGGCACGCCCAGGGCACGCGCCTCAGCGGCGATGGCCTCACGCAGCGCCGGTTCACCCTCGCTCATGCCGTACTGGCCCATGCTCGCCGGCATCTCGGCCCAGTCCACCTTCGGCAGCATCGGCTCGGCCGGCAGGCCACCGGCGAAGGACATCACCTCGGGGCGCTGCGCCGCGGCAAGGATTTCACGGATCAGGGAGCTTTTCAGGCGGGCGATGCGTTCGGAGAAGGCCATGGGATGTCCTGGGGTGCCAAAGTCGGAAAATTGAGTCAAACTTCTTGACCGAAATTACGCCGCCACCCAGAGATACGTCAATATGGCTGACCTAAAAAGTTTTCCTGGGAAATTTGCCACGACAGCCAGCGACAGCCAGCAGGATGGTCGACAGGCAACACCGACGATGAGGCACGCAGGCGTGCAGCAGGCGGCCATGGAGGCCTTTTTCTTCGGCTACCAGGCCTTTACCGCCAAGCCGGACGAAATGCTCGCCAAGCGCGGCCTGTCACGGGTGCATCACCGTATTCTGTTCTTCATCGCCAAGTACCCGGGGCTGAACATGACCGAGCTGCTCGGCTACCTGGGTGTCAGCAAGCAGGCACTGAACACCCCACTGCGGCAACTGATCGAGATGAACCTGGTACGCAGCGAGGCCGCGCCGGACGACAAGCGCAAGCGCCTGCTGGGTTTCACGCCCGAGGGCGCCAAACTGGAACAGGCCCTGCGCCGCGAGCAGGCGCGCCTGCTGCAACGGGTCTTCGACGAGATGGGTGAAGACGCGGTGAACGGCTGGCTGGCGGTCAACCGGGCGCTGGCGCGGGGACGTGCCTAGCAGGCCGTTGAAAAACCACCTCGGCTTTGGCTTCCTGCGTCGCCCTACCTTCTGCATCCATGCAGTCGTGCATTACCTGGCCGTCGTTAAAAACAGTCTGCCTCGCATACGTTTTTCGAGGTTCTTCGCGGAGTCTCGGGAAATCAGTATTGACACCGGACTGGCAAGTTTGTGTGTTATTTGGTGTTCTGGACGCCGCTTCGGTGTGTTCGGAAACTCCTTGTTTCGCCCCCTCGGGCGACTCACTTTTCTTTGAAATGCGCAAAGAAAAGTAAGCAAAAGAAACGCACCCCCGCCATCCGGGTCTCGCTTCGCGAGACTTCCCTCACTCCGGCATCGCTTCGGGGTCGGCTTACAAGGGCCATCCCTGGCCCTTTAAGCCTCTCGCGGCATCCATGCCGCTCGCCCCCTGCGCAATGCCTGCGTTCGGCCTCCTGAAGGGGGAGTTAGCGCGCCTGAACGTACATTGGTTCCGGGCATGCCCGGCGTGCTCTGGTAGCAGTGGAACCATGGCGTGGCCGCCGGGTTAAACCAAAACTTTCATTCGCGTAGTTTCATTCGCTTGAATAGCTTGCCGGCCTTAAGCCGGCATTCTGGTCAGCCCTAAGGCTGACCCATGTTCAAGCACTCCACACTAATTCTGGGTTACCTAGGGTTCAGGCGCGTGCAGAGCCCGCCCAGGAGGGCGAACGGAATCGCCGTGGAAGAGGTTGAGCGACATGGATGTCGCGAGAGCCGCGATGGGCCAGGGATGGCCCACCGCGGCGGGCCTCTGGAACGGCGATGGAGTGAGCGAACCCTGGCGCAGCCAGGGCCGGATGAAAGGGCGGAGGTTTTGGTTACTTTTGCCCCAAAAGTGACTCGCCCGGGAGGGCGAAACCAAAAACATCAACAAAAACGCGGCAATCCGGAACAGATCCCCGAACAACCAACAAGCCAACACACAAACTTGCCAGTCCGGTGTCAACCAGGCATTCCCCCCTGGAAAATGCGATGAACCTTAAAAACAGCCTGCCTCGCTTACGTTTTTCAACGACCTGCTAGCAGGCGCAGCCACAGCTCACATCATGCGGTAGCCTGCTGCTCGCGTAGCTCGCTCGCTCCGCGAAAGAACACCAAGCCCTGCGCCACGCAAACCACCAGTGCCGGCAATACAGCCAGCGGCAACAACAGCACACTGGCGAACATCACACCACTGGCAATAGATAGCCAGGCCATGATCCGCAGAGAAACGTACGCCAGCCTCACCTTGAGCAAACGGATACCGAACCAGGTAATGCCAAGTCCCATCAGTACCACCAGGCCCAGATAGGCGATGGTCAGCACGCTAAGCGCCTTGAATAGCTGATCTCCAACCATGAAGTCCATCATCCCGCTGACCAGGGCCAGAACAACGATGATCCAGACTGGCCAGCTCACCCCCTGCGCAGCAAAACGCTGTTCGATGAAGCTTTTGAGCCGAATCAACAGATAGTTGCCCAGCAACATCAGCAACAGCCCCAGCCAACGGGTATAGCGCTCGACCTGCACCTGTTCTGTATGACCCAACCAACTGCTAGCGAAAATGACACCCAGCATCAGTCCACTGCCCAGTGCCGACATCAGCGCCAACCAGCCAAGCACCTGCAACTGACGCACATTCCAGCCTGGGAGCTGCCGCACCGGCAGATCATCGATCAGTTCGACCTGCGGAGCACTGTAAGGGTTATCCGAATGCATGGGGCTTCCTTGTCCGAAAAAAGACAAGGCTAACCAGAGATCAGCCGCTTGCCCAGCCAGACTGTACGGCTCATCACGCCGCTGGCTGTATCGCGACGGCGCCCGAGCCGCGCAATAGGCTGGTGCTCGCTCAACGGAGAAGCACAATGACCCCTGAACTGCTGCTGGCTTTCGTCGCCTTCGCCCTCGTCACCTCCATCACCCCCGGCCCGAACAACATGATGTTGCTGGCCTCCGGGGTGAACTTCGGCATTCGCCGCAGCCTGCCGCACATGCTCGGCATCAGCCTCGGCTTCATGGTGCTGGTGATTGCCGTGGGCATGGGCCTGGGCCAGGTGTTCGAGCGCCTGCCGGTGCTGCACGAGGTGCTGCGCTACGGCGGCGCCGCCTACCTGCTGTACCTGGCCTGGAAGATCGCCCAGGCCGGCGCGCCGCAAGGCCGTGATACACCAAGCGCCAAACCCTTTACCTTCCTCCAGGCGGCGGCCTTCCAATGGGTCAACCCCAAGGCCTGGATCATGGCCATCGGCGCCATCACCACCTACACGCCGCACGAAGGCTTCTTCACCAACGTATTATTCATCGCCGCCCTGTTCGCCCTGGTCAACTGCCCCAGCGTCGGCCTGTGGACGGTGGCCGGCAGTCTGCTGCGCAAGTGGCTGGACAACCCGCGCGCCCTGCGTGCCTTCAACATCGGTATGGCATTGCTGCTGGTCGCTTCGCTGTACCCCATCGTCATCGATACAGGACTGTTCTGATGCAAGACGCAACCCTTCCCCGTCTGCGCCCACTGAGTGATAGCTCCACCTCGTCGGTCGTGGCGGGTTTCATCGCCATGCTCACCGGCTACACCAGCTCGCTGGTGCTGATGTTCCAGGCCGGCCAGGCCGCCGGGCTGAGCAATGGGCAGATTTCTTCGTGGATCTGGGCGCTGTCGATCGGCATGGCGCTGTGCTGCATCGTGCTGTCGCTGCGCTACCGCGCGCCGGTGATGATCGCCTGGTCGACGCCCGGTGCCGCGCTGCTGATCACCAGCCTGCCGCAGGTGTCCTACGGCGAGGCCATCGGCGCCTACATCCTGGCGTCCGGGCTGATCGTGCTGATCGGCCTGACCGGCACCTTCGACCGCCTGATGCGCCGCATCCCCGCCTCCATTGCCGCCGCCCTGCTTGCCGGTGTGCTGTTCAAGATCGGCCTGGAAATCTGCAACGCCGCCGAGCAGCAACCCTGGCTGGTACTGGCGATGCTGCTCGCCTACCTGTTCGGCAAGCGCCTGTGGCCGCGCTATGCAGTACTCGCCGCGCTGATCGTCGGCAGCGTGCTGGCCGGCGTGTTCGGCCTGCTGGATTTCAGCGATTTTCACCTGGAGTTGGCCACACCGCAGTGGACTACGCCGAGTTTCTCGCTGTCGGCCGCCATCAGCATCGGCATCCCGCTGTTCATCGTCGCCATGGCCTCGCAGAACCTGCCGGGCATGGCCGTGCTGCGTGCCAATGGTTATGACGTGCCGGCCTCGCCGCTGCTGACCAGCACCGGCCTGGTGTCGGTGCTGATGGCACCGTTCGGCAGTCACGGCATCCACATGGCGGCGATCAGCGCGGCGATCTGCGCCGGCCCGGAAGCCCATGAAGACCCGCGCAAGCGCTACACCGCTGCAGTCTGGTGCGGGGTGTTCTACGGCATCGCCGGCATCTTCGGCGCCACCCTGGCGGCGCTGTTCGCCGCGCTGCCGGCGGCGCTGATCCTGTCCATCGCCGCGCTGGCGCTGTTCGCCTCGATCATCGGCGGCCTGACCCAGGCCATGAGTGAGCCGAACGAGCGCGAAGCGGCGCTGGTGACCTTTCTGGTCACCGCATCGGGCATGACTCTGCTCGGCGTCGGCTCGGCGTTCTGGGGCATCGTCGCCGGGTTGCTGACCCTGGCGGTTCTCACGGCAGGCAAGCGCGCGGCCTGACCTTTGTCGTTTCTACCGCGAGCCGATCAGATCGCCGTAGCCCCACCATCCACTGCCAGGGCATGGCCAGTGGTGAAAGCGGCGTGGTCGCTACACAGATAGAGCACCGCAGCGGCGATTTCCTCCACCTTGCCGATGCGCCCGACCGGGTGCATGGCGGCGGCGAACTCGGCCTTGCGCGGGTCGGCTTCATAGGCGCGGCGAAACATATCAGTGTCGATCACCGCCGGACACACGGCGTTGACGCGGATTTTCTTCTTCGCGTACTCGATCGCCGCCGACTTGGTCAGGCCGATCACCGCATGCTTGGAGGCGGCGTAGATGCTCATTTTCGGCGCCGCGCCCAGGCCCGCCACCGAGGAGGTGTTGACGATGGCGCCACCACCCTGAGCCAGCAACAACGGAATCTGGTGCTTCATGCACAGCCATACGCCCTTGACGTTGACGCCCATGATGGCGTCGAACTCGGCCTCGCTGCCGTCGGCCAGCTTGCCCTGCTCGATCTCGATGCCGGCATTGTTGAAGGCGTAGTCCAGGCGGCCGTACTGGGCCAGGGTGGCGTCCATCAGCGCCTTGACCTCGGCGTCGTGGGTCACGTCGCAGCGCACGAAGTAGGCGTCACCACCGGCTGCGTGAATCAGCGCGGCAGTACCTTCGCCGCCACTCACATCGACATCGGACACCACCACCTTGAGCCCTTCGGCAGCGAAGGCCTGGGCCGTGGCGCGGCCGATGCCGGCGGCACCACCGGTGACCAGGGCGACCTGGCCGGAGAACCTCATGCTCATCTGTGCTTCCTCGCAGCGATTGGAGATCGCGACGAGTCTAGCCAGCAAGCCAGGCGGCGAGCAGCACTATCAGGCGTTGGAGTGGTGGGTCATGCAGGGCGCTGATGACGACTGCACCAGCGCGGTGCCGCAATCAGCGGTAGCCCGGATGAAATCCGGGAAAGATCGGACGGCATGCCGGACCGCCGCGGATTTCATTCGGGCTACAGGGCTCAGGCGCGCAGCTCGGCGACCACGGCAGCCAGCGCCTGGGCCGGGTCGGCGGCCTGAGCGATGGGGCGACCGATCACCAGATAGTCGGAGCCGGCATCCAGTGCCTGACGCGGAGTGAGGATGCGCTTCTGGTCGTCGGCAGCGCTGCCAGCCGGGCGAATTCCCGGGGTGACCAGTTGCAGTTGCGGTTGTGCCACCTTGAGCGCGCTGGCTTCCTGCGCCGAGCAGACCAGACCATCGAGCCCGGCGTCGGCGGCCAGGCTGGCCAGACGCAGCACCTGCTCCTGTGGCGGCACGTCCAGGCCGATGCCAGCCAGATCCTGCTGTTCCATGCTGGTCAGCACCGTCACGCCAATCAGCAACGGCTTGGCGCCGGCCAGCTTGTCCAGCTCGTTGCGGCAGGCGGCCATCATGCGCAGGCCGCCGGAGCAATGCACGTTGACCATCCACACCCCCAGCTCCGCCGCGGCCTTGACCGCCATGGCGGTGGTGTTGGGAATGTCGTGGAATTTCAGGTCGAGAAACAGCTCGAAGCCCTTGTTCTGCAAGGCCTCGACCACCTGCGGCCCGCTGCGGGTGAACAGCTCCTTGCCCACCTTGACCCGGCACAGTGCCGGATCGAGCCGATCGGCCAGGGCCAGGGCGGCGTCGGAGCTGGGAAAGTCGAGGGCGACGATGATCGGGGTCTGGCAGGCGGGCATGGGCGGGTCTCGGACAGGACAAAAACGCCGCGCATTGTAGCGCAAAGCTCGCTGGCGCTGGTCATGGCCTAAGCCCAGCACACAGGCAAGGTCTTACTGGAAATACGCTGGGGGATGCCGTAGGAGCGAGCTCTGCTCGCGAACGCGTTTTCGCGAGCAGAGCTCGCTCCTACAAGGTTTTCAGGCTTGTCAGGCAATCAAGCGCTCGCGCAAACGCCCGAGCATGCCCATCAGGCTGCCCACCTTCTCCTGCTCACGCTCGTCGCGCGGCACCTCGGCCAGGCGCGTGACCGTCTGTTGCGGCTGCGTGCGCCAGATCAACACCTGCTCGGCGGCGGCCTTGAGCCCTTTCTCGAACAGACCACGGCGCACCGGCTTGGGCAGGTAACGGAAGATCTGCGCCTCGTTGACCAGGCGCAGCAGGGCCTGGGTGTCCTGGAACGGGGTGACCACCAGGCTGAGCAGGCGCGGATGAGCCTGGGCCAGGGTCTTGAGCAGGGGCGCGGTGTCTTCGCCGGCCAGTTTCAGATCGCTGACCAGGATGTCCACCGTTTCGCTATTGAGTTGCAGCATGGCCTCGGCCAGGTTGCGGGCACGCAGCAGGCGATGGCCGCCAGCAGCGCAGAACTCGTCGACCACGGCCAGGGTATCGAGGTCGTCATCCAGCGACAGCAGGGTCAGGGGCGCCGATAGCTGGTTGTCGAGCGGTGGCAGTGTCGGCTGGCTCTGGCGCATGGCCAGCTCGGCTGCCTGGCGCAGGGTGAAGGCCATTTCCTGCTGATCCCAGGGTTTGGTCAGGTAACGGAAGATGCCACCGTCGTTCAGCGCCTCGACGGCAGCGTCCAGGTCGGAATAGCCGGTGAGCAGGATGCGCAGAGTGTTCGGTGCGATCTCGCGCGCCTCGGCCAGCAACTGCGCCCCGGTCATCTGCGGCATGCGCTGGTCGCTCACCAGGACATGCACCGACTCTTCACGCAGACGCTGCAAGGCGCGTTGCGGGTCGCTCTCGGTGAGTACCTCGTAATGACGGCGAAATTGCATGGCGAGGCTGCGCAGAATGCGCTCCTCGTCATCGACGAACAGGATGCGAACGGGTGCGGTCATTTCAGGCACTCCTTTTCAGGGTGGCGGCAGTGGGCAGCGGCAAGCTGATGAGGAAACGCGTGCCCCGGCCAGGTTCGGACGCCACGCGTATCTGCCCTCCGTGGTCACGCACGATCTTGTAGCTGATGGACAGGCCCAGGCCGGTGCCCTGGCCGACCGGCTTGGTGGTGAAAAAGGGATCGAAGATCTTCGCCATGACCTCCGGCGGCATACCGCGCCCGTTGTCCTGCAACGAGATGTGGATGCCCTGCTCGTCCACCCAGCTGCGAATCTGGATACGGCCCCTGCCATCGATGGCCTGGGCGGCGTTGGTCAGCAGGTTGAGCAACACCTGGTTGATCTGCGACGGCGCGCAGGCGATGCGCGGCAGTTCGCCGAGCTGTTGCACCACTTCGACCTTGTCCTTGAGGTGGTTGCGGGCGATCAGCAAGGCGCTGCGGATACAATCGTTAAGGTCGATTTCCTCACTCATGGCGCGATCGACGCGGGCGAAATCCTTCAAGCCCACCACCAGCTCGGCGATCTGCTCCAGGCCATAGAGCGTGTCACCATAGAGCTGCTGCAGATCCTCGGCGAGCAGCTCCGGCGCGGCCTGCTGGCGGGCTCGCTCGGCCGCTTGCAGGGCTTCGGCCAGGGTCGCTTCGTCGCAGGCGGGATCATTCAGGCACTGCCCCAGCTGGGCCTGCGCCGCCGCCAGGTCGAACAGCGGCTCGCTCAGCTCGCGCAGCAGTTGCACGTTGTTCTTCACATAGCCCAGCGGTGTGTTCAGCTCGTGGGCGACACCGGCGACCATCTGCCCGAGCGACGCCATCTTCTCCGACTGCAGCAACTGTGCCTGGGATTCCTTGAGGTCGACCAATGCCTGGCGCAGCACCCGGTTGCGCTGGGCGATGCGCGCCTCCATGGCCTTGAGCAGGTCGAGCACGGTGCCCAGACCGCAGTAAGCGCCCTGCTCGTCGACCAGAATGAAATCCTCGGTAATGGGGTACTGCAATTGCCCGGTGACCTGCTTGGCAGCCGTTTCCAGATCGTCCGTCAGGCTGACCACCAGCGGTTCGAGGTTCATCACCTCGCTGACCGGGTGGCGCCCACGCAGGTCGCGGCCGAAGCGTTGCATGAAGATGTCCTGCAGCCGGGTACGGCTGACCAGGCCCAGCGGCCGGCCATCCTCGGCCACCACCGGCAGCGACAGAAACGCCTTGTGCTCGGGCGTGAGCAGGCGGTCGGCCACTTCGTTGATGCTCATCTGCGGCGCCAGTGGCGTCACCCTGCGAAGCAGGGACTGCAGAGCGCTGGCATGGCTCATGGGGCGGTCTCTCCCTGAATGCGGAAGCCGTCATTGAAACAGCATCAAGTTGCCACCATGTGACAACCATTCACGCACTGACAGCGCTCTGCCACGCCTGACAAGCTCCTGCCGGGCGAGTATGGTGAGGGTTTGAACCGCAAGAGGAATCGATCATGCCCTGGTACGCCTGGCTCATCCTCATCCTGGCCTTGGGCTCCATCATCGGCGGCCTGATGATGCTGCGCGACACGGCGAAGGAACTGCCGTTGAGCGAGGAGCAGCTCAAACGCATCCATGAACGCAATGCCGAGCAGGACGCCAAGGACGCCCGCGAACGTTGAACCGCCCTCCTACGCCGGCCAGCGGCATTGCCCTGCATTTGCGTTTGCTGCTGCCGGCCCTGGTGCTGGCATTCGGCTACGCCGTCGAGGCCATCACCCTCCCCGGCCTGCTACTGGGGGCCGCCTTCAGCGCCCTGGTGCTTGCCGGTCAACGCCTGTTGCCCGCCTTCTTCTGGCAACTGCTGGTACTGAGCCTGGGCATTGCCCTGGCCGCCCACCTGCTCCCCGGTTTTCGCCCTACCGAGCTCTGGCCCGCTCGGCAGATCAGCCTGGACGCGCCGCCCTATGCCTTGCGCCTGTCCTGGGACAAGGCGCTGGTCGGCGCGGCGCTGCTGGCCTGGTGGGCTGGGCGCGACGAACGGAAAGCGGCTGGCAGGCTGTACATCTGGCCTATAACCGTTGCAACGCTGTTGCTGGCACCCAGCCTGGCCTGGTTGTTGGGCGTGGTGGCCTGGCAGCCCAAATGGCCGCAGGATCTGCTGCTCTGGCTGGCGGTCAACCTGGGCGTCGCGGTGCTGGCCGAAGAGCTGCTGTTTCGCGGGCTGCTGCAGCCCATGCTGATCCAGCGCCTGGGGCAATGGCCGGGACTGCTGCTCACGGCTGGGTTGTTCGGCGCCGCGCACTTGCCATTCAGCCCGGCCTTCGCCCTGGTGGCCACCGTGGCCGGGCTCGGTTATGGCCTGGCCTTCCATTGCACGGGCCGCCTGAGCGCGGCCATCGCCCTGCACGGGGCGCTCAATCTGACTCAGTTCCTGCTGCTGAGCTACCCTCTGCGACTGGCCTGACGGCAATCTGGTAGGGGTCGAAGATGCGTGCCAGCTCGCCCTTCTGCCGCAGGCGTTCGAGCAGTTCGGCGAACTGCGCCGCGCTGATCGGCGCGCCCCGACGAATCAGCGCGTGATGGCGATAAACCTGATCGACCCGCTCCGATATCAGCAACTGATCGAGCTTGTCCGCGTTACGCGCGATGAAGTCATAGAGGTTGGATCGGGTGACCAGGGCGATATCGGCCCGTCCACGCAGCACCATCAGCAGGTTGCTGTCATGGGAATGGCCGAGATTGGCGTTGAAGGTGCGGCTGAGGTACTCCGGGTCGCTGTTGAAATCGGCGAAACCGTAGTGGTAACCGCGGTAGAGCGCCAGGCGCTTGCCGGCCAGTTGCGCGAAATACTCCTGGCCACGCTGGGCTTCTTGCCGCGCCACGAACAACTCCGCGTCCTCCAGGCCCATGTCCACCACATCCGCCTCTATATCCTGCCAGCCCCACTCGGGGTTCTCGAAGATCGCCATGTCGATGCGCCCACGCTGCAGATCGCCAAAACGCCGCACGATGGCGGTCGGCAGCATGATGAATCGGTAATCGGCCTGCTCACGGTTCAGCGCTTCCAGCAATTGCGGCAGCAAACCGCTGGCCTCCTGCAAATCGACCTTGGTTACGTAAGGCGGGAAATGTGCAGCTCCCACTCGAATGGTTTCAGCCGCGCTCAGACAAGCAGCAAACAGCAGGCCCAGCAGCCCCCCCAGCAACCGCTTGTAATGCCCTGAATAGAACATTCCCTCTCCCCTTAAAGCCTTATGGCCATGGCAAATAGCCTAGTCGAGAAACCTGACCAACCCGATGAATTCATCATTCTTTATCGACCTTGTTGGTGAGTTGCAGGTGATAGCGGTGCAAGAGCTTCGCGAAGGCGGGTTCGGCCACCAACTGCCCCAGCAGTACTCGCGTGCGTGCTTCGCCGGGCAGCCCGCCAGGGCGCAGCAGCACCTGATGTCGGTAACGCTGATCGGGATGCGTGGCAACCAACAGGCGCTCCATGTCGCCCGGGTTGCGCTCGGCGAAGAGCTGCAGGTAGGAACGTGTGACGACGGCCACATCGGCACGTCGCAAGAGCAGCATGCGCAGATTGCTGTCATGGGAATAGGTCATCTGCGCATCGAAATGGCTGCGCAGCATATCTGGATCGGCATTGAACCCGGCGAAGCCGTAATGGAAGCCTCGGTGCAACGCCATGCGCTTGTCCGACAAATCCGCGAAGTAGTCCTGGCCCCGCCCGGGAACGCGCAAGGCCACATAGACCTCGGCCTCCCACACCGGCAGCTCCAGGGTGATGTGCGGCGTATCCTGCCAGCCCCAGCGGCTGGACTCGAACAGCATCAGATCGAAGCGGCCGGCGGCCAGGTCACGATAGCGCCGGCCCGCCGCCGTGGGCACCAGCACGAAGTGGTAGTCCCCCTGCAGGCGATTGAGCAGTTCCAGCACCTCTACCGTGAGGCCTTGCGGCTCATACCGTTCGGGGCTGAACAGGTAGGGAGGGAAATCGTAGCCGCCCACGCGCACTTCCTGGCTGGCTTCGAGCCAGGAAGGCAGCGCCAGACAAGCGCCTACCACCACCGCGAGTAACGCACGCAAACCCGCCCCCTTACTCACGAGCGGATACAGGTACAGCCACAGCAGACTCCCTTGCCTCGCATCCTCCGTTTGCACCTGTGATCCGACCGTACGTCCGCCCCAAGATGATGGGTATATCGGCCGAGGACGAATATCTTGAGTCCTGCTACGTGCAAATTCCGCAATCAGGCTTCTGCGCGCCAAGGCGTCGAACGAAGTTCAGCCCCTTGGCGAGGCATCTTTGAGGGCGCTCTGGCTAGCCGCCCTTGCACACCAGAGACAGGGCCTCTTCGGCCAACTGATCCAGAGTCATCGGCCCCTGCGGACGGAACCAGGTGGTGGTCCAGCTCAGCGCTCCGGTGAGGAAGCGCCGCTGGATGAAGGGATCGCCCTTGAAGTAGCCGGCCTCGCGCGCCTCTCCCAGCACCTGCAGCCAAAGCTGCTCGTAGGTGTCGCGCAGCGCCAGCACCTGAGCCTGGCTGGCCTCCGACAGCGAGCGCCATTCATAGACCAATACCGCCATGGCCTCGCCGGTGCCGCCCATGATCGATTGCAGCTCGCAGCGGATCAGCGCCAGCAGGCGCTCGCGAGTGCCCTGCGCCGCGGCCAGCTCGGCACGCATCAACGCGGTGTTATAGACGATGGTTTCCTCCATCACCGCACGCAGGATCTCTTCCTTGCTCTTGAAATGATGAAAGATGCTGCCGGACTGAATGCCGATGGCACTGGCCAGATCGCGCACCGTGGTGCGCTCGTAACCCTTGCTGCGGAACAGGTGGGCGGCCATCTGCAACAGTTTGCCACGGGCACTGCCCGGATCGGTCACCTGGCCGCTGTCGACCAGTTCCTGCATCACGGCCTGGGCGCTGTGTTCGTCCACGCTGACTTCTCCCCTGATGAACCTGCCGGCGATTGTTCTGATGAATTCTTCATGCTGCCGGCAACTGCTTGTCTGCATTGATGAAATGTATGCGTCACCAACCGACCAAGCAAGCGCTTGGGCGCATTTTTGGCCGATCTGCCCTCTTCCAGCACTTTTCAACCAAGCGCTTGCTTGGTAATGTCGACACACCTTCTCAATGTGTCACGGGCCAATTCCAATGAGCAAAACCGTACGCATCGGCTGCGCCTCCGCCTTCTGGGGCGACACCTCCACCGCTGCCGCCCAGCTCGTGCGCGGCGCCGAACTGGATTACCTGGTATTCGACTACCTGGCCGAGATCACCATGTCGATCATGGCCGGCGCCCGCATGAAGAAGCCGGACGACGGCTATGCCCGCGACTTCGTCGAGGTGCTCACGCCGCTGCTGGGTGAGCTGGCGGCAAAGAAGATCCGCGTCATCAGCAACGCCGGCGGGGTCAACCCGATGGCCTGCGCCGCAGCCCTGAGCGCCGCCTGCGAACAGGCCGGCGTACAGCTGAAGATCGCCGTGCTGCACGGTGACAACCTGCAACCCAAGCTTGGCGAGCTGGTCAAGGCTGGCACCCGTGAGATGTTCACCGGCGCGCCGCTGCCGCCCTTCTGCGTCTCGGTCAACGCCTACCTGGGCGCGCCGGGCATCGTCGCCGCGCTGGAACAGGGCGCCGACATCGTCATCACAGGCCGCGTGGTCGACAGCGCGGTGGTCAGCGCCGCCCTCGTGCACGAGTTCGGCTGGGCCTGGAACGACTACGACAAGCTGGCCCAGGCCGCGCTGGCCGGGCACATCATCGAATGCGGCGCGCAGTGCACCGGCGGTAACTTCACCGACTGGCGCGACGTGCCGGATTACGAGCACATCGGTTTCCCCATCGTCGAAGTCGAAGACGACGGCCGCTTCGTCGTGACCAAGCCGGAGGGTTCCGGTGGCTTGGTCACGCCTTTTACCGTTGGCGAGCAGATGCTCTACGAGATCGGCGACCCGCGCGCCTATCTGCTGCCGGATGTGATCTGCGATTTCACCCAGGTCGAGCTGAGCCAGGTCGGCGACGACCGCGTACAGCTGCAAGGCGCGCGTGGCCTGCCGCCCACCGATCAGTACAAGGTCAGTGCCACCCACCCGGACGGTTTCCGCTGCACCGCCAGCTTTCTGCTGGCCGGCATCGATGCCGTGGCCAAGGCCGAACGGGTCAGTGAGGCGATCATTCACAAGACCGAAGAACTGTTCGCCGAACGCGGCTGGGGCCCTTATCAAGAAGTCAGTGTCGAGCTGCTGGGCAGCGAAGCCACCTATGGCGCCCAGGGCCAGCGCCGCGATGGCCGCGAGGTGGTGGTGAAGATCGCCGCACGCCATGCCAAGAAGGAGGCGCTGATCCTCTTCTCCCGCGAGATCGCACAGGCTGCCACCGGCATGGCGCCAGGCCTGACCGGCATCGTCGGCGGCCGCCCCGCCGTCTACCCGGTGATCCGCCTGTTCAGCTTCCTGGTGGACAAGAGCGCCTGCGCCCTGAGCGTCGAGATCGATGGCGAGCGACAACCGGTCGCCCTGCCCCAGGTCGATGCCTTCGACCCGACGCAGCTTCGCGAACCAGCCGCGCTACCTGTGCCGATGGGAGACGCCGACGCCACCGTGCCGCTGATCCGCCTGGCCGTGGCCCGCTCCGGTGACAAGGGCAACCACAGCAACATAGGGGTGATGGCGAGAGAGCCCGACTACCTGGCGTGGATAGCCGCTGCGCTGACGCCCGAGGCCGTGGCCAACTGGATGGCGCATACCCTGGACGCCGAGCAGGGCCGCGTCAGCCGCTGGTACCTGCCGGGTTGCCACGGCCTCAACTTCCTGCTGGAGAACGCGCTGGGTGGTGGCGGTGTCGCCAGCCTGCGCATCGACCCGCAGGGCAAGGCGTTCGCCCAGCAGTTGCTGGAATTCCCGGTGCCGGTGCCCAGCGCGCTGGCGGAAACCTTGAATGGTGCGCACAGCGCACCCTACACCCCGTAGGGTGCGCTGTGCGCACCAACATCAGCCAGCCTCGTAGGGTACGCCGCGCGCACCGCAATCACTCAGGACAACAAGAACAATGAGCTACGACTCCGTATTCAAACCTGGCCTGTTCGCTGACCAGACCATTCTGGTCACCGGCGGTGGCAGCGGTATTGGCCGCTGCGTAGCCCACGAGCTGGCCCATCTCGGCGCCCATGTGGTGCTGGTCGGGCGCAAGCAGGAAAAGCTGGAAAAAACCTGCGCCGAGATCATCGAGGATGGCGGCAGCGCCAGCTTCCAGGTCTGCGACATCCGTGACGAAGAAGCGGTGAAAGCCATGGTCGGCGCGGTGATCGAGGCGCGCGGGCGCATCCATCACCTGGTGAACAATGCCGGCGGCCAGTTCCCCGCGCCGCTCATCGGCATCAACCAGAAAGGTTTCGAGACCGTGGTGCGCACCAACCTGGTGGGCGGTTTCCTGGTGGCCAAGGAAGTCTTCCTGCAGAGCCTGAGCAAGCACGGCGGCAGCATCGTCAATATGCTCGCCGACATGTGGGGCGGCATGCCCGGCATGGGCCATTCGGGCGCGGCGCGGGCCGGCATGGAGAACTTCACCAAGACCGCCGCCTACGAGTGGGGCCACGCCGGCGTGCGGGTCAACGCCGTGGCGCCGGGCTGGATCGCCTCCAGCGGCATGGACACCTATCCCGAGTCGATGAAGAACATGATCCGCAACCTCAAGGACCACGTGCCGCTGCAGCGCATCGGCAGCGAATCCGAGGTGGCCGCCGCCATCGTCTTCCTGCTCAGCCCCGGCGCCAACTTCATCAGCGGCAACACCGTCCGCATCGATGGCGCCGCCAGCCAGGGCACCCGTGCCTGGACGCTGGGCAAGGCGAAAAACAGCGAGTCCTACAACGGTTTCCACCGGGCCTACCTGCCCGATGTACTGAAAGATCAGGAGTAAGGCGATGCCCGTGATCCAATCGGAAATCGACGTGCATGGCGAAGCCTTCGCGCAGAACCGCGAAGCCATGCTGGCGGCCATCGCAGCCTTCCGCGACGTCGAGCAGAAGGTGCTCGACAAGGCGCAGGAGGCCAAGGCCAAGTTCGACAAGCGCGGCCAGTTGCTGCCGCGCGAACGCCTCAACCTGCTGCTCGATGCCGGTGCGCCCTTTCTCGAACTGGCCTCGCTGGCCGGCTACAAGCTGCACGACGACAAGGACGGCAGCCAGGCCGGCGGCGGGCTGATCGCCGGCATCGGCTACATCGCCGGCGTGCGCTGCCTGGTGATCGCCAACAACAGCGCGATCAAGGGCGGCACCATCTCCCCCACTGGGCTGAAAAAATCCCTGCGTCTGCAACAGATCGCCTTCGAGAACAAGCTGCCGGTGGTGACCCTGGCCGAAAGCGGTGGCGCCAACCTCAACTATGCCGCCGACATCTTCGTCGAAGGCGCGCGCGGCTTCGCCAACCAGGCGCGCATGTCCGCCATGGGCCTGCCGCAGATCACCGTGGTGCACGGCTCCAGTACCGCCGGCGGGGCCTACCAGCCGGGCCTGTCGGACTACGTGGTGGTGGTGCGCGGCAAGGCCAAGATGTTCCTCGCCGGCCCGCCCCTGCTCAAGGCTGCCACCGGCGAGATCGCCACCGACGAGCAACTGGGTGGCGCCGAGATGCACGCTCAGGTCGCCGGCACCGCCGAGTACCTGGCCGAGAACGATGCCGACGGCGTGCGCCTGGCGCGCGAGATCATCGCCATGCTGCCGTGGAACCAACAACTGCCCGCTCGTGAGAAACGCACCTGGCGCGAGCCACTGTACCCGGCCGAGGAATTGCTCGGCCTGGTGCCGGCCGATGCCAAGAAGCCCTACGACGTGCGCGAGATCATCGCCCGTATCGCCGATGGCTCGGCGTTTCTCGACTTCAAGAACGAGTTCGACAGCCAGACCGTTTGCGGCCACCTGCAGATCGAAGGCCAGGCCTGCGGCTTTATCGGCAACAACGGCCCGATCACCCCGCAGGGTGCGGCCAAGGCGGCGCAGTTCATCCAGCTGTGCGAGCAGAGCAACACGCCGATCCTGTTCTTCCACAACACCACCGGCTTCATGGTCGGCACCGAGTCCGAGCGCAGCGGCGTGATCAAACACGGCTCGAAGATGATCCAGGCCGTGGCCAACGCCACGGTGCCCAAGCTGACCATAGTCGTCGGTGGCTCCTACGGCGCCGGCAACTACGCCATGTGCGGGAGAGGGCTGGATCCGCGCTTTATCTTCGCCTGGCCCAACAGCCGCACGGCGGTGATGGGCGGCGCCCAGGCCGGCAAGGTGCTGCGCATCGTCACCGAGGACAAGCACGCCAAGGAAGGCAAGGAAGCTGACCCGAAGATGCTCGACATGCTGGAAAGCGTGACCGCGCAGAAGCTCGACAGCCAGTCCACCGCCCTCTATGGCACCGCCAGCCTGTGGGACGACGGCCTGATCGACCCGCGCGATACGCGCAAGCTGCTGGGCTTCTTGCTGGATATCTGCGCCGAAGCCAATCTGAGACCGTTGAAGAAGAACAGCTTCGGCGTCGCGCGTTTCTGACCTCAATACAAGATCCGGTGCGCACAGCGCACCCTACGGAGAACAACAATGATCTTCACCCAGGAACACGAGGAACTCCGCCGCACCGTGCGCAACTTCGTCGACAAGGAAATCAATCCGCATGTCGACGAGTGGGAAAAGGCAGGCCGTTTCCCCATCCATGACATCTTCAAGAAGGCCGGTGAGCTGGGCCTGCTGGGCATCTCCAAGCCGGAGCAGTTCGGCGGTATGGGCCTGGACTACAGCTACTCCATCGTCGCCGCCGAAGAGTTCGGCACCATCCATTGCGGCGGCATCCCCATGTCCATCGGCGTGCAGACCGACATGTGCACCCCGGCCCTGGCCCGCTTCGGCTCCGACGAGCTGCGCGAAGAGTTCCTGCGCCCGGCCATCACTGGCGAAATGGTCGGCTGCATCGGCGTCTCCGAGGTCGGCGCTGGCTCCGACGTGGCGGGGCTGAAGACCACCGCACGCAAGGACGGCGATGACTACGTGATCAACGGCAGCAAGATGTGGATCACCAACTCGCCGTCGGCCGACTTCATCTGCCTGCTGGCCAACACCTCGGACGACAAGCCGCACGTCAACAAGTCGCTGATCGTGGTGCCGATGAAGACCCCGGGCATCAGCGTCAGTCCGCACCTGGACAAACTCGGCATGCGCAGCTCGGAGACCGCCCAGGTGTTCTTCGACAACGTGCGCGTGCCGCAGCGCTATCGCATCGGCCACGAAGGCGCCGGCTTCATGATGCAGATGCTGCAGTTCCAGGAAGAACGCCTGTTCGGTGCGGCCAACATGATCAAGGGACTGGAACACTGCGTCGACACCACCATCGACTACTGCAAGCAGCGCCACACCTTCGGCCAACCGCTGATCGACAACCAGGTCATCCACTTCCGCATGGCCGAGCTGCAAACCGAGATCGAAGCCCTGCGCGCGCTGGTCTACCAGGCCACCGAGCAATACGTGAAGGGCCGCGACGTGACCAAGCTGGCGTCCATGGCCAAGCTCAAGGCCGGGCGCCTGGGCCGTGAGGTGTCCGACGCCTGCCTGCAGTACTGGGGCGGCATGGGTTTCATGTGGGACAACCCGGTGTCGCGCGCCTACCGCGACGTGCGCCTGGTCAGCATCGGCGGCGGTGCCGACGAAATCATGCTCGGCATCATCTGCAAGCTGATGGGCATTCTGCCGGGGAAGAAAAAATAGTCGGGAACGATTTTTAACGTCGCGCAGCGACGGCGCGAAGGGTGGCCGCCAGGGACGGCAGGCCATAAAGAAGGGCTGAGCCTAGGGTGGACGTCGCTTTTCACGTCCACCACCACGGTGGATCGATAAAGCGTGATCCACCCTACGCACCTGAAACGCCATTGTCGCCCTACATCGAGGTATGCGATGAACGACCTGCACCACTGCGAAACCCTGCTGCTGAACCTCGACGCTGGCGTGCTGCACGTCACCCTGAATCGTCCGGACAGCCGCAATGCCATGAGCCTGGCCATGGTCGGCGAACTGCGCGCCACCCTGGAAGCCGTGCGCCATGACACGGACGTGCGCGCAATCGTCCTGCGCGGCGCTAGCGGCCACTTCTGCGCCGGTGGCGACATCAAGGACATGGCCGGCGCCCGCGCAAAAGGCGGCGACGCCTACCGCGAGCTGAACCGTGCCTTCGGTGCGCTGCTGGAAGAGGCCCAGGCCACGCCGCAGGTACTGGTGGCGGTGCTGGAAGGCGCCGTGCTCGGCGGCGGTTTCGGCCTGGCCTGCGTGTCCGACGTGGCCATCGCCGCCAGCGGCACCAAATTCGGCCTGCCGGAAACCACCCTGGGCATCCTCCCGGCGCAGATCGCTCCCTTCGTCGTGCAGCGCATCGGCCTGACCCAGGCGCGTCGCCTGGCCCTGACCGCCGCGCGCTTCGATGGCCCCGAGGCCCTGCGTCTGGGCCTGGTGCACTACTGCGAGCCTGATGAAGCCGCCCTGCAGCAGCGTCTGGCCGAAACCCTGGAGCAGATTCGCCAGTGTGCGCCCCAGGCCAACGCCCAGACCAAGGCCCTGCTGCTGGCCAGCGAAAGCGAAGCCCTCGGCCCGCTGCTCGACCGCGCCGCCGAACAGTTCGCCGCCGCCGTCACCGGTGCCGAGGGCGTCGAGGGCACCATGGCCTTCGTGCAGAAGCGCAAGCCCAAGTGGGCGCAGTAGTAGCTCCCCTCTCCCGCTTGCGGGAGAGGGGCTGGGGGAGAGGGTGTTGTTGCCCCCTCTCCCTAACCCTCTCCCCAAGGGGAGAGGGAACAAATAGACCGTAGCCCGGATGCAATCCGGGGATCGCCCCACAGGAGCACGAAGATGCCCGCATTCAACAAGATCCTGATCGCCAACCGCGGCGAGATCGCCTGCCGGGTGATGCGCACCGCCGTCGAGCTCGGCTACCGCACCGTAGCGGTGTACTCCGAGGCCGATGCCGACGCCCGCCACGTACAGCTCGCCGACGAAGCGGTGTGCATTGGCCCGGCCCAGGTCAACCAGTCCTACCTGCGCATCGAGGCCATCATCGAGGCCGCACGCAAGACCGGCGCCGACGCCATCCACCCTGGCTATGGCTTCCTCTCCGAGAACGCCGACTTCGCCCGCGCCTGTGAAGCAGCCGGCATCGTCTTCATCGGCCCAACCGTAGACGCCATCCACCTGATGGGCAGCAAGCGCCTGTCCAAGATCGCCATGCTGGAGGCCGGCGTGCCCTGCATACCCGGCTATGAAGGCGCCGCCCAGGATGACGACACCCTGGCCAGCGAAGCCGAGCGTATCGGCTACCCGTTGATGATCAAAGCCAGCGCCGGTGGTGGCGGTCGCGGCATGCGTCTGGTGGAGGAATCCGCCGAACTGCTGGGGCAGATCCGCACCGCCCGCTCGGAGGCGCAGAATGCCTTCGGTTCCGGCGAGCTGATTCTCGAACGCGCGGTGATCCGCCCGCGCCATGTGGAGATTCAGGTCTTCGGCGACCAGCACGGCAATATCGTCTATCTCGGCGAGCGCGACTGCTCGGTGCAGCGCCGCCACCAGAAGGTGGTCGAGGAAGCGCCCTGCCCGGTGATGACACCCGAGCTGCGCCGCGCCATGGGCGAGGCGGCGGTCAAGGCTGCAGCCTCGGTGAGCTACGTTGGCGCCGGCACCGTGGAATTTCTGCTCGACGCCAGCGGCGAATTCTTCTTCCTGGAAATGAACACCCGCCTGCAGGTCGAACACCCGGTCACCGAGCTGATCACCGGTCAGGATCTGGTGGCCTGGCAGATTCGCGTAGCCGAAGGCCAGCCCCTGCCACTGCAGCAGGACGATATTCGCCTCACTGGCCATGCCATGGAAGTGCGCCTGTACGCCGAGGACTCGGCCGCCGGCTTCCTGCCGCAAACCGGCCAGGTGCTGCGCTGGGAGCCCGAACTGCTGGCCGGCGTGCGCATCGACCACGGCCTGGTCGAGGGCCAGGCCGTCACCCCCTTCTACGACCCGATGCTGGCCAAGGTCATCGCCTACGGCGAAACCCGCGACGAAGCCCGGCGCAAGCTGGTACGCGCCGTCGAGCAATGCGTGCTGCTCGGCGTGAACGGCAACCAGCGCTTTCTCGCCAATCTGCTCAAGAACCCGGAGTTCGCCGCCGGCAACGCCACCACCGCCTTTATCGCCGAGCATTTCGCCGATGACCCCAGCCTGCACCCGCACAGCGCCAGCCTGGCCGAGCTGGCCATGGCCGCTGCCGTGCTCTATCAGACCTTGGCCAACACCCGCGCGCACCAGCCCGGCCTGTCCGGCTGGCGCAGCGCCGGCAGTGCGCCCTGGCGTTTCGTCCTCAAGCAGGGCGAACACAAGCACGCGGTGGAGCTGGACGTGCTCACCAGCGGCGCGCAAGCGCAACTGTGCGTGCGCCGGGGCGAGGAGCACGTGTCCTTGCGCCTGCTGGGCAACGATGGCCGCTGGCTGACCCTGGAGCTGGACGGCGTGCGCCGCCGCCAGGCCTACCACCTCGAAGGCGAACGTCTATGGTTGTACGGTGAGCATGGCAACCTGGAACTGCTGGACGTGACCCATGAGCCAGCCGGCGGGCAGAACGCCGCCAGCAGCGGCGCGGTGAAGGCCCCCATGGATGGCGCCATAGTCGAGGTACTGGTCGCCGAGGGCGCCAGTGTCAGTAAGGGCCAACTGCTGCTGGTGCTGGAAGCGATGAAGATGGAACACCCACTCAAGGCCGGGGTCGACGGCATCGTCCGCCGCGTTGGCGTGAGCCAGGGCGACCAGGTGAGGAATCGCCAGTTGCTGGTGGAGATCGAAGCCAACGCCTAGCGCAACAAAAAACCGGCGGTGCGCACGGCGCACCCTACGTTTCTCTACAACGACAAAAGGAACGCCCATGTCACTTTCCGGCAAAACCCTGTTCATCACTGGCGCCAGCCGTGGCATTGGCCGCGAGATAGCGCTCAAGGCCGCCGCCGATGGCGCCAATATCGTCATCGCAGCCAAGAGCGCCGAGCCGCACCCGAAACTGGCAGGCACCATCTTCAGCGTCGCCACCGAGGTGGAGGCCGCAGGTGGCAAGTCCCTGGCGCTGCAACTGGACGTGCGTGACGAGCAGGCCGTGGCCGCCGCCATGGCCCAGGCCGCCGAGCATTTCGGCGGCATCGATGCGCTGGTCAACAACGCCGGAGCGATCAAGCTGGTGGGGGTGGAAACACTCGAGCCCAAGCGCTTCGACCTGATGTACCAGATCAACACCCGCGCGGTGATGGTCTGCAGCCAGGCCGCACTTCCCTACCTCAAGAAAAGCGCGGGCGGGCATATCCTCAACCTCTCGCCGCCGCTCAACCTCGACACCAAGTGGTTCGCCCAGCACGGCCCCTACACCGTCACCAAGTACGGCATGAGCATGCTCACCCTGGGCATGAGCGAGGAGTTCAAGAAGTACGGCATCAGCGTCAATTCGCTGTGGCCGAAGACCATGATCGCCACTGCTGCCATCGAGTTCGAGCTGGGCAGCCGCGACGCCTTCAAGCGGGCACGCACCCCAGCGATCATGGCCGATGCCGCCCATGCCATCCTCAGCAGCGAAGGCCGCAGCCTCAGCGGGCGCCTGCTGGTCGACGAGGACATCCTGCGAGAACAGGGCGTCAGCGACTTCGAGCAGTACCGCTTCGATCCCGCCGGTGGCAGCCTGGTGCCGGATCTGTTTATCGATTGAAGCCCAAACCTAGCAGGCTGTTGAAAAACGTAGGCGAGGCAGCCAGTGCAAGGCAAGAACAGGCGAAAAAGCGCAGTTTACGAGTTGTAAATGAGCATTTTGATCGGACTCGCGCACGAGCCTGTTTTTAACGCAGCAATGGCAACGCAGCTAGTTTTCAACAGCCTGCTAAGCCGGGCAGCGGTTTCCCCCTGCCCGGCTCGCTGCCACTGCCCTTACCAGCTGACGACAGCACCCAGCGCGAGGGTATTGGTGTCCTCGTTGCGGCCACTGCCGGCGGCGGCGTCGATCTGGTACTGGTTGTACTCGGCCACCAGCTTGAGGTTGTCGTTGATGGTGCGGAAGTAGGCGATGCCACGGGTCTCGTAGTCGGCTGCCACGCCCAGGCCGTTGCCATCGTCCTCGGTCTTGCCGTAGGACAGCGCCACGCGGTTCTTGCCCCAAGTGTAGGAACCCTGCAGCAGGTAGCCGTCGCTGTCGATATCACGCAGGGTCGGCTCGCCCAGGTTATTGGTGAAGAAGGGGTTGATGCCCTTGGCCTGGAAGCCCGAGCCGGTCAGCGAGAGGCCGCCGAACTTGGCCTGCACGCCATAACCGAGGCCCTTGGAGGTGACGCTGTCGACGCTGTCGTCGGTGTTCTCCGAGGTCTGGTAGGCGCCGTTGAGCCAGGTGTAGATGGTCGAGCCGCCCAGCTCGAACTGATAGCTGACCTCCGACTCGAAGCGCGGGTTCTCCTGATAGGCCTTGCCGGTGGCGCTGTCGTCGTTGGTGTCCACCGGATCCATGATGCCCACCGCCACGCGCAGGCCTTCGGCCAGGTTGTTGTTGCGGTAGGTGATCTGCGAGGTGGGGAACGGGTACGGATAGCCGGTGCCGATATTGCCGAAGGACACACCGGTGCCATCCACCAGGCCGAGGGTGTCGGAGACGTTGCCGTAACCGGCCAGCAGCTCGTCGAGGAAGATATTGGAGCGCGAGAACAGGCCGAAGTCCTTGCCCACCAGCACCTCGCCCCACTCGGGGTTGGCCACCGTGCCGTAGAACTGGCGCACGTCGATGGCGGTGTCGGTGCCATTGGTTTCGCTGTCGTTGATGGTCACCCAGAACGAGGCCCGCGCGCCCAGCTTGAGGTCATCGACCTGCTTGCCGAAGTTGAAGCCGATCCAGTTGGGCAGAAAGCCCATCTTCACCCGCGACTGGCGGCGGTCGAAGCGCTCGCCGTCACGATCCACGTCGCTGTTGACGTAGAAGGCGTTGACGTAGCCATCGGTGGAAAAGGTGGTGTCGTCCTTGTCGTACAGGACGATCTCGGCGGCAGCCTGCTGGGCGACGGCCATGGCCACGGCGGCAGTCAAGGCAAGGGGCAGGAATCGGGGGTTGGCGATCTTGTTGTTGTTCATAACGCTCTCCGCTTGAGTGGCGACCGCCTGGGCAGTCGTGTCGGAGGCGATTATCGAAAGGCACCCGGCCTCGCCATACGCTGCCTTGGCAGTGGTCATGCAGTGCTTTGGCCTGGTCAGCGGGTTTGCCCCATGGGAATCGCGACCGGACCGCTACCAGCGACCGATCTGCCGGTTCATAGGCACAGGTCTTACTCCTTGCGGCCATTGGCCACGTCCAAGGTCGTACAGGCAGCCGTAGGTTGTGGTGCCGAACTGGGCATGGCCCGGCGGACTGTTCGCTTAGGCTCCTGAGTCCGCCCTACGGCTGCCCCCAATCAAGCACGCAGACTCCCTGGGAGTTACCTCAGGTTCAGGCGCGTGCAGAGCCCGCCCAGGAGGGCGAACGCAATCGTCGTGGAAGAGGCTGAGCGGCATGGATGCCGCGAAAGCCGCGATGGGCCATGGATGGCCCACCGCGGCGGGCCTCTGGAGCGGCGATGGAGTGAGCGAACCCTGGCGCAGCCAGGGCCGGATGACCGGGCGGAGGGTTTTGGTTACTTTTGCCCGCAAAAGTGACTCGCCCGGGAGGGCGAAACCAGAAACATCAACGAAAACGCGGCACTTCGGAACAGACACAAGGACAATCAACGCCTTATTGTCAATCCTGTATCAACCAAGATATCAAGCCCGACTTCGCCATGATTCCGCGAAGAACCCATTTTGAGGCCGTTTTAAACGCGTTATTGCCAACCTAGGTAGTTTTCAACGGCCTGCTAGTGGTTTGGCGTGCTGCTCAGCACCTGCCAGCCGCACTCCGCCAGCAGTTGCCGGCAGGCGTGCACCAGCGCCTGCGAGTCGAGCGCGCTCAGCGCCTGGCCAACGGCCTGGTCATGCTCGGCCGGCAGACCGGCGAGGTGCGCCTGGTAGAACTGCTCGGCCCATTCGACATGGCTGTGTGGCGCCTGCAGTCCCAGTTGCAGGGCCTGAAGCGCCTGCTCGAAGGCCTGCGCTGACAGCCCGGCCAGGCGCGCCGGCTGCGCCGCCAGAAAGGCGCGGATATGGCCGAGGATGGCAGCCTGATCGCAGACCGGCGACTGCACACCGAACAGCAGACCGCGCCGTCCCTGTACCTGGCGAAAGCTGGAGAACAGCGCATAACCCAGTTGCAATTCGCCGCGCAGACGCTGGTAGAAGGCCTCCTGCAGGCACTGATCGAGCAGGCGCCAGGCCGCCTCGGCCAGTGCACTTGCATCAGGCACGGGGCAGAACAGCAGCAGGGCCGACTCCGCCCCCGACTCCGCCCCCGACACCGGTGCTTGATGCCAGCTCAGGCCGCCGCTGCTGTGCGGCTGCGGTGTCGTGGCAGACAAAGGCTCGACCGCCTCGAACAAGGCCTCGATCTCTTGCTGCGCTGCCGTATCCAGGCCGACGCCCAATCCCTGCAGGATCGTCGGCGCGGCTGACTGCCCCAGCTCCGGCAGGTACTCCAGCACCTGGCGCAGCAACAGCCCGGCAGCGGGCGGCGCGACGGTCTCATCCAGCGGCGCCAGCAGCAGTGGCAACAGCCGCACACTGCTGGCAGGCAATAACGGCGCCGGGCCGGACAGCGCCAGCGACCAGGCGCCGGGCGTGGCCCGCAGTTGCAGGGCCACGCCATGGCGCTGACATAGCCTGACCTGATCTGCGATACGTGCCTGCAAGGTGGCAAGCCGCACAGGAGTTGGCAAACCGTCGTCACTGCTGGGCCCGCGCCAGTGCAGCGCCGCCGGGCCGCCCTGCTCCGGCCCCGCATGCCAGCGCAGCGCGGCCATGGGTAGTTGCGCCGCGCGTGCAGCCGGGGCCAGGGTCGCACAGGCCTGTGGCAAGTGCAGATCCAGGGCAGGCGCTGACAGGCTGCGCGCCGCCACGGCCTGCATGTGCAGATCCAGCCCCAGCGCGGGCCAGAGCGGTTGCGTCTCGCTCGTGCGGCACAGTTCGATCAAGCCGTCACCACTGGCCAGTTGCAGCAGCAAGGGCTGCAACGCAGCGAGCACTTCGCTCTCGGAAAAATCATCTGTTTGCTGCAGCAGATGCTGAGCCAGAGCCAGCGGCGACAAGCCGGCCAAGCGCGCAGCCTGGGCCTGCTGCCAGGCACGCCAGCGCGCGCCCCAACCAGCATCACCCGGCAAACGCTGCAACCAGCCGCGCAGCTCGGCTTGCAGACGTGCAGCCGTCGTGCTGTCCGCGCCTGGGCAATCGAGGCGCAACAGCCGCTGCCCCTCATGCCGGTAGATCACTCGGGCGGTTACCGCCTGGCACAGCCCGGCCTGGCGCAAGCCTGCCTGCAAGCCATCCGCCGCCGGATCGTGCAGCGCCTCCAGAAATAGCTGCAGGGCGGGCTCCAGCGCCTTCTCTGGCAACTGCACGGCCAGCCCCAGGGTCACGCCGCTGACGGGGTGTTGCAGTAGCAGATGGGAGGCACGCAGCGGCAACAGGGATGAGTACGTGCGACGAACCGGCGCCGCGCTGAGCATGCTCAGCAGGCAGGCCTCACCCAGGCTCAACAATTCATCCAGTGGCTGCGGGCCGACCAGAGCCAAGCTCATGTTGCCGGCCTGGTAATGCTGGCGGTGATAGCCCTGCAACGCCTGCTGAAATTCTGCCTGCTCCAGCGCCAGGCTGTGCCGATCCCCGGCGAGGAAGTCGGCGCAGCGGTGCCCCGCCGCCACGGCCTGGCCCAGGGCATGGTCGATGCGGCTATCGGCATCCTGGCTGCGCGCCTGGTACTCGGCATGCAGCACCTCACGCTCACGGCGTTGCGCCGCCTTTTCCAGCAAGGGATGGCTGAGCATGTCCTGCAAGCGTTGCAGGGCCGGCTGCAGCCCGGCCGCCGGCAACTGGCAGACGAAATCGGTATGGCGCGCCTGGGTCGAGGCGTTGACCTGGCCGCCACAGCCGCGCACATAGGCCATCAGGCTCTGCTCGACGGCATGGCCGCGGCTGCCGAGAAACAGCAGGTGTTCGAGAAAATGCGCCAGGCCGGGATAATCGCGCGGCTCGTCATGGCTGCCCACCGCCACCCGCAGGCAAAGGCCCGCCTGCCGCGCCCAGGGCTGCTGGCAGGCATGTAGCACGGAGCCATTGGCCAGATGCCGGGTATGCACGGGCAAAGCGGAAGCAGGCATGATCGCAACTCGACTGAACACCTCCCTAGGTTCTCAGCCGCAAGGCCAGTGCGCCACCCCCAATTGGTCTCGATGGGGCCACTCCTTGGTCGCGTCAGGCCTCATGACAGCGCCGCACGCAACTGCTGACGCCGGCCAACCCCCAGGCCGACCAGGGCGGCAAGCAGACAACCGAGTAGTACCGAGCCCACCGAGAAGCTGAAGATCAGCGTCTTGCCGCCGTCGCCGAGAAACAGGCTCAGCACCGTCGGAGCGAAGGCCGCCGAGGTCACCTGTACCACGCTGACCATACGTGTGAGGCGGCCGCTGGCGTCATGGCTGACCACCGCCGCCATGTAATACGACAGCGCCAGCACCCAGCCGAAGTTCATCAGGAACACCACGCCGGCGAGCTGCTCGCCGCTCTTCACCCCCAGCCCCAGCAGCCAGACCGCCAATGCCACACAGAACGAGCCGAGCAGAATCATCGGCAGACGGCCGAAGCGATTGCCCAGCAGGCTGGGCAGCGCCGCGCCCGGCAAGCCGCCGAGCAGGCCGATGCCCACAGCCCAGCCCACATCCACCGCGCTCAGACCATCGCCACTGGCGATGCCGTCGATAAAGCCCCACACGGCATAGATCGCCACCTGCAGGCAAAGCATTCCGGCCAGTGCGGCCACCCCGAAGGAGGCCGGGCCGACCGCCGAGGATGGCGTCTGCTGCCCTGCCTCGTGACCGACCTGACGTGGCAGCAGGCGGCAAACCAGGCAGGCCAGTGCGTACCAGGCGGCCAGCATGCCCATGGCGGCCATGAAACCCAGGGTTGCCGCGAGCAGCGGCAGCACCGCCGCCATCACCGCGAAGACGCTGGTCTGCAGCAGCAACAGGAAACCGTAGGAGCGATCCTGCCCCGGCATCCTTCCCAACAGGTACACCGCCTGGGCATAGAGGGCACCAGCCACCATGCCGGCCAGGCCGCGCAGCGCCAGCATGGTCGTGTACTGTTCCGTCAGGCCGCTCAGCAGGGTCACGCCGCCCAAGGCGAAGGCCGCCATGGCACACAGCCGGCGCGAGCCCCAGCGCCGCGCCAGCGGAGCCACCAGCAGCGTGCCGAAGACCGAGCCACACATTTCCACCGAGATCATCCAGCCCTGCTGGGCCAGGGACAGCCCCAGGTGCCCGGCCAACAGGCCGATGAACACGGGTTGAATACCGACCACGAGAATCGACACCGCTGCGATGAAGATGGTGGCGGCACGCATGGCCGGGTCGGCGGCGACCCTGCCGGGAGGTTGACTGCAAGACATGAGAAGCTCCATCGGTTTTATTGTTGTCGTGGAAGAACCAAACATTGCCGGGAGCCATTCGGCCTCCCCCCTGCAACCAGCCGTCATCGAGCAGAAATAATTAACGACATTAACTTTCAGTTCGTGACGACTGCCCACCTGCCCGCCTTGCGCACAGGCTCATCCAATCAGATCAAGGCATTTCCTCATCCAGCTGCTCGGCGGCCTCTGGCTTGGCTCACTGGGCGCTGGCGGAGTCCAGCAGGCGTAAGGCTTCATCGTCGAGGCGCAAGGCACAGGCTTGCAGCAAGCGTTGCAACTGCTCGCGGCTGGTGGCACTGACCACCGGCGCCGTCACTCCTCGCTGCTGCATCAGCCAGGCCAGGGCCACGCTGGCCGGCTCGACCTGATGCTGCCCGGCGACTTCACGCAAGGCCGCGAGAATGCGCATGCCGCGTGGGGTGAAGAAGCGCTGCAGATCCTCGGCACGCGCATGCCCCTGGATATCGGCCGGGCTGGCGTACTTGCCGGTGAGAAAGCCGGACGCCAGGCTGAAATAACTCAGCACGCCAAGCCCCCGCTCGTGGGCAAAGGCCTGCAGGTGCTGCTCGTAGTCGGCACGGTCATGCAGGTTGTACTCCAGTTGCAGCACCGCGTAACGCGGCAAGCCCTGCTCGGCACCGGCTTCGGCGTCCTGCAGTTGCTGGCGGGTGAAGTTGGAGGCGCCGATGGCCCTGATCTTGCCCGCCTCCAGCAAGGTCTGATACGCGCTGAGGGTTTCCTCGTGCGGGGTGTGCGGATCGGGGTAGTGGGAGAAATACAGGTCGATGTAATCGGTATTGAGGCGGCGCAGCGAGTCCTCCACCGCCTTGATGATCCAGGCGCGCGACAGGCCGCCTGTACCTGGGCCCAGTTCGGCGCCCACCTTGGTCATCAGGGTCAGGCCATCGCGCAGGCCGGGGTTGCGTGCCAGCCAGGCGCCGATGATGCGCTCGGACTCACCGCCGCGATGCCCTTCGACCCAGACCGAATACATGTCGGCCGTGTCGATACTGGTGATGCCCGCCTCATGGGCAGCGCTGAGCAGGTACAGCGAATCGCGCTCAGCGAGTGTCCAGCCGAACACGTTGCCCCCCAGTACCAGCGGCGACACCTCGAGCCCGCTATCGCCCAACGCTATGGATCGCGTCATCACACCCTCCTCGTCGTTCGTGGTACGGGCACCCGCCGCATGACTGCGGGTGCCCGCCGGCTCACTTGCCGGTGCGGATGCTGTTCCAGGTACGCATGCGGATACGCTCGGCCTTCAGTGGCAGGGCCTTGAGTGCGTACAGCGAGCCCATCCTGTCAGCCGGAATATACATGCTGGGATTGTTGCGCACCTCGGGGTTGACGAAGGCGGTGGCATCCTTGTTGGGGTTGGGATAGCCGATGGCGTTACTGGCCTTGGCGATCACTTCCGGGCGTAGCAGGTAGTTGATGAAGGCATGGGCTTCTTCGACGTTCTGCGCGCCCTTGGGAATAACCATCACATCGGACCACAGCGGCGCGCCTTCCTTAGGCAGGAACATGTCGATCTTCACCCCCTTGCCGGCTGCATTGGCCATCTTGCGTGCCAGTTCGATGCCACCGGACCAGCCCACGGCCACGCAGATCTCGCCATTGGCCAGGTCGTAGCCGTAGCGCGAGGAATTGAAGTAGGTGATGTAGGGGCGAATCTTCATCATCAGATCCTGCGCCTTGCGGTAATCCTCGGCCTTCTCCGAGTTCGGCGGCAGGCCCAGATAGTCCAGGGCGATCGGCAGGATATCCCCCGGTGAATCGAGGAAGCCAACCCCGCACGAGGCGAGTTTGGAGAGGTTTTCCGGCTTGAAGATCAGGTCCCAGCTATCCAGCTTCACGTCCGGGCCCAGCGCCTCACGCACCTTGTCGACGTTGTAGCCGATCAGGTTGGTGCCCCACATGTAGGGCACCGCGTACTGGTTGCCGGGGTCGCCGCTCTTGGCCAGTTCGGCCATGAAGGTTTCATCCAGGCGGTTCCAGTTGGGCAGTTTGCTACGGTCGAGCTTCTCGAAGGTGCCGGCACCGATGAAGGTGCCCAGCGAGGCGCTGCCCGGAAAGGCCACGTCATAGCCGGAGTTGCCGGTGAGCAGCTTGGACTGCAGGGTCTCGGCGCTGTCGAACACGTCGTACACCGGGCGGATGCCGGTTTCGGCCTCGAATCCCTTGAGGATCTCAGGCGGCATGTACTCGATCCAGTTGTAGACCCTCACGGTACGTTGCTCGGCCTGAACGCCAGTGGCGCTGGCCAATGCCAGGGTCAAGGCAGCCGCGATACGCATTGCTTTCATCTCGATGTCTCCTGGCAGGCTCAGTAACGGTAGGTGAAGTAGAGTTCGAGCGCAGTGAAACGGTCGTCGTCGCCGAATACCTGCTTGGCCGCCGACTTGGCGTCTACCCAGTTGTAGGCCAGCGAGGTGTACAGGCGCTCAGTGGGCGTCCAGTCGAGGTAGATCACGTTCTCGTTGGCGAAGCGCCGGTCGCTGACGGAGATGCCCTGATAGTTGTCCTTGTCCAGCCAGAACTGATAGTGAATGGCGCCCAGGGTCAGGGTTTCGCTCAGGCGGGTCTTGATGGAGAACTGCTGCACGCGCTGGTTGGTGTTGAACAGCACGTAGTTGCCCATCACGTCGCCGACCAGCCAGGTGCTCCAGTCGGTGAAGCCCTTGCTCAGCGGATCCCAGGACTGCTGGCTGTTGTCAGCCAGGTTGTCGTCACCGGAGAACAGGGCGTAGCGATAACCCAGCACCGGAGTCAGCGGCAGCGACTCGAAGCTGTAGTCGGCCTGGGCATACCAGGCCTTGGCATCGTACTTCATGCCGTCACCGCTACCGCGCTGCACTGCATATTCGCCGTTGAGGGTCAGCGCGTCGAGGCCTGGCAACCTGCCGCGCAGGGCACGGAAGTTGTAGACCTGCATGCCATCACGGCGCAGCGGCGTGGCGAAAGTGTTGGTCTGCGAGTCCACCTTCATGGCCATGGCGCCCAGGGTCACCTGGTCGGCCAGGTCGTAGTCCAGGTTGGCGCCGTTGAGGCGGAAGTCGCCCAGGTGCGAGTCGGTGCGCAGGCTGAAGGCCTGCGCACGCAGCGCGCCATGATCCCAGGCGAGGATGCCCGAGTCGCGGAAGGCGGTACGCGGCCCCAGCCAGTAGGCGCCGTCGCCACGGGAGTCGAGGTTGCCGTCCATGACGATGAAGCCATTGCCCACCAGGTAGTTCTGCCGCCCAGCGGTGAAGGTCCACTCCCCCGCACGGAAGCCCGCATAGGCCTCCTCCATCGCGGTGTAACCGTCCGAGCTGCGGGTGAAACCACCGGCATCGCCGTCACCGAAGGTCTTGGCCGACACCGCCGAGCCACCGGCGATCAGATCGAAGTCGGGGTCGACGGCATATTTGAGGGTAACGCCCGGCTTGAGATAGAACTCCTGCCAATCGACGCGGGTGCCGATGTTACGGCCATTGCGCTGATCGACGCCGCCGGCGCCGAAGTTGACATTGCGTGTGGAGACGGTCGCACCACCTACGGTCAGGTTGGCTTCGCCGGAGAGCTTGCCCTCCTCGAAGGTATAGCCAGCCATGGCCTCGGCACTGCTCAGTACGGCCACGGCCAGTAGCGCGGGAGTGAATGGGACGCGAGTCATGAAATGCTCCTGGGTAAGTTGTTTTTGTGTCACAGGGCAGTTGCAAAGCAGCTCGGGCTCAACACGCACCGGGCTGCGAATCGGCAGGCCCACCAGTGGTGAGCCGCCCGATATTTCTTGTCTCTTTGAGCTGAATCAGGCTTTCAGATGCGCGGCAATAGCACGCAACGCGCGTACGTTGTCTGCATCGAAGATGCCCACCGCCTCGGGTAGCGAGGACTGCTTGACGATGACCACATCCGACTCGAAGTCGACGAACAGGTATTGGCCATGAATGCCGCCGGCGACGATGGCGCGGCTGTGGTCGTTGAGCACGTACCACTGGCTGCGGTAAGAAGCACCGGGAATCCAGTGGCTGAAATCCTCGTCCTGGGCATAGATGGCCGGGTCGGCACCCGCCGCGATGGCTGCGATGGCTTCCGGCGCAACGAGGCTCTGGCCTTGATGCTCGCCGCCATTGGCCAGCAGCAGACCGAAACGCGCCATATCGCGCAGGGTGCCGCTGAAACCGGCGCCGGCCACGCCACGGCCCCAGGGGTCAGCCATGAAGTAACCGTCGCGCTGGCAACCGATTACCTTCCAGATCCGGGTCAGGAGCTCATGGCAGGCTTCGCCACAGGCACGCTCCATCACCCAGGCCAGGGCCTCGGTGGTGGCGGTGACGTAATGGAACAGGCCGCCATGCTCGCCGCGCTTGCGCAGCGTCGGCAGGTACTGATACAGCGACGCGTATTGAGCGAATTCGGCCGGCGCCGGCTGGAAGCCACAGGCATAACCGAACTGCGAACTTTCCGACGCAGGGTCGTCGTACTGCTCGGTGTAGGAAATGCCCACCGCCATATCCAGCAACTGGCGCACGGTGGCATCGGCGTAAGCACTACCGGCGAACTCCGCTACGTAATCGCCAGCCAGTCGTTCGGGGTCGAGCTTGCCTTCGTGAATCAGTTGTTCGGCCAGGGTGCCGATCAGTGACTTGGTCACCGAGAACATGATGTGACGATCATTGGCGGTGTGGCCGTTGAAGTAGCGCTCGTACACCACCTTGCCGGCCTTGAGCACGATGAAACCGTCGGCATGGCTGGCCAGCAGGTGCTCGTCCAGACGCACGTTCAGGCCGCACTCGCTGGCGAAGCTGAAACCGTCGAGGTCCTGCAGCGCTTCTGCCAGCGGCTGCTCACCCCGACCGCAGGACACCGTGATGCTCGGACGCAGACGCACCAGATTGCGGAAGCCCCACTTGTTATACGGCGGGCTCATCCAGTTGTCCCAGGCCACCAGTTGCTCGGGCGCTGGGGGAAAACCGTTCATGAAGGACTGTGGCGCTTGCGCCTGACGCAGCGCCTCGTGTGCATCGGCGTAATGACGAGCCAATTGATTGGCTGCCTGAGTGTTTACGGAGGTAGTCATGAAACCTCTGTCCTTTCTTGTAAGAAGCTCTGCACGCGGCAGATGTGACAGAATAATTGCCTGAATAAAAAGTTTTAGTCAATAAAATATTTACGCATGAAAACCTACTTCCGTTATGCTCGCCACCTGCGACCCGGATAAGGAGAGGGAAAGTGAGCGGTCTGCGCGAACGTCAGAAAGCCATGCGCCGCAAGGCCATCAGTGAAGCGGGGGTGGCTCTGTTCGAGCGCCAGGGGTTCGCCAACACCACCATCGAGCAGATCGCTCGGGAAGCAGGCGTCTCGGCGCCCACGGTGTTCAAGTACTTCAACTCCAAGCAGGAGATTCTCCTGGAGATGCTGCGCAAGGCCGACCAGAGTGCCTTGCAGGACGCGCGCCTGCACATGGCCGAACTGGACGACCCGCTGGACGCGCTGTGCTATCTGGAACAGGTGCTGGTCGATCACGCCCTCGACATGCTTCCAGCGCCGATCTGGCGCGAGTTGCTGCCGCACGTGCTGGGTGGTGACCGCAGCGACCTGCCGGAGAACTACAAGCGTCTCAACGAGAGCCTGCAGCATGAAATCGCCGGTCTGCTGCGCGACCTGCAGGAGCGTGGCAAGCTGCGCGCCGACCTGGATGTGGAACTGGCCGCCTTCCTGCTCAACGATTACTCGCACTTGCAACTGCTGCGCCTGACCAGCAGCGAGACGATGGATATGGAAGCGCACCGCCGCCAGGTACGCCTGACCAGCGGCCTGATCCTGCAGGGCATGATCGCTCGCTGAGCGCAGGTCTGAGCCACTGAAGGACGAACTGGTTCTTTGCGGGATATTGGCAAGTCAGTCGGGATACCGGGCTGGCAAGTTTGTGTGTTGGTGGGTTGGCCTGTGTTGGTGTTCTTGACGCCGCTTTGGGTGTTTTCAGATATTCCGGGTTTCGCCCCCTCGGGCGACTCACTTTTCTTTGAAGTGCGCAAAGAAAAGTAAGCAAAAGAAACGCACCCCCGCCATCCGGGTCTCGCTGCGCTCGACTTCCCTCACTCCGGCACCGCTCCGGGGTCGGCGTACATGGGCCATCCCTGGCCCATTACGCCTCTCGCGGCATCCATGCCGCTCGCCCCCTGCGCAATGCCTACGTTCGGCCTCCTGAAGGGGGAGTTAGCGCGCCTGAGCGAACTGGCATTCCAAGGTACGCTCGACGTGTTCTGCTAGATGTGAAGTCGCGATGTGGCCGTCGGGTTAAACCAAAACTTTCATTCGCGTAGGGCGTACCGGGACGCCGGCCGCTCGGAAGCAGTACGCCGTTGGTGGGAGTATTGGGCGTGAGCCGTGGTGCCGAACTCGGCATGGCCCGGCGGACTGTTCGCTGGCGCTCCTGAGTCCGCCCTACGGCTGCCCCCATCAAGCGCGTAAGAGTCCCATGGAGTAACCGCAGGTTCAGGCGCGTGCAGAGCCCGCCCAGGAGGGTGAGCGGAATCGTCGTGGAAGAGGTTGAGCGACATGGATGTCGCGAGAGCCACGATGGGCCAGGGATGGCCCACCGTGGCGGGCCTCTGGAACGGCGATGGAGTGAGCGAACCCTGGCGCAGCCAGGGCCGGATGATCGGGCGGAGGGTTTTGGTTACTTTTACCCGTAAAAGTGACTCGCCCGGGAGGGCGAAACCAAAAACATCAGCAAAAACGCGGCAATTCGGAACAGACACCCGGAAACGAACACCGTATTGCCAGTCCGGTATCAACACCCAACCTCCCGTATCCCCACAGCCGCCGCTTAGGTCTTTAGAGATACCCCAAACGCCCCAGCACCTGATCAGGGTTTCGGCGCGAGCGCGTAACAGCGAATCTGCACCCGATCCGCCGTGGGGTAATGCACCAGGCCGGTGAAGGTCTGCTGGGTCAACCAGCCCAGCTCACCTTCGGCGACCTGAAAGCGTGGCGTGCAGGTGCACAGGTATTCGCTCTCGGGAATGGGCCAGATATCACGTGCCTCCATGGCCTTGCCCGCCTCCGTCAGCCGCAACAGCCCGAGGTTGTGCACGTTGATCAGACTGCCGTCTTCGCACATCAGGCTGTAGCGCGCATCCAGCTCGCCGATGCCATCGGGCCTGAGCCGGTAGGTGTCGGCACCACCGGGCAGCACCTGCCCTCTCGCGCCACGACACTCGAAGGTGCCACCGATGATCGGATAATTCACGCGAAAGCCGTCGGCGCAAGGCCCCACGACCTCGCCCTCGGCGATCAGCACGTCGAGGCTCATGACCCATTCGAGCGCCACGCCCGAAACGCTGGCAAGCGGTTTCACTTGGTAATCTCCCGGTGCGGGTGCAGATGTGGATCAGCGCGAATGCCGGCCACACAATGCAATCGTTCGAGCCTGGCCATGACATCCCGGCGCAGGCTCTCGTCGATCAGAGCACAGGCAGATTTCTAATCAAGTTAAAAAGTTAAGTCAATTAAATAATTTTCACCCATAGAAACGCCAAGAGCCCCGAACGAGGCTCTTGGCGTCAGCGACGCCAGCAGGTCACTGCGTGCCGGTACGCCGCAGGTTGGCAGGCGTCCAGTAGCTGGCCGGTGGCGGCGTCAGTTGGAACTCGCGCGGCGCCTTCTCGTTGTTGCGCAGGCCGATCACCGTGTAGCTGTGGGCGATCAGGTCGTGATAGACGATGTTCACTGGGGTGATGGTCGGTACGTCATAGGCGTTCTTGGTGAAGGCCAGGTTGACGTGCCACAGCTCGCCACGGGCGTCGCTGTTTTCCACCATCAGGGCGTACCAGCTATCCTCGTCCAGATAGAAGCGGCGCTTGGCATGCACATGGCGTTGGCCTGGGCGCAGTGTCGCTTCCACTACCCAGACGCGGTGCATTTCCCAACGGGTGAAATCGGGGTTGAGGTGCCCGGGCTTGACCAGCTTTTCCAGCGCCAGCCCCGGCTGCTCCATGGCGTAGTTGTGGTAGGGCACCAGCAGCGCCTGCTTGCCCAGCAGCTTCCAGTCGTAGCGGTCGGTGGCCCCGTTGAACATGTCGGTGTCGTCGGCCAGGATGCCATCGCTGGGAGTGTCGTAAGCCAGCGTCGGAGCACGCCGCACACGCCGTTGCCCTGGGCTGTAGACCCAGGCCGAACGCGGCTCGGCCACCTGGTCGATGGTTTCGCGCACCAACAGCTTGCGCCCTGCCTCACGCGAGGGTGGCAGCAGCTCGCTGTCGAAGAAATACAGCAGGTTGTTCAGGCTGCTGGCGTCCTTGCTCGGGTCGTAGTAGTTCGACAGCAGGCGTATGCGTTCGCGAATGATGGAGAAGCCGCCCTGGGTATCCACTTGCGCGGTAGTGGCGACCTCGTTGATGTAATCCCCCTGCCAGCGCGCGATGTGGTTCCAGATCGCCTCACGGCCATCGGCAGGAATCGGGAATGGGATGCCGCCATAGGCATTGGCCAGGCCATTGCCGCCTTCGGCCAGGGTGGCCTGCAGGGCGTTCTGGCGGGTGTTCGCGTAGACCCGCTCAGGTGCACCAGCCGTGCGGTGGCTGGGGTAGACCGGCACCTTGAAGGTCTGCGGGTAAGCCTTGAGCAGCGCCTGAACGCCCGGGCTCAGGTGTTCGGCATCGGCGGCCATGTTCTGCGCATCGATCACGCGCAGGGGCTTCTCCCCGGCGAAGGGGTCGACGTGAAAACTGCCCGGCCCGGCATAACCGGCCGGCGCGGCGAGCTTGCCGCTCCACTCGGGAATGCCCAGCGCGGCATCGCCCTTGGGGTCGGCGCCGAAGGGGGTGAGCTGGTTGCCAAGCTGAGCGGCCTGCTCGGCCGTCACCTTGGCCTGAACCTGCAAGGGCAACAGCACGCTGCAAGCGAGCACCAGGCTGCCTACACGAAAAGCATGTTTGTTCATGGCGAATACCACTGGTTAGAAGGAGTAGGAGAGATTCAGTGCGACATGGTCACGGTCGATCAGCGGGTTTTCCTTGCGCGCGCCCCAGAACGAGGTGTAACTCAGCTTGGCGCCAAGGGTCTGGCCATACAGGGCGGCCAGCTCCAGGGTGGCGGACTTGCGCCCCTCGATGAAGTTCTCGTTGAGCGCCGGCGAGGTGCCGGACACGTCCTGGCGGAAGGTCAGGCCCGGGCGCAGGTTGAGGTTGGGCCGCACGTTGCGCCACAGGCCGCTGAAGTTCACCGTGTAGCCCCAGGCGAAGGAATCCAGGTAGGCGTAGTTGGGTGAATCCAGCAGGCTGCCCGGCACATGGTTGAAGGCCACCTCACCGAGCAGGGTCAGGTCATCCAGGCCCAGGCTCGGGCCGAAGCTGTGAATGGTGGAAATCGAGCCGGTGTAGAGTTCGTGGCGCTTGTACAGATCGATGCTGCGGCGCGAGTCGTTGGCCGAGCCATCGCCGAACTCGCCCAGGTCGATGCTGGCGCCACTGGCGCCGCCCGCCGTCAGCGCGCCATTGGCCAACAACCCCAGCTCGTAGGTCATCGACGGTTCCAGCGGCGCATTGGGCCGGTAGGCCAGTTCACCGGCGACGCTGGTATCGCCGATGGTGCCCGAGACACTGAAGCCGAACAGGCGAATGTCTTCGGGGTAGATGAAGTCGTAGCGCGTGGTATCCAGGTACGCCAGGCCATCGACCAGTGGCACCGAGCTGGGGTCGAGGGCTTGGGTCAGACCGCACAGGTCACTGAAGCGTCCACCGCCACTGCCACCACTGCAGGCGAAGGACTGGCCCTTCTGCACACGCAGGAATGGCACCTTGCTGTGGTAATTGAGGTAGTAGAGGCTGAACTCGGTGCTGTTCCAGTCTTCGACGATATAACGCAGGGCCAGGCCGAACTGACCATCGTCACGCGCCTCGTGCTCGCGGCCATAGCGCGCGCCGGCGACCACACCGTCGACGCCATTGAGGCCGGGCACCAGCCCCAGCGGCACGCCTTGCGCCTGCAGGTCATTGCGCAGGTCCAGCAGCACGCCATTGCTGCCCTTGCCGAAGTAGTCCTGATCGTTGAGGAAGGCTCCGGTCGGGATCATCTCATGGCCCTTCCATTCCAGGCCGTAGAAGCCCTCCACGCTCAGCGCGTCGGTGAGGCCGAGCTGCGCCGAGATCATGTTGGTGGGCAGCAACGCTTCCTTGAGGCTGGCGTTGGGCAGCACGATGCGGCCAATGTCCACCGGGTTGATGACGTTGATGCCGTCGGAATAGAAGATGCCCTCCCCCCAGTTGATCACCTGGCGTCCCAGGCGCAGGCTCAGCGGCATGTCGCCGAGGGAGCGATTGGTATAGACGTAGGCATCGAGCAGGCGTGCCCGGTGCCCGGCACGATTGCGCAGATCCGAGGGAAAGCGCTCGCCGCTGTCACCGTTGTGCGTGTCGAAGTCATCGCCGCTGGGGTCGTTGTCCATCAGTTGCGTGTCGTACCAGGCCGTGCCGCGCAGCAGCAGGCCATCCTGATCGGTACGCACATGCAGCTCCGAGGTCAGCTTGACCTCGTTGGAGACGAAGCCCTTGTAATACTCGCTGCCATCGTTCTCGTTGATGAAGAGGTTCTGGCCGTCACGCTGGATGCGCTCGGGTGACTCCGTGCGATACACCGAGCTGAACTCCACGACGCTTTCCAGCGTGGTGGTGACATCCGGCCCGGTGTCGATCTCGAATGCCTGGGCCTGGATACTCCAGAGCCCCATACCGACTGCTATGACTTTGTTCTTCTTATTGCGCAACATACAGCCCCCTAGCGGTTATGAGGTCATTGCACTGATTGGCTTGTGGTGCGGTACAGCAATCCGAGGCCCTGCCCATGGGCAGGGCAAGGCCTCTGGAATCAGGATTCGCGCTGGTCGAAGGCCGCCTGCGTGGCGCTGTAGATGAAGTGCAGGCTGCGCTTGAGCTGCCTGATCCGAGCCGGGCGCTGCTCCGGCGCCAGGGTCAGGATCAACTTGGTCACCGAGCTCGCCCCCTCGCACAGCACCATGGCCAGGCCTTCGGCCTGCTCGATGTCGATGGCCGGATTGGCGCTGCGAATCGCCGTGGCCATCATCTCCACCGAGCGCAGGGTGTCGGCCAGATTCAGCTCGCGCAGCTCCGGCGCGGCGGCCACGCAGCCCCAGACCTCGATGAAGCCCGGGTGGCTGGTCTGGATATCCAGCATCAGGTCGATCAGCCGCTCGATCAGCAGGCCGGCGTCGGCCTGGTTGGCGGGGTCGACGATCTTCCGCAGATCGCGCTCCAGTGACTCGCTGACACGGCTGGTGTAGCGCTGCCAGACCTCCTTGACGATCGACAGCTTGGTCGGGAAGTACATGTACAGCGACGCGATCGGCAGCCCGGCCTCGCGGGCGATCTCACGCATCGACACTCCCTCGTAGCCATGGGCGGCAATCAGATCCAGCGCCACTTTCAGAATCGCCTCGAAGCGCTCCTGGCTGCGTTGCTGCTTGGGTTCGCGGGGTCGCCGTACCTTTTCGGTGGTGCTTGACAAAGATTTATCCATCGCCTCATTCTCTAAAACATGATCAATGCTTATGTTTTAACTCGACTGTCACGAAATGGGAAGAGGCAAATGAAAAAGAGGCGGCCACGGTGACTCACGACACGCGACTGGTCTTGGCGGTAGACCTCGGTAGCTCAGGCTGCAAGACCGCACTGGTGGGCCTCGATGGCCACGTCAGGGCCTTCGCCTTTCGCCCGGTACAGACCCATGTGCTGGCCGGCTCGGGCGTCGAACAATGCCCGGAAGACTGGTGGCACGCGCTGCTCGACAGTGCTGCCGAAGTGCTCGACAGCACCTCGGCGCACAAGGCCGTGGCCGCCATCTGCTGTTCCTGCCAGGGTGAAGGCACGGTGCCGGTGGATCGCGACGGCCAGCCCCTGGCCCGCGCCCTGCTGTACATGGACATGCGCGGCCAGGAAGCGGTCAGGCGCCAGGTCGGCGGCATCCTGCCGCGCGTGGCTGGCTACGACCCGCTCAAGCTGTGGCGCTGGCTACGCCTGACCGGCGGCGCACCGGCCCTCTCCGGCAAGGATCCGTTCGGCCATATCGCCTTCATCCGCGACGCCATGCCCGAGCTGTATGCGCGCACCGACAAGTTCCTCAACGTCCTCGACTTCATCAACCTGCGCCTGAGCGGACGCATCGCCTCCACCGTCGATTCGGCGCTGACCACCTGGGTCACCGACAACCGCGACCCCGGCAACATCCGCTACCACGACGGCCTGCTGCGCATGGCCGGCCTGCAGCGCTCGCAGCTTCCCGAGCTGGTGCGCTGCTGCGAGGTGCTCGGCGAACTGCGCAAACCGGTGGCCGAACGCCTCGGGCTGCGCGCCGGCCTGCCGGTGGTGGCCGGCGCCGTGGACACCACCGCATCGGCCATGGGCTCTGGCGCCGTACGCGACAACGCCCTGCACCTGTACATCGGCACTTCGTCGTGGATCGGCGCCCATGTGCAGAAGAAGAAAACCGATGTCATGCGGCAGATCGCGGCCCTGCCCTGCGCCCTGCCGGATCGCTACATGATGATCGCCATGCAGTCGGCCGCCGGCGCCAACCTCAGCTTCCTGCGCGACCGCATCCTCTACGCCAAGGACGCGCTGCTGCAGAACGAAGCCGGCCCGGACGTCTACCGCATCCTCGACGAAGTGGCCGCCAGCGTCCCGGCCGGCGCTCGCGGCCTGCTCTACCTGCCCTGGCTGATGGGCGAGCGCAGCCCGGTGGACGACGGCAACCTGCGCGCCGGCCTGGTCAACATGACCCTGGAACACGCCCGCGAGGACATGGTGCGTGCCTTTCTCGAAGGCGTTGCCCTCAACACCCGCTGGATGATGGAGGCGGTGGACGGCTTCATCGGCCAGCCATCCGAGGAAATCACCCTGGTCGGCGGCGGTGGCCAGTCCGAGGTCTGGTGCAGGATCTTCGCCGACGTGCTCGGCGTCACCGTGCACCTGCCGCAACAACCCATTCAGGCCAACGCTCGTGGTGCGGCCTTCATCGCCGGCATCGGCATCGATGCCATGGCCGTCGGCGACATTCCCGAACGAGTCGAGATCCGTCGCTCGTTCCAACCCGACCGCCTCAACGCCGAGCGCTACGCCAGCAGCTACGCCAACTTCCGCGCCGCGCACAAGGCGCTGGCGCCCTTCTACGCACACCTGCATCGAGGTACTCATGACGCTTGAACAACGGGCCAGGGAGGTCATCGTCCGCACGGCCGTGGCCCTGGCCGACCAGGGTTTTCTCGCCGGCATCGGCGGCAACCTGGCCTTGCGCATCGACGCCGAGCGCTTCGCCGTCACCCCCTCGGCGAGCGACTACTACAGCATGCGCCCGGCCGACATCTGCATCCTGCGCCTGGACAGCCTCGAGCAACTTTCCGGCGAGGGCTCGCCCTCGGTAGAAAGCGGCCTGCACGCCAGGATGTTCAAGGCCCGGCCCGACTGCCAGGCCAGCGTGCACACGCACCAGCCCATCGCCAGCGCCTTCACCCTGCTCGGCCGCCCACTGCCGATCAGCGGCCAGCAGGCGCGCCAGGTCATCGGCCCGCAAGCGCCGATGTGCGCCTACGGCCCGTCCGGCTCCAGCCTGCTGTCCTGGCTGGTGAGCCGCCGTGTGCGCCCAGGGCTCAATGCCTACCTGATGCGCAACCACGGCGCCATTGGTGTGGGCACCACCATGGATCAGGCCTGCCAGGTCATGCGCCTGCTCGAAGAGGAAGCCCACGACTGGTTCTGCCGCGCCCTGCGCGCCAACCCCCATCACTCCGCCAGTCAGTTCGCACTGGCCACTCTGACCGATTGATCGAGGATAGTCCCCATGAACGCTTCCACCCCGATTCCGCAGACCGCCTCCGGCATTTCCCAATGGCCGGACACCGATGCCGTCGATGCCCGCCTCAAAGCGCTGATCAAGCAGCCGATCCGGCCGATCCGCCGCGAGCATATGGACAAGGTGCACGACTATTTCAACAGCAAATGCGCCACTTCCAAGGCGTTGGCCAGCGCTGCTACTCAGTTCATCCCCGGCGGTATCCAGCACAACCTGGCCTTCAACTACCCCTTCCCGCTGGCCATGAAGAGCACCCTGGGCGCGCACCTGGAAGATGTCGACGGTAACCGTTACATCGACTTTCTCCAGGCCGGCGGGCCGACCCTGCTCGGCAGCAACGACCCGGTGGTGCAGGAAAAGGTCATCGAGACCCTGCGCGAATGCGGCCCCTCCACCGGCCTGCTGCACGAGTACGAGGTCAAGCTGGCGGAGCTGGTCTGCCGTCACGTGCCCTCGGTGGAGATGTTCCGCATGCTCGCCTCCGGCACCGAGTCGGTGATGGGCGCGATCCGCCTGGCGCGGGCCTACACCGGCAAGAAATGGGTGATCAAGATCGGCGGTGCCTATCACGGCTGGAGCGACCAGATGGTCTACGGCATGCGCATCCCCGGCACCGGCCGGCGCGAGGCGGTGGGCATCCCCGGTGGCGCGACGCAGTACACCCAGGAAAGCTTCCCCAACGACCTCGCCGCCATCCGCCGTCGCCTCTGGATCAACCGCCTGCGCGGCGGCACCGCGGCCATCATCGTCGAGCCGCTCGGCCCGGAAAGCGGCACGCGCCCGGCACGCAAGGACTTCAACGCCAACCTGCGCAAGCTGTGCGACGAATTCGGCGCCCTGCTGATCTTCGACGAGGTGGTCAGCGGCTTCCGCGTCGGCATGGGCGGTGCGCAGGGGTACTTCGGCGTCATGCCGGATCTGACCATCTTCGGCAAGTGCCTGACCGGCGGTTACCCCATGGCCGGCGGCATCGGCGGCCGCCGCGAGGTGATGATGCTGCTGGCCGGGGGTATCGGCGGCAAGCAGACCAAGCGCGCCTTCGTCGGCGGCACCCTGACCGCCAATCCGCTGTCCTGCGTGGCCGGCTACCACAGCCTGGTGGAGATGGAAAAACGCAACGCCCCGGCCGTCGCCGGGCGCGCCGGTGACCGCATGACCGCCGGCCTGAACGAGATCGTGAACCGCCTCGGCCTGCCCTACGTGGTCTACAACCAGGGCTCGGTGGTGCACCTGCAGACTTCCGGCGTGCTGCTGCTCAACGTGCGCAACCCGATCCAACTGATGCGCGAGGTCAACCCGCGCAAGCACATGATGGAAGAAATGGGCGCCGCCTACATGGCCCACGGCCTGGTGACCCTGGCCGGCAGCCGGCTGTACACCAGCGCGGCGGATACCGATGACATCGTCGACGAGGCGCTGAACCGCTTTGAAGACGTCTTCAAACTGGTGGTGTGAGCATGCAAGAAGAAATCATCCAGGCCGCCTCACGCTTGAGCGGCAAGGGCCTGCTCAAGCGCAGTGGGGATGCGCTGTCGCTGCGCATTCCCAACCAGGGGCAGATGCTCTTCGTCGAACCCGGCGAGCTGCCCCGTACGCTGGAGCTGGCCAACCCGGGCAGTGGCACCGCCGCCCTGCACGCCCAGGCCTATCACCTGCGCCAGGATGCCGGGGCCATCGCCACCCTGAGCCCACGCTGGAGCCTGCAACTGCAGGGCCTCGGCGAAGCCATGCCGGGCATCTTCGACGAACAGGCGCGGCACCTCGGGCACTGCTGGCAGCCGACCCGTGCCGAGCACCTGCAGGCGGCCCTGGCCAAGGGCGGTAACGGCGGCCTGGTGGACGGTCGCCTGCTGATCCTCGGCGTGACCCGCAACCGCATGCTGTTCAATGCCGAGCTGTTCGAGAAATGCGCCATGGCCTATGTGCTGGCACGCCTCGGCGGCGGCCAGGTGCGGAGGCTGCCGTGGATCGTGCGCTACGTGGCCGGCAACCGCCTGCTCAAGGACGAAGCCCGAGCCGCGCTCAGCCACAGCCAGGGTCAGCGCAGCGCCGAGCCCAGCGGTTATTGAGGCACAGCCACAACGGCCGCTCAGTGGGTGACGCGGTCGTTGTGGCCCAGATCACGGCCCGGGTCGATCAGGTCGCGCACGCGCTGCTTGAGCACCTTGGCCTCGGGGAAACCGCCGTCGGCCTTGCGTTCCCAGATCTGCACACCATTGCAGAGGATGCGAAAGGTGCCACCGCTGCTCGGCTCGAGGCTGACCCGGCCCAGCTCCTCGGCGAAGGTGCTGAGCAACTCCTGAGCCAGCCAGGCAGCACGCAGCAGCCACTGGCACTGGGTGCAATAGGTGATGACGATTTCCGGTTTGTGATCGGACATGGGCGGGCTCGGTATGGCGAAGCGGATGCCTATAATAGCCGCCTTTGCGTTCGCCTCATCCGGTATTCGTCATGCCTCGTCTGCTCGCCCTGTTGCTCACCCTCTCCACCCTGCTCGGCCTGCCCGCCGTGGCCGAGGAACGTATCGGCTTGGTGCTCTCCGGGGGGGCGGCCCGCGGCCTGGCGCACATTGGCGTGCTCAAGTCGCTGGAGCGTCAGGGCATTCGCATCGATGCCGTGGCCGGCACCAGCATGGGCGCCATCATCGGCGGTCTGTACGCCTCGGGCTACAGCGTCGAGGAGCTGGAACGCCTGGCCCTGGAGCTGGACTGGCAGCAGGCACTGTCCGACTCGCCGCCACGAGAGGACGTGCCCTTCCGTCGCAAGCAGGACGACCGCGACTTCCTCATCAAGCAGAAACTCAGCTTCCGCGATGACGGCAGCCTCGGCCTGCCGCTGGGCGTGATCCAGGGGCAGAACCTGGCCATGCTCCTGGAAAGCCTGCTGGTGCACCGCAGCGACACCCGTGACTTCGACCACCTGCCCATTCCCTTCCGCGCCGTGGCCACCGATATCGGCACTGGCGAAAAGGTCATACTGCGCAGCGGTCATCTGCCCCAGGCGATGCGCGCCAGCATGTCGATCCCGGCGGTATTCGCCCCGGTGGAGCTGGACGGCCGCCTGCTGGTGGACGGCGGCATGGTCGACAACATCCCCATCGATGTGGCCCGGCAGATGGGCGTCGACCGGGTCATAGTGGTGGATCTCGGCACACCGCTGCGTCCGGTCAAGGAACTGCTGACCGTGGTCGACGTGATGAACCAGTCGATCACCCTGATGACCCGCAAGAACTCCGAAGAGCAGCTCAAGACCCTGACCGCCGACGACCTGCTGATCACCCCGCCCCTGGCCGGTTTCGGTGTGGCCGACTTCGACCGCGCCGAGCATATGATCGATGCCGGCTACCGCGCCACCGAGGCGCTGGCCGAACCCCTGGCGCGCTTCGTCCGTCCGGGCGGTGGCAACCCGGCGCTGGCCGTGGCCCGTTCGCGCGAGCAACGCAACCCGCTGATCCGCGAAATCCGCGTGATCAACGATTCCAAGGTGGGCGACGCGGTGATCCTCAGCCACATTCGCCAGTCGCTGAACCAGCCGCTGGATCTCGAACGCCTGCAGAAGGACATGGGCACGCTCTACGGCCTGGACTACTTCGAGCGCGTGCAATACCGCATCACCCCGCTCGAGGATCGTGGCAGCGCCCTGGTGATCGACGCCCGCGGCCGGCGCACCGGCACCGACTACCTGCGCCTGGGCCTGAACCTGGCTGATGACATGCGCGGCGATAGCGTCTTCAACATCGGCGCCAGCTACCGCATCAACGGCATCAACGAACTGGGCGCCGAGTGGCTGACGCGGGTGCAACTGGGCGACCGCCAGGAGCTGTACAGCGAGTTCTACCAGCCACTGGACTCCGGCTCGCGCTACTTCGTCGCGCCTTATCTGTCCGCCGAGGCGCGCAACATCGAAGCCATCCTGGATAACGACCCCATCGCCGAATACCGCCTGGAACGTTACGGCTATGGCCTGAACCTCGGCCGGCAGATCGCCAACAACGGCGAGATCCGCTTCGGCATCGGCCAGGCCTGGGGCGAAGCCGACGTGCGCGTCGGTGAGCGCGACCTGCCCAGCTTCAGCTTCAGCGAGGGCTACTACGAGCTCAAGTACTCCTTCGACACCCTGGACAACGTCGACTTCCCCCGCCAGGGCGAGGAGATCGGCCTGCTGCTGCGCCAGTACGACAAGAGCCTGGACTCCGATCAGGACTACCGCCAGTGGGAGCTGGAGCTGAACAAGGCCTTCAGCCACGAGCGCAACACCTGGATATTCGGCGGCCGCTACGGGCGCACCCTGGACGAAGCCGACGTGGTCACCTCCGGTTTCGTCCTCGGCGGCGCCCAGGAGCTGTCGGGCTTCCGCCAGGATGCCCTGAGCGGGCAGAACGTGGCGCTGGCACGCATGGTCTACTACCGCCGCCTGACCCAGCACTCATTGCTGCCGCTGGACTTCCCGCTGTACCTGGGCCTGTCGCTGGAGCGTGGCCGCGCCTGGAACAACGACAACGCCTTCGACAGCGGCTACATCAACGCCGCCAGCGTCTTCCTCGGCCTCGACACGCCACTCGGCCCGCTGAATTTCAGTTATGGGTTCAACGATGAGCGGGAGAAGGCGTTGTATCTGAATCTGGGTAAGAGTTTCTGATACGGAAGGCTGCGCCGTAATACCGTCCACCTGAACGACGCAGACTTACGACCCATGGGATGAGAGGTCTTTGAAATATCCACCGTCCTTGGTCTTGATAGCTTTGGGCGGTTCATCGCGGTATCTCGTGGTGAGACAGTCTTGATACCAGACTGGAAATTTGGTGTTGGTTGTTCTTATGCCTGTTCCGAATTGCCGCGTTTTTGCTGATGTTTTTGGTTTCGCCCTCCCGGGCGAGTC